>CACZNM010000064.1 GCA_902782535.1 uncultured Erysipelotrichaceae bacterium
AAACTTTTATTTAAAGAAGGTGTAACAACTATGACACACAAAAGTCTTAACTTTTTAATAGTTCTTACACCTTTTATTATTTCTTTATTTATTTTCTATTTTTTCTTTTTCGTCTAGATATTGATAATTTAAATTGTTTAGAGAGGTTATTACTGATTCTCCCAAATTTTTTTCAAGATCATCTCTTGCTGATTTAGCTGCATGTCCACCTAATCTAGCCATTTTTTTATTTTCTTCTAAACCTTTTGGTTTATGTTTCTTAGCTAATTCTTTTGTTGCTTCTTCTCCTAAATCAGTAAGAAGTTCTTCTATACGAGTCATATTATCTCTTAAAGATTCTTTTCTTAGTCCCTTATATTTCTTATATTCTCCTGCAGTCATTCCTGACCATTCGTGATATATTTCATTCGTAAGAATTGCATATTCTTTTCCTTCAGTTATTCCACCGTCTTTCCAAACATCAGTTAGTTCTTTTCTATTTTGAATAACTTTTATTCTTTCAGCAATCCATTTTTCATCAAAGCCTTTAGCTCGATATAAATCAATTGATCTTTGAGAAGCAATTGAAGGATCAAATATTTCATCTATTCTTTCACTGCCAAGTTTTGCAAGCCAAAGTTTAACTGGTTCAGCATTCTTACTTGGAATAGATTCAATTATACGGAACATTCCTTCAATATCAACAACATCCGTCATACGATATTTCCCATCTTGAGCTTTAAGTTTCAAACCGTTACATTTTGTAACGGTTTCATTTCCTTCGTCTTTAAGTCTTTTTTTTAATACTCTCCAATATATTTGTGGATTATTACTTTCAGAAACAACACCTACAATATCAACAACACTAACATAATACTTTTCTTCCTGTTTATCCCACACTGTCCTTATTGTTTCGTTATTAAATATTTTATTAATTAAATGCATTTTGTCCCCGTTCATTAAAACCACCACCTTTACTACAAATTAATCAAGTTAACTTCAATTATAACATACGAAATAATGAAAATCTATTCCCTATATAAGGAATACACATATGTGCATATTCATGAAATTAAATAAGCTTAAACTTATAATAAATATCTATTACTTTATTTTCATCAATCTCTATTCTATCAATTAAACTTGTAATCAAAGTTCGAGATGGATTTTTCATATTTAAAAAATCATTGACTACTTTTACATATGATTTATTATTATTTAAACTATTATTATCAATATCATAAAGATTTTTTATGTATTTTTCTTTTTCTAATTGATACTTTTTAATTTCCAATGTTAGATTATTATAAGTCCTTTTGTACATATCTAAAGTAATATTACCTTCAAGTTTATCATTATAACAGGCATCAATCTTTTTATTAATACTTTCTATTAAATTATCTAACTTAATTATTTCAAACTTGATTTGCTCTTTCTTCTTTTGTATTTTTTCAGAATTATTAAGAATATTCTCAAGATTTTGTTCACTTAAATACTTTTTACACATTTCCTTTAAATTATTTAAAACAATTAACTCAATATCATGATACTTAACATTATGTGGTGTACATACATGTTGTTTCTTCCTTTTAGCCCAATAATTACAATTACCATAGATTCTTATTACTTCACTATTTTTTAAAGTATTTTGCTTATGAGCTCTAAAACCTATGGTATGACCACACTCTTTACAGAAAATTAGTCCTCGAAGTAATAGGCTATCAGTTATACCATTACCTCGTATACCACGATTTTTATTACTTTTAAACATATCTTGTACAACATTAAAAGTATCTTCATCAATTATAGCTGGCACACTTCCAATAGATACAATCCAGCCATTTTCTTTATTATGAACACGCTTTTTGGATTTATAGTTAACTTTCTTTTGCTTACATTGAGTTAAATTGCCAATATAAGTAGGACATTTTAAAATATCACTTACAGTACGAGTAGCCCATACTCCATAATGAACATTATTTTGACCTAATTTCATATTTTTAGAAATACTTGGTGTTTTAACTTGCTCACGAGTTAAAATATCACAAATATCATTTAAAGAAGAACCATTTGCAAACATTTTAAATATTCTTTTAACAATCCTTGCTTCTTCTTCATTAATTAATAATTTGTGTTTATCTTCTTGATCTTTCATATATCCATATGGTGCATATGCACCTACAAACTGTCCATTTCTTTTTTTTGTATATAAAGAACTTCTTAATTTATTTGAAATATCTTTAACATACATATCATTAAAGGCACTTTTAAATACTAACATATCATTAGCAGATGAGTTAATAGCTGTATCTATTCCATCATTAACTGCAACATATCTTATATTATGTTCTGGAAAATATCTTTCAACATAAAAACCAAATTCAATATGATCTCTTCCTAATCTTGATGTATCTTTAGTGATAATCATATTAATTTTTTTTGATTCACAGTCCTTTATCATACGATTAAATCCTGCTCTATCAAAAGTTGTTCCTGATACCCCATCATCAACATATTCATCGACTAATAATAAATTGTTA
>CACZNM010000065.1 GCA_902782535.1 uncultured Erysipelotrichaceae bacterium
GAAACCCCACAATCTTTTAAATCATCTTGTAAAATGCAATACTTATCACTCATTTATCCTCCTGTAAATATTATTAGGAAACTATCGTGTAAAAAAAATATTTTATGATTTTTCTTTTTAACCTTGATTTTCAATAAAAAAATGCAATATAATAATTGAACAAATGTTCAATAAGTGAGGTTTATGAAAGAAAAAGAAATTTTAAAAACAATTATTGATTACTATAATCAAAACAAATTAATGCCTAGTATGCGCTATTTAAAAGATAAAGTCCATGTTAAATCTATTAACACGATTTACTACCATATAAAGAAACTTGAAGAAGAAGGTTATCTAATTAGAAATAAAAATAATAATAGAATCTTAGAAATGAATTATCAAGATTTTAATAAAGGGTTAAAAATAATAAAAGTTATTAATAGTAATGATACTGTAAAGATTATTTTTAATGATAATAAATCCTATCTTGCTTTTAAAGTTAAAGATGATATTTTTAAAGAAAAAGGCATACTTAAAAATGATATTTTAATAATTGAAGAAACGAAAAACTTAAAGAATAATGACCTTGGTCTTTTCAAAATAAATAAAAAGATATATATTATGAAATACTTTTATCAAGATGGTTTTTATATCTTAGAAAGCGATATAAAAAGATTCTATTCTAAAGTAAATATTATTGGAAAAGTAATATATTTAGAAAGAAAAATAAAAAGAGACTAAATAGCCCCTTTTAGAAATAAAAATTATTTCCATTTCTTGAACCAATAATAATAGCAAGCAAGATATATAAAACAACAACAATTAAAAACGCTGATCCAAAATTATTATTACCGTGTTTTTCCATTTCATTCATTATAACACCCCCTATTAAAATTAAATATAAGCACCAACAATGATTACTAGTAAAATAAATAATACTAAAATAATAGCATAAGAAGATGCATAGTTATTACACATAATTTAATTCCTCCTTTTTAATATATTCAATTTATTCTATGGCATTATTTGTTTTTGGTTCGGGCAAAAGTTATAAAATATGTCAAGATTCTTGTATTTTCTTAATAAATTTGTTATTATTATTAATGTGCTTGTGGAGGAGAAATGAAAAAATTATTAAAAATAATAGCATGTGGATTAGTTTTTTTAACTATTACTGGTTGTGGAAATGAAACTATTCCAAGTGATGGAAGTAAAAATATTGTAAGTTTTAATGAAAAGGAAATGAATATTACCGTCGATGATTTATATAAAGAATTAAAAACAAAATATGCAATAAATTATCTAATTAATATAATTGATGAAAAAATATTAAATAATGAATATGAAGATAGCGATGATGTAAATAACTATGCTGAAAATCAAATAAAATTATATAAACAAATATATTATGGTAATGATGAAAATGCTTTTAAAGAAGATTTACAAAGTGCTGGATACAGTTCAATTGATGAATTTAAAACTTACTTAAAAACTAATTATAAACGTACACTTGCTAAAAATGATTATATCAAAAGTAATATTACAAAAAATGAAATTGAAAAATACTATAATGAAAGTGTTTACGGTGATGTAACAGTAAGTCATATTTTAATAAAACTTGAAAATTCAAGTAATAGTACTGATGAAGAAAAGAAAGAAGCAGAAAATAAAGCTCAAGAAAAGATTAAAGAAATATATGAAAAACTAGATGGTGGAACAAGTTTTGCTGAAGTGGCTAAAGAATATTCTGAAGATACTGCAACAAGTAGTAATGGAGGTAGAATTGGTACCTTTAATAAAGGTGAAATGACTACTAGATTTAATGAAGAATTTGAAAATGCTGTTTTAAAACTTGAAGTAGGAAAATATACTGCTAAAACTGTTAAATCAAGTTATGGGTACCATATTATTTACAAAGATGCTCAAAAAGAGAAGCCAGACTTAGATACAATCAAGCAAACGATTATTGAAACTTTAACAACAGAAAAAGGAACCGAAGATAAAAAAGCCGAATATAAAGCTATGATTGAACTAAGAAAAAAATATGGATTAAAATTTGAGGATGATGAATTAAATACTCAATACGATAATGCCGTTAATAATTGGCTATATTCAAAAGATGATACACAATAAAAGAAGGTTGTCTATTTAGATAACCTTCTTTATTTTGTTTCGATAATAAGTTTAATTGCCGTTTTCTCTTCACCTTCAATTGATATATCAGCAAAAGCTGGAATACATACTAAATTCTTACCACTTGGGGCAACAAAACCTCTAGCTATTGCGATACCTTTAATCGCTTGATTCAATGCACCTGCTCCTACGGCTTGTATTTCTACACTTCCTTTTTCACGAATAACATTAGCAAGAGCTCCTGCAACGCTGTTAGGATTAGATTTACTACTTACTTTCAATATTTCCATAATTAATTTTTCCTTTCAATTAATTATATTAATTAATAAAAATAATAGAACTTACTTTTATCTTCTTGAAAAATGTATTATAATTATTATGAGGTCATATGAAAAAAATAATATTATTAACTTTAATTTTTATATCATTGGGATGTAGTAATAGCGAAATAAATGATTTTACTAATACTATTAACGATTCTCTTAATAACATGTATGAAAAACCAAAATATATTGATAATAATCCCATTAAAGTAGGACTTTATCAAAAAGGAAAACTAGTAAAAGATTACAGTGTTAAGTATCAAGATAGAACCGATATTGCTGTATATGATATCTATTATACTAATGAAGAAAAATTAGATAGTACAAATATCAAAACAAACTGGAATAAGTATTATAAAAATTATGAAAATATTGATGATTATAAAATTGGCTTTTATGTATCTTTTACGGCAAATAATAAAGAATATGAAAATCTATTATTAAATCCCCAGAATCAACATAAATTACACCCTTATTTATACCTATATTTATATGATGGTGTACATCAAACAGGAAAATATTCGCATCTTACAATGAATGATATCAAAGATAATACTATTTATACAACAATTAAGCTTTATATGCATTTAAAATCCAACGAAATAACTTCACCAATAACTTTTTCCGTTTTCACATACAAAGATGAAAATGACTTTATAGATGGTAAATATCATGGTAATAGTATCTATACAATACAAATAAGCAAAAAGTAAAAGGAATCAAACGATTCCTTTTTTAATTATTATCAATAAAATCACTAATCATTTTAACTACATTTTCTGTATTACTCACATACTTTTTAGGTTTAAATTTTTCTAATTTTTTCAAAGTATCTTCTAATTTATCACCATCATTAAATGATAAAATATATCCCTCTTTTGAAAATTCATTAACTATCTGTAATTGATGATCATTAAGATGTTCTTTATATTTAAATAATCTCGGACAAGCGATAACCTTTTTATTATTCTTTAGCCCAGTTAAAATAGAGCCTACCCCACCATGTGTTATTAAATAATCACATTTCTTTACGTATTCAGTAAATTCATCACGATCTATTAAGTCGAATATCTCCATATTATCGCTTTTATATACTTTACTTGTATAACCAGCTTGAACAATAACTTTATCTTTAATATTTCCTTTTTTTATTTCTTCTTCAATACAATTTAAAAGTCTTGTAAACGCCTTATCTTGCGTACCTAATGTCACTAAAATCATTAGAAAATCCACCCTCCATACTTTGCTTTTGGATAAAGTTTTAACATACTTTCCCATTGCACAATAAACAAATCCGCGAAATTATAAACAATACTTCCAGTTTTAGATTTAGTTGTACTATTAGCAAAAGTTTCAATATAAATAATTTTACTTCCAAAGATATGACCAATTAAACACATTGGCCCAGCCGTATGAGCACCAGTTGTAACAATATATTTAGGCCTAATTTTAAAATATAAAAACAATGATTTAAAAGTATTAAAAATCAATTTAAAAGGATAAATTATTTTATTCAATAAAGTAGTATAACTGCCATAAGAAAGAAAGCTAACACGATGAGGATATTTATCCAAAAGTGATAAGTTCGATTTAGTTTTTTCAGTTATTATATAATAATCATATTTATTAAACATACTTTTAAGCTGTAAAAGTTCATCTAAATGTCCACCAGTACTTGATATAAATAATACTTTCTTCATATACACTCCTTATACAAAATACACTTTAATTATAACAAGAATTATCTATTTATTCAACGCTATAATTTTCTCTATTTAAATAATTTTTCCCATTCTTTTACTATATTATTAATTTGAAATTTACTATTAAATTTTTTGCATTTTTTTGACATTTCCATAAGTAATTTAGAATCATTCATCAACTTTTTTAATTTAATCAAATAATCATCTTCATCTTTAGCAATAAATCCAGAAACATTATTCTCAATCACTTCTTCTGTTGGTTCACCAAAGTTTAAACTTACTACTGGTACTCCACACTCATAACCTTCAACAATCGTTAGACAAAAACCTTCATAATCACTAGTTATTAAATTAATTGAAGCTGACATAAAAACATCTTTAACACTATCTGTTCTTCCCATCATTTTAATTTGTGAACTCTTAATTAAGGCCTTTACATCTTTTTCACGAGGACCATCACCATATATCTCTAATATCCAATCTTTATAGTTAGAATCCTCAAATAATTTATTAGCGATATTAACCATTTTATCAATTCTCTTCTGATCACATATTCTAGCAACTGTAACTAGTTTTTTATGTTTAACTACATCATTTTCTTTTGTATTATGAAAGCGTACAGCATTATAAATATAATAATTATTATGAAGGCCATGTTCAATAGCTTTTTCCATTGTACTTTTACATAACCAGATATATTTAACTTTCTTATCATATTTTAATAAAGTTTTCCAATTAGCTTTTTGCAATGCATCATTAAAGTCTGTATGATGTTCATGATATGTTTTAGATAAATACTTTTTAGGAATCATATCCAATAATTGATAATGACTACTTATAATATAATCAGGTTGAAATTCATCTAAATATAATTCAAGTTTCTTGGTATCTTTTTTTAAAGTTCGATTATTATGAAGACGATATTTTAGTTTACAAAAGGCTTTTTTTAGATGCATTTTCTTTAATTCATCAATTATTTCACTATACGTATATGTTTCCCAATCATCAATGGTATTTAATGTTTCGACATGCAACCTATCATCATGTTCTAATTGGTTATCATTATGATTCTCACGAATAGAAATTATCGATACATCATATCCATCTTTAATTAAGGCTTCGCCAACAAGTTTATTAACTTGCCATACACCACCATAACTTTTACCTTTGTTTTGTAAAAAAACTATTTTCATATCTTTTTCCTTCCAATTAACATTTTAAATCTGCCAATAAATTTAGTTTCGCCAAAAATTCTAAATATTATTAACACTATGCTACCATTAATTATCGTATACGAAATAAAATATATAAACCATTTACCTAAATTATTTATATCAAACTGATTATGCAGATAAATTCCTAGTAATAAGTCAAGAATAAAAATGATAAAGAATTTAATATTTCTCATAAAATAATGTCTTGAAGATTTTTGAAAAATATGTTTATGAACTGCGATCGCTTTTAAAGTATATTCAGCAACAAAAACAGCAATTGCCGTTGCAAATAAAACACCTGATATACCTATTAAATGTACTAAAGTTAAAGAAAGAGTTAAATTAATACACGTATCAACTATTGCACAATGCTTTGTTTCTTTGTAAAGACCTCCTGCATTAACAAACATGATAGTGCTTTGTTTAACAATAAAAACAAATAGTATTAAAGTAAATGATAAGGCTATCAAGAAATCTGTTTTAATCGCACCTTCGTAGAAAATATCTATAAAACCATCAAACGCAATAATTAAAGGTACACAGATACTTATGGCAACATAAAATAACATTGAATTAAATTCCATATAAATCTCATACATCCGTTCTTTATTATGAACTAAACTATTTCCAACAATAGCCGTCATTGAACTTGATAATTTTCCTAATATATTCTTCATCATAGTAATAATATAACTATAAGCTGAATATATAGCAACAGATGCTAATCCAATCATTGATGAGATGATAATAGTATCAATATTACTGCTAATTAGTCCATTAATTTTATGAAATATTAAAGAGTTCAAATATTTTTTAAAACTAAAATCTTTATTCTTATTTCTTAGATTTATTTCCGGATACATTTTTTTACATACATAAGATACAATTAAATTAGCAACTAATTTTACAAGGCTGTGCATTAAAAGAATATAACCAAATTTAAAACCAGTTATCAGCATAATAATTTCTAAAATTGATAAAACTATTTGACCAGATTGACCAATAACATTATAAATATATTTTTTTTCTTTAACTTGTAAAAGTTCTTGATAAGGAACAAAGAAATAAGCAATAACATTAGAAAGAGAAAACAAAAGAAAAGTTAGAACAATATACCAATAATCAAAGGCACAATTTTTAATAAAAAAAATAACAAAGAAAGAAACAATAAAAGCTATTCCAAAAACAATCATCCCTATTTTAGAAAAAACCGTTAGGGCTCCACTTAATAATTCACTTAGTTTTTTGGTATCGCCATTAGCGTTAGGCTTATATAACGAAAATAATACAGCAGAAGCAATACCACCATCAACAAGAGATACATAAATCATAATGTTGCTAAATAAATTATATAATCCCATTGTTTCATTACCTAGATACTGAATAAATAATTTAACTTTAAAAATACCTAGTAATGATATTATTATTAATGGTATAACGTCCGTAACTAAATTTAATACTGTCTTTTTTGTCTTATTCATATAAACCTACTTTCCTTCTAGTTTATCATATTCTTCTTTAGTATTCTTAAAATCTCCCGTATTAAAATCTAATTTCTCTGGTTTATGCGCAATTCTTTTGTCTTCTTTTGGTAATTCCATATAATTACCATATAAACCTTTTAAATAGTAATCTACATCATGAAATGCATGATATCTCTTACCCTCAAATTCAACTATACTATATGGAAATACTTTATCTAATGGATATATATCCTTTTTATAATAGTACATTCCAGAATATACACCACCATTTATTCTTTTACCATTGTTATGCTTTTGATATAATTTTTCAATTATACTGTGAATTCTCTTGTTACTAAACGAAATAAACAATATCGATATAAATGGTCTTCTCATATTTCTTATTTTAGGTAAATTATGATCTTTATACTTTAAAGTATCCAATAAACATCTAGCTAAAGATACATCAAACTTTAAACTTAATGAATCTTTATTATCATTATAATCCATAGGGAAAATATCTAAAAAGAAGCCATTATGACATTTATATTGGTAATCAAGTTGAAAAGTAGTATTATTCTTTCTTATCTTTGCAAAACCAAAATGATTTTCATCATTAGTCTTATAATAGTCTAAGAAATAATTACTATCAAGTTCATCCTTTGCTATTTCCAAGAATTTTTCATAATCATCTCTTGGAATAATAACATCAATATCATCATCCCACGGTATAAATCCTTTGTGTCTAACAGCACCTAAACAAGTTCCACCACCAAGAAAATAATCTAATTTATGTTTATCACATATTCTGACTACTTCATCAAGCATTTCAACTAAAGTTTTTTGTAGCTTTTTTAAATCTTTATTATTATAAGTACTCTCTTTTATTACATCAAAACATATTCTTTTAGGAACATGATTAACTCTTTTTTCTATTGGTGGTAATTCCATATAATTACCAAATAATCTTGATAAATAAGCATCAGGATTATTCATTCCCATATATTTCTTTTTTTCAAAAATTATTTCTTTAGGTGGAACAATTTCCTCTCTGAAATGTGTTTCTTTCAAATAATGATAACTACCTCCTAAGGCATTAATATACTTGGAATTATCATTTTTACATTTAGTCATAAAATAATGCTGAATCTTCATTAATCGCTTTTTAGTAAATATACTTAACAATAATACAAATAATGGTCTTCTTGTCTTTTTTAATTTACGAAAACCATTTTTATAAAACATTGTATCCACAATATTTCTAACTATTATCGCTCTTATTTTAAGAGAAAAATTAATTTTTTCCACATTCTCAAAAGGAATTATATCAATATAAATTCCTTTATGCATAAAATTATCATCATAAAAACCTTCGTCAAAAACCGTATTATTTCTCTTTATTTTAGCAAATGGTAAATAGTATTTTTTATTATATTCAAAACAATCTAACATATATTCTTTTTTCAATTTTTGTGGTGCAATTTCGATAAATTTATCATAATCTTTCCTTGGCATTCCAACATCAATATCATCATCCCATGGTATAAATCCTTTATGCCTAACAGCACCTAACATTGTTCCACCTGTTAAGAAATATTGCAGATTATTTTCATCACAGATTCTTTTAAATTCATCTAATATTTCGAGTTCAAACTCATGTAATTTATTCAAAATATCTTGATCATATGCTTTGTATCTCATGAATCCACCTCTTTTAAATATTCAATAGTACGCTTAAAACCATCATATACATTATATTTTGGTTTCCAATTTAATTCCCTTTTTATTTTTGCATTTGATAATATTCCCTTTGTAAACGCAGCACTACCTTTTTCTAATGAATTATCTATTTCCATAACTAATTTACTTTTTTGCGATAATGAAACTAAAACTAGTGCTAATTCTTTAATAGTTATTTCTTTATCATCAGATATATTATACACCATATCATTACTTGATAATAGAACTTTAAATATTCCATTTACAGCATCACTTATATATGTATATGTTCTAACCTTACTACCATCGCTTTTCATAACAATATCTTCATTATGCAAAACATTATTTAAGAAATCAGCTTGAACTCTACCGTCTCTTATACTCATCCCTGGTCCATAAGTATGTGCAAGACGAACAATTTTGGTATTAATGCCATATTCATCATGTATGCTAACACACATATTCTCAGCAGCTTTTTTGCCTTCAGCGTAACAATTTCTTGGTATTAAAGGATTAACTTGTCCTAATGGTCCATCTTCTGTAAACATAGATACTTCATTACTTGGCTCACCATATATTTCACGACTAGAAATAAATAAAAAAGTAGCTTTCTTTTCTTTAGCAAGCATCAATGTATTATATGTTCCTACCGTATTAGCAACATTTGTCTCAAAGGGATTATCTTTCATAATTTTAGGACTAGCTGGACTTGCTGCATGCACAATATAATCAATATTACCTTCAATATTAAATTTTTCTTTGACATCTTGAACAACTATTTCAACATTTTTATCATTCAAGAAATCTTTTTTTAATTTATTTTTATCGCGTACACATAAAATAATATGAATATTCATTTCGAAGTTGTCATTCAAAGTCTTCAAAACATATGCAATATATGAACCTATCATTCCACTAGCACCAGTTATTAAAAAAGCTTTATTTCTTAATTTTTCAACATCATTATCATGAATAATCTGCATACAATCTTCATAAATAATTTTATTCATTTTAATTCTCCTTGTGATTTAATCGATATATCTGTTCTTGGTCTTTAACTGATAAATTAGCCAATAACGTAATATAATCTTCAACTGTAGTAACTTTGATATTACCACGATTACCTTCTACTATATGAACTGTTTTACCACATTCCTTCATCAAAGAACATGAATCAACTATTCTAGGATTATTATAACCCATTTCAGTATTTCTAATTTTTTCATGTGCCTCAAGAATATCCTTTAAATAAAATGATTGTGGTGCTTTAGCTACATAGACATTGTTTCTTTCTAAAACCTTTAAAACATTTTCGCTATCTTCACTGATAAACGGTGTTTCAAAGGACTTAACTGCGGTTACTGATGAACCATACTTTTTAACAGAATTAATATTATCATTAATAAGTTTATCACCTATTAAAGGACGTACTCCATCATGAATCAAACATATTGAATTATCAAAATTATCTTCTCGAGCTCTTTTTAACACTCTATAAATGGTATCTTGCCCACTAGTTCCACCGGGAATTATTCCACCTACAGGTATTTTAGTAATATTATACCTTTTTACTAATTTTTCAAGTTCATCAATATATTCTTTAATACAACCCACATAAATTAAATCAATATTATCATTATATTGAAATTTTTCTAAAGTATGTATTATTATTTCTTTTCCATATATTTTAAGGAATTGTTTAGGAATATCAGCCCCCATGCGGTCTCCGCGACCACCTGCAAAAATTATGGCTATATTCTTACCTTTCATCATTTTTTACCTCTTTCTCTATATAATAACTTTGCTATTATCTTGTTAAACATTACTAAATATAATCCCTTTATACTCTTATAAAAATATTTGTTTTTTCGATAATTGGGAAAATGTTCATGAACATTTTTTATTGCAACATCAACGGCTTTTAAATAATCTTCCTTATTATATCCTAAACAAGTCTTAATAAATGTTGCATAAAGATATCTTACATAAGCATATTCTAATTCTTTAAAATATTTATCATACAGTTTTTTTTCTTTATAATAATCAATTAATCCATTAAAATTATAAATATAATCATATATTTTAGGACTAGTAGTACTAGTTATAGAATTATCTCTTTGGATATAATTATAGAAAGCTTCATGTATTACACCAATCGTTTTAGTATATGGTAATAATCGATACATAAATTCAACATCTTCATACCATACCCCACTTTTAAAAGTTAATTTGGTTTTTTCGAATAATTGCCTTTTAAAAATTTTTGTACAAACAGTTGGATATAAATCAATAAAAGC
>CACZNM010000066.1 GCA_902782535.1 uncultured Erysipelotrichaceae bacterium
GTAGGTAATAAATGAAAAAAAATATAATGGCTATATTAGTAATAGTAATCTTTTTTTCTTTTTTTCTTTATTTCATGTTAAATGATACTGATTATGAAGAAGATGTTCATGCTGATTATTATAGTGAGTTAAATGATGAAAAACCAATTTATTATTTGAAGGATGGATGGCATATTTTACCATCCGTAACTAAGATTAATGATATAGAATGGGCATATTATGAAGATGGAAGAGAGCTTAAAAGATTGAGTTATATGATTTATACGCATCGTGGATGGGATGATGCTCCAGAGAATTCTTTGGCATCTTTTATTATGGCTAAGGAAAATGGTTATCTTGGTATTGAAACAGATATTCGTTTTACTAAGGATAATGTACCTGTTTTATGTCATGACAGTAAAATTAATAGAGTTGCCAGAAATAATGATTTAACGGAAATAAGTGATGACGTATTAATAAAAGATAAAACTTATGATGAGTTAATGAATGATTATATATTTAATGTCTCACGTGACGGAAGAGTATTAGAACAATATAATAACAATAGAATAACTAAATTTGAAGATGCCCTTCAATATGTCAAAGAGAATAAAATGACAATGGAGATAGAACTTAAAAGTGGAACAGACGAACAAATTGAGTCACTAGTTAAAATGGTTCAAGATTATGATATGGATAATGTTGTACTATGGACAAGCTTTCATAAAAATCAACTTCTACGAGTTAATAAATATGATGATGATGAATTAATTAAATTTCTTGTTGAAAGCAGTACTACATACACTAAAGAAGAGTTAGAACAAATATATCAAGAATTAAAAACAGAAAATAATAATGTTTATGTACCTAATGTTTCTGATAGTTTTTTATTGCGTTTGTATACACTTAATATGCCGGAAAAGACTAATCAATATCCAGTGGAAGATTTTGTTTTAAACACGATTCCTACTAGTATTATTGCGACTAATCAAAATAATATAGGATTAATTATCAATAATAACGAGATAATAAAGTACACCTATACTGGTGATGGGAATATCTCTTGTTTAAGTAGTGATGAGAGTTGTGTTAAATGCAGTGTTAATCAAGAAAAACAGGAGTTAGTAATTAATCCAATAAAATATACTGATAAAAACATAACTATTACTTTAAGAGTAAGCCAAGGTATTAATTACAGTTATACTAGCGAATTGATAAATGTCTATTATGTTGGAGAAATAACAAGTAATGATAATGACACAATTATAAGTGATAACCAAATAGAAATGAAAATACCATATAACTATACTTTAACAATTAGTGAATTAAGAAACAAAGTAAATATAAGAGGTAATGTTGTCATTAAAAATGCTAGTGGTAATACTGTTACAGATAATAATAGTGTACTTGGAACAGGAAGTAAAATTGTTTTAAGTAATAATGAATATATCATTATAGTAGATGGCGACGTTAATAAAGATGGTAAGATAACTGCCCTTGATTATATTGCTATAAGAAATCATATGATGAAAGAAAGAATAATAGATAGTAGCAGTATTGAATATAAAGCAGCGGATATGAATAAAGATGGAAATATATCAGTCCTTGATTATATTAATATTCGTAAGATAATGATGGGAGAGAATGAAGCTGTACAATATACAGTAACCTTTAATACAAGTGGGGGAAATAGTATAGAAAGTGTTAAGGTTAATGCTGGAAATAAAGTAATAAGACCAAGTGATCCAATAAAGGAAGATTATATCTTTAAAGAATGGCAATTAAATGGAAAAGAATATGATTTTAATAATCCTATAAATGATGATATAACTTTAAATGCTATATGGGAGCTTGATAGTGATGTACCATTTTTGGCAGATGGAACTATAAATAATGCGTATTATAATATTATAAAAGATGGAAGCAAAGATAGTGGATTATTAAATTCGCATGGTATAAATAATGCTATATTAGATGCTAGTGCTAATGGAATAAAAAATATTAAACTTGAGCAAGGTAATTACTATGTAACAGCAGCTTATGATATTTTAATTGGTAGTACAGTTAGAAAATACGCGGTAATTGCTAAAAATAATGTTAATTTAAATCTAAACAATTCAACACTTACATTAGTAGAGAATTCTGAACCAAGATATGCAATCGTTTTAATAAAAGATGTTAATAATTTCAAAATATATAACGGAGTAATCGAAGGTGATAGATTGCTACATACCTGTGAAAGTGATGGAACATTACTTAGTTCTTCTTCTAATAATAGGTGTAATAATGATACTAAAGTAACTCATGAGTGGGGACATTGTATACAAGTTCGAGATTCCCAAAATATAAATGTTGAAAATATTGATATATCAATGTGTACTGGTGATGGATTAACTACATCTATTTCAAACAATATTAATGTAATCAATAATAATATTCATTATATTAGACGTAATGGTATATCAATTATTTCAGGTGATTATATTACTATTAAGAATAATGAAATACACGATATTATTGGTACAAATCCGCAAGCAGGTATTGATATTGAAAAAGATAGTGTAAATCAATTATATAACTATATTACAATAGAGAATAATAAGATATATAATACTGTAACTCAATCAATTGATATTTTTAATAAAATATATCATTTAACAATAAAAAATAATGAGTTATCTAGTACTATTTTTACAAGAGTTAAACCAAGGAAATCTTTAGATTCAAGTGATTCTGATGAATTTCCAACTAATGTTGATGATGCATATCTAATGGATAAATATGATATTGTAATTAGTGGTAATAAAGTAATAAGTTCTAATATACCTATAGAGCATGGTACTTATAATATTGATGCAACGACTGAAAAAATAAATACTTTAAATTATAAGGGATATATTTCAGTAAAATATATTAGAGAAACTAATAATGTAAATGAATATAATCTAAAAGTTAAAGATACAAAAACCATTCCAGTCACTTGGGCACCAACGAGTCCAACATATAAACTGTTAACATATGAAAGTAGTGATACAGCGATTGCCAAGGTATCAACTAGTGGTAAAATAACAGCAGTCAGTGAAGGAACAGCAACAATAACTGTAAGAGCAACAGATTATGGTAAAGAACCGAATACTGATAGTGATGATAAAATATATTCGTTTGAAATAAATGTTAATGTTACAGAAGAATGATAAATTCTTCTTTTTTTCATAATTAGTAAAAAAATGTTCATACTATTGTTGGGTGAATATATGGAAAAAAAGTTATATGAAAAAATAGTAATGAATCATAAACCAAAAGAACATCGTATAAAAAATGCTTTTGTTGCGTTTATTATTGGAGGAATAGTTGGTTTAATAGGACAAGGGCTATTAGATCTTTACACATATTATTTGAATATTTCTACAAATGATGCAGCGGTTTTTATGATTATTACTTTAATTTTTATTGCAAGTTTGTTTACTGCTCTTGGTTTTTTTGATAAGATGGTTAATTTTGCAAGATGTGGATTAATTATTCCTATTACTGGCTTTGCACATTCATTAACTAGTGCAGCGATTGAATTTAAAAGAGAAGGATATGTAACAGGATTAGGGGCCAATATCTTTAAATTGGCAGGGACAGTTATCCTTTACGGGATAGTTTCAGCTTATATCTTTGGAATCATTAGATATTTTATCATGGGAGGTGCTTGATGACTAATAAATATAATAATGTTTATTTAAATTTAGTGGCAACAGTAGTAGGTCCTGTGGAACACAATGGCCCCTTATCCAAAAGATTTGATAGATTCTATGAAGATATGTATATGCATGAAAAAACCTTTGAAAGTGCCGAGGTACATCTTATGAGGGAAAGTATTGATATTTTAAAAGATAAAATTGGTAAAAAAGATAGAATTAACTTGTTTATCGCAGGTGATTTGCAAAATCAAATAACAGCATCATGTTATAGTGCTTTAAAACTTAATGTTCCTTTTCTTGGCGTTTATTCGGCCTGTGCATCAAACGTTGAAGGATTAATTATTGCATCTAATTTAATTGATACTAAAAAAGTTAAAAATAGTATTGTATCAGTTAGTAGTCATAATATGGTATCAGAGCGTCAATTTAGAAATCCTACAGAATATGGTGGACCAAAACCAATGTCTGCAACGTTTACAGCAACAGGGGCTGCTAGTGCATATCTTTCAAGTATAAAAAGTGAAATAAGAATAGAAAGTTCAACGATTGGTAAAGTGTGTGACATGGAACAGAATGATGCTAATAATATGGGAGCTTGTATGGCTGTTGCTGCTGCTAATACTATTTATAAGCATCTAAAAGATTTAAAACGTGATGTAAACTATTATGATTTAATTTTAACTGGTGATTTAGGTGTTTATGGTAAAGAAATACTTAAAGAATATATGCAGAAAGAATATAATATTGATTTATCTCGTAATTATAATGATTGTGGGGTACTTTTATATGATCGTGAAAATCAAAAAGAGGTACAGGCAGGTGGGTCAGGTCCTGTTTGTAGTGCTTTAGTTATATATGGTGATATTGTTCCTAAACTAAGAAACAAGGATTTAAAAAGGGTTTTATATGTAGCAACAGGAGCCTTATTTAGTCCAACTTCTATTTTTCAAAAAGAAAATATTTTATCTATTGCTCATGCTATTAGTATGGAGGTGGTAGAATGATTTATTTGTATTCCTTTTTGTTTGCAGGCTTATTATGCTTAATTGGTCAAATTATTCTTGATAATACTAAATTAACACCGGGTCATATTACCTCACTTTTTGTTATATTAGGTTCATTTTTGGATGTGTTTAGTATTTATGATAAGATTGTACGTTATGTAGGAGGTGGAGCTTTAGTTCCTATTACTAGCTTTGGTCATTTATTAACTCATGGAGCGATGATGAAAGCAAATTCTTATGGTTTTATTGGTATTGCTATGGGTATGTTTGATTTTACAGCTTCTGGTATTACAAGTGCCATTTTCTTTGCTTTTATATTTTCATTATTTTTTAAACCCCATGATTAATTAAATATGTTATAATTGATAAGAGGTTTATTTATGAAAAAAATAGGAATTATTTTTGCTCTTGAAGAAGAGAAAGATGCATTTATTAAGTTAGTTAATATTACTAAAGAATATGATGTTTTTGATTTGCATTTTATTGAGTGTACGATTAAAGATATTAATCTTATTTTAGTAACATGTGGAGTCGGTAAAGTAAATGCTGCAAGATGTACGCAAATATTAATAGATAATTATCAAGTAGATTTAATCATTAATATTGGTGTTGCTGGTGGAATAAGTACAGATCTTCATATTGGTGATATTGTTCTTGGAGAAAAGTTAGTTCAACATGATTTTGATATAACGGCTTTTAATCATGAAAAAGGTTATATTCCCAATGTTGGTGTTTATGTTAATGGTGATGAATACTTAATAAATATATGTGAAAAAGTTTTAAAAGAAAAAAATGTTTCATATTTTAAAGGTGTTATTGCTTCTGGTGATATTTTTTGTACTGATTATATGATGAGTAATAAAATAAATAGAAAGTTTAATGCTTTGTGTGTAGAAATGGAAGGAGCTTCTATCGCTCAAGTATGTTATCTATCTCATATTCCTTTTCTTGTTTTAAGAAGTATTTCTGATATTCCTAATAATCAAAATGTTATTACATATGAAGAATTTCTTAAGGATAGTTCTACTAAAGTTGCTAATGTTTTAAAAATAATTATTGAAAGTGTTGACATATAAAATCCAAAAATTGGATTTTTTTCTTGACAGTTGAATGCTTGTTCAATTATAATGATAGTTGAATGGTTATTCAATTAAAGGAGAATATATGAATGATTTAATATGTGATTGTAGTGTAATTCACGATGATGTTGTAAATAGTGTAAGGGAAAATATGCCAGATGATGATTTACTATTTGATGTATCCGATTTTTTTAAGATATTAGGGGATTCAACAAGACTTAGGATTCTATGGGCATTGGATAAAAGTGAAATGTGCGTATGTGATATTGCTAATCTTCTTAACATGACTAAATCAAGTATTTCACATCAGTTAAAGGTTTTAAAAGAAAATAGACTAGTTAAAAATAGAAAAGTTGGGAAAGAAGTATATTATTCTTTAAATGATGAACATGTTAAAATGGTCTTAGAGATTGCTATAGAACACATTGTTCATAAAGAAAATGAGGTCACCGATGAAGAAGTATAAATATAATGTTCATGGTATGCATTGTGCAAATTGCGCAAAAGAAATAGAAGAGTATTTAGCCAAAAATGATAATTTACATAATGTTACAATTAATTTTAATACCTGTAAATTAACTTATGAATCAGAAAAAGAATACTCTCTTCGTGAACTTAATAAGTTAGTTAAAAGTGTAGATAGTGATTTTCATATTACAAATATTGAAGAGCATCAGCATGATGATTTTAAACTTCTTCCCTTAATAGTTGGTTCTGTTATAGGTTTATGTGCTTATTTTTTGAATATTCCTTCATCTATTAAATGGATTTTATATATTATATCTTATGGATTACTTTTATATAAAAATATTTATAAAGCTTTTAAATTAATTATTAAAAATCATTCTATTGATGAAAATTTATTAATTAGTATATCTTGTATTGGGGCTTTATTAATCGGTGAAATTCTTGAAGGAATGATGGTTATTATTTTATATAGTATTGGTAAAATCCTTGAAGGTAAAGCGGTTAATAAAGGAAGAAATTCAATTAAAGAATTAATTGAACTAAAAGTTGATTATGCTAATTTAAAAGTTGGTAAAGAGATTAAAAAAGTATCTGTTGATGCATTAAAAGTTGGTGATATTATTGTTATTAAAAAAGGAGAGAAAGTTCCTGTTGATGGTAAGATTACAAAAGGTAATACTTATCTTGATACATCGAGTTTAACAGGGGAATCTGATCCTCTAAAAGTTAATATGAATAGTGAAATATTATCAGGTTCAATTAATGTTGGTGATGTAATTGAAGTGGAAACTCTAAAAGATTATAGTAATTCAACAGTCTCAAAAATATTAGAATTACTGGAAGATGCAACTAATTCTAAAGCGAAAACGGAAACAATGGTATCGAAAATTAGTAGAATTTATACACCTCTTGTCTTAGTTCTTGCTATTATTAATTTATTTGTTTTACCAGTGATTTTTAACATAACGTTTGCGGATGCTTTGTATCGTAGTTTGACTTTTTTAGTTATTGCGTGTCCTTGTGCTATTGCAATATCAGTACCGCTTGCATATTTTAATGGTATAGGATTATCAGGACGTAATGGTATTTTAATTAAAGGAAGCAATTATCTTGATAATTTAAGTAATGCTACACAAATTGTATTTGATAAAACAGGTACATTAACTTATGCAAAGTTAGAAGTTGAAAAAATCATTATTGAAGATAATAATTATGATATGGAAGAAATAATTAATATTTTATGCTTAGGAGAATCCTTATCTTCACATCCTATTGCTAAGGCTATTTTATCTTTAAGTAATAAAAAGATTGATAATAGTATAGTTAAAAACTTTAAAGAAATAGATGGTTCTGGTATAACTTTTAATCTTGATAAAAAGAAAATTAAAATAGGAAATAGTAATTTATGTCATTGTAATAAAGATAGTAGTATTCATTTAAATATTAATGATAAACATATTGCATCTGTCATTATAAATGATGGAGTAAAAGATAATGCCAAAGAAGTTATTAAGAATCTAAAACCAAGAAAAATATATATGTTTACGGGTGATAAAAAAGATGTTGCCTTAAAAGTAGGTAAAGAGTTATTAATCGATGAAGTAAAATATGAATTATTACCACAAGATAAATATCATGAATTAAAAAAGATTATTGGTAGGGGTACAACTATTTTTGTTGGTGATGGTGTCAATGACGCTCCAACTTTAAAACTAAGTGATATTGGAATTAGTATGGGAAATATTGGTAGTGACTCGGCTATTATGGCTAGTGATATTGTCATTATGAACGATGATTTAACCAAAATACCTTTAGCGATTAATATTTCAGAATATACAAAAAAAATTATTAAACAAAACTTAATATTTGCTATATCTGTTAAATTAATTATTCTTATTCTAAGCATTCTTGGTCTTACTAACATGTGGATGGCTGTTTTTGCCGATACAGGCTTAACTTTATTAACTATTCTAAATACATTAAGAATATTAAAAAAATATAAATAAACTTATCGCTTTTTGACGATAAGTTTATTTATTATAGTAATTATATAATATAAGATAAAAGATAGTAGTCCTAAAATTAATATTGCGGTTATAACAAGATTAATATTAAATACCTGTGATCCATACATAATAAGATATCCAAGACCCTTTTTTGATACTAACAATTCTCCCATAATTACGCCAATAAAATTCATACTTAAATTGATTTTTAAGGTACTAATGATGTTTTCTTTATTACTAGGGATAATTACTTTAAAGAAGATATCTTTCTTTTTAGCATTCATACTTTTTAATAGGGTAATATAATTTTTATCTGTTCCTATAAAGGATTGATGGAAATTAATAATAGTAACAAAGATTGATATCATTAAACTCATTAAAATAATAGATTTGATACTTGCACCTGCCCATATGATAATTAATGGTCCTAAAGCTACTTTGGGTAGTGAGTTTAAATTTGAAAGAAAAGGATTAAATACTCTTGATATAAATTCATTCCACCAGAGAATAGTTGATATAAATAAAGCGATAATACATGAAATAATAAAGCTTATCATAACTTCCGAGATGGTTATAAACAAATGCGAAAACAAATTATTCTGTTTAATTAAATTTATAATTGTTTTAATAATTAATGATGGTGAACTATAAAGAAAGGTATTAATAATCCCTTTATTTGCAAGATATTCCCAAATGATAAAGAAGAATAGAATAATAAATATTTGAGTCATATGGACAAAAATCGTTTTTCTTCTTTTTTTCTTTAAGTATTCTTTATGTTCATTACTATATATGGACATCTAAATCCCTCCAAATCTTATCATAATAATAATTAAATTTAGGATCTTTTCGATTATCTATCGGATTTGTTTTATTATTTAAATTAATGTTATATATGCTTTTTATAGTACATGGCCTTTTAGATAAGACAATTACACGATCGCCTAGGCTTATGGCTTCTGCTAAATCATGTGTTATTAATATAGCAGTTTTTCCTTCATTCTTGATTATTTCTTGTAAATCATTCGATAAAGAAAGTCTTGTTTGATAATCAAGGGCACTATATGGTTCATCTAATAGTAATAAATCAGGATTAGTTGCTAGTGTTCTAATCAATGCTACACGTTGTCGCATGCCACCTGATAAATTATCAGGATATTGATCTCTAAACTCATATAAGCCATATTTTTTTAATAGATTTATAGTATATTCTATGTTATTTCCTGTTTTCATTTTTTTTATATCTAATCCTAACAAAACATTATCTAAAATGGTAAGCCATGGAAAAAGAGAATCTGATTGTAGCATATATCCAATAGAAAGATTTTTTTTCATAATTATTTTTCCATTAGTTTGTTTCTCTAAATTTGCTAGTATAGATAAAAAAGTTGATTTTCCACAGCCAGATGGTCCTACTATAGCAAGTATTTCATTATTTAAAACATGGATATTTAAATTTTCAATAGCTTTTATTTCTGTTTTATCATTATAATAATTTTTTGATAAATTAATTGTTTTCAATAATACATTATCTTCCATAATTTCTCCTTGCTCTATTTTATGAAAATATTTTTTAGAAGTTTGGTTATATATAATAACTGTTGCAAAAAAAAGTGATTTGGAGTATAATATGCAAGGTTTGGTGAGATATTGTTCATTTTAGGGGTGATGATAATATGCATAATAAATATGTTTTAAATAGTAATAGTGCTAGTTATTTAAAGAGAGATTGTCAAGTAGCAATAACATCAATTAGAATTGATGTTACTTCTGCCGATTATGTTGATTGGGAATATATGAATGGTCAAGAATATGATGATTTAATTCAAGAAGTTATCGATAATGACTATTTATTATCAATTAATAGTTGTGAGACGTTATCAAAAAATTTTGATGTTGTTATGCATTCTATCAAGAGTAATATGGATACCATTATGTATGCTGATCATTCTCTACAAGATAATCCTTTGATAATTAAATATCTTATAAAAAAAGGTTATGATTATAAAGAATACGAATTAAGAGAAATGTCTATTTCTGTATTATTTGATAAAGAAATAATGGAATATGTTTTAAATAAATTGATATCTTTCGAAGATGATTATTTTAGTAAAGAATTTAATGAAAAAATAGTTGAACTTTTTGTAAAAGCATTAAATGCCTTTCCTAAGATTTCAAATTATAAATCAAGATTACAATATGTAGCAGAAAGATTATGGGAAGAAAAAAGGGAAGATAATATTAATGATTATGCAAATATATTCGGGAAAATATGTACAGAATTAAATAAAAGTGATAATTTTAATTTTGCCATTGGCTCTTTACCGTTTTTATCTAAAATGCAAGAGGCATTAGAAGATAAATTTGAATTATTAATCAAAGCAATGAAGGAATATCATACTATTTATCATAGTGGAAGTAAACTTGATGATATTGCTAATTCTCGTAATCAGATTTCTGATTTATCAGCATTATATATATCTATAAGCAAAGAAAAATACAAAAAGAAAGTTGCTACGGATTTTTATGATAGTTTAAAATTATATTTTATGCCTAAAAAGACTAATCCTATTATTCAAAAAAGAGTTCTAGAATATCAACAAAAGCAGAAATTTAGAAGATTATTTCAAAAAGGGAATCAAGAAATATATCGTTTTATAGATAACATTGTTGATGAATTTGGTAAATCATTTAATAAAGATCTTATTTATAATATGATTGAAAGTTTTTTAGTTGATGATTGTACAAGATTAGATTGTTTTATTAAAGCACCCCGTGGATTTAATAATTATCTAAGATATAAAGAAGCTAGTAAACTTGTAAATAGATTAAATAGTAACTATATTAAACATACGGATTTGGAAGTAAAAAATTTTTTAGATATTATTCAATGTGATAATAGTAAAAAACGATATTATTATTCTGGACCATTATTTACGAATAAAGATATTGATATTTTTAATGAATATATAGAAAAACAAAAGCTATTTGAAAAGATAAAACAAAGAATTATTTTGAAAATTAAAGAATTATCAATTAATGATGAAATTACAAGAGAAGAATTAAATGATATAGCACGAGATTTTCCTTTTAATGATGATTACTATGAATTTGATACAACAATTTTTGATGAAATAGATGTAGGCAATTTTTTGAATGCTTGTTTTTCTGATGAAGTATATGTTAAAAATGAATTATTTTTAGATGATAAAATATACTCTTTTATAGAGAAGTTTCTTATTAATAATAATTTAATATGGTTAATGCTTATTGATTATATCTTTGAAAGTGATATTGATAAAATTTATTATGATGATCTTGATAAAATTTATTATGATGATCTTGATAAAGAAGTATTGTTTAATTTAATTAATAATACAAAAGAAATAGTAAGATTAGCTGCCTTTTTTAATTATGATTTAAATGTATATGAAAATGTCATGAAATTAAGTGAGTTATCTGAATGTGCTTCAGAAGAATCTATTGCTATTCTTGGGAAGAATATTATTTCAGAATTATGTGAAAATAGGCAATATACCAATGATAATGCGAAAGAAATAATTGAAATGGCTAAAAGTTTAGTATGCCAAATGGTTAAAAGAGATAAATCAACAGTTCCGTATATAAGTGGAAAACTAGGTAATTACAAGTATTGTATGTATGATTCACAAGATGTTGATATTTTACTGTCTGGGATTAATACTAACTCATGTTTTAGAATTGATGGTAATGATCATGATTTTCTTCATTACTGTGTTTTAGATAAAAACGGCTTTGTGATTAAGATTGTTAATGAATATGATAATTTTATCGCTAAGGCATCAGGTTTTCGTAATGGTAACGGTGTTTATATTAATCAATTAAGAACAATTTATGATTCTGGTGGTTATGGCTATGAAGGGAACTCTGAAAGTGAAAAAAAAGCTATAATTGAAACTTTTAAAAAAGCTTGTAGAGATATTGTTGAAATATCTCAAAATAATCCCTTCGAGCATGATAAAATTGATTTTGTTTTAGTTACTAGCAGTTATGCTTTAGAAAATGAAGAATCAAATGTAAGTGTAGAAGTCGAGAATAAAATAGGTGATACTCCAATGGATAATAAGAGTAGTGATTGGTTTGATTTCATTCATAATACTGCCAATTTACAGGAAATATTTGATGGCGGTGATGTTTTTTCTACAGATTATGGTAAGTATTCTCTTATATGCGTAGCATCTAGTAAAGAAATTAATATCAATAATAATACAAAATTACCTATTAAACGAAAAAATGTTCCAGCATTATATTCAAGAAAAAGGAGTATGATAGTAATAGGGAATCCTGATGAGAATCATATTGATAAGATTAATAGAATAAAAGGAATATTCTGTAGTTTAAATAAAATTAGTTATAAAAATGTCTTATTTCCACCAAAATCAGTAGTAATTATTGGTGATAATTGGTATATTGTATATAATAATAAAAGTATTATTGATGCTTGTGTTTTAGAATTTGATAAAAATGCATTAATAGAATATGAAAATACTATAAAGATTTTAGAAAATAAACTTTCGTTAGACAATAATTATAGTAAAAAATTATTCTTGTCAAGAAAATAATTGTTTTTTATCTATATGTGTAGTAAAATATAATATATCGAGGTTGATTGGTTATATGTTTAATGTGATATTGAAAATTATTTCCTTGTTTTTTGCAGCTTATGGTTTATATTACGGTGTTACTGGTATTTTTGCTTTTTTAAAACCCAAAAAAAATGTTGTTAATAGTAAAAAAATACATAAGTTTTCGATTATTATTGCTGCAAGAAATGAAGAGAATGTTATTGGAAATTTAATTGAGAGTTTAAAAAAACAAAATTATGATAAGAATTTTTATGATATTAATGTTATAGTTAATAATTCAACAGATAATACATATAAAGTATCTAAGAAAACAGGTGTTAATACTATAAAATGTGAAATTCCTGTTAAATGTAAAGGTGATGTATTAAAGTATGTTTTTGAAAAATTCAAAAATCATGATAATGATGCATATATTATTTTTGATGCTGATAATGTTGTTCATCCAGACTTTTTATTGCATATGAATAAATCATTAAATAGCGGATATCGTCTTGCACAAGGTTTTCGTGATAGTAAAAATTATAAAGATAATTGGTTAAGTGGTAGTTATGCTATTTTCTATTATTTACAAAATTTCTTTTTTAATCTGTCACGTAAAAAAATTAACTCATCAGCATCGATTAATGGAACGGGATTTATGGTCGAGAAAAAATTTATTGAATCTATTGATTTTAATCCTATTACTTTAACAGAGGATGTTGAATTAACAACCATTTGTGCTATTAAAAATGAGAAAATTGATTTTGTAAAAGAAGCTATTACATATGATGAACAACCTACAAATTTTAAGGTATCTTTTAAGCAGAGACTTCGTTGGTCTAAAGGTAATTTACAATGTTGGAAGAATTATCATCGTGATTTAATTAAGGGATTTGTTAAAAATCATAATTTATCGTGCGTAGATATGTATTTAAATAATTTAGCAGCTTTTATTCAAGTAGTATCTATTATTATATTATTATTAGGTTTTATTGAAAAATTATTTAATGAGACATTTACCTTTACTGTTGCAGGTATTGTTGGTATGGTTGTTTCATATGTATGCACAATTATTGTATCGTTGTTTGTTACCATTTATAATAAAAAAAGTACTACTGCGATGATATCGTCAATTTTATTGTTTACAGTATTTATTATTACATGGTTTCCTATTAATATTGTAAGTTTAATAAAAAAGGATGTTAAATGGGATCATATCGCTCATGATCGCAATATGAATATTGATGAAATGGCTAATGATTAATAGGTACTAGGTTTATAACTTAGTACTTTTTGTATATTTAGAAGGTGAATATATGGATGAATTTAATTATATAATTAATTTCTTTTCTTCCGTTGGGAGTATTTTTAATATTGATAAAGATAATTCAGAAAAACTAGCACAAATTGATTTTCATAAGTATCTTACAAAGATATCGAAAATAGATAATCCTAATTTATATGATCATATAATAAAGTATTTAGAATATAAAGATGATGTAAGTATTTTTGATGAAGAAAGAAAAAAATATATAGAGAAGAAAATGTTAAATGCTGATAATATTAAAGATGAATGGTATACTGAATACATAATTCAATACTTTTTTGGGGATAATTATTATAATTTTATAATTAACGTATTTAATATGTTATCTTATTATCGTAGTATCAATGGGAATTTTATTAGTTTAGAGAATTTAAAAATTTATGAAAGATTTAATAATATTTCTAAACTAACTTTAAATGAAAAAAGAGAATTATTTAGAGAATACTATCGTAAGTCTAATTCTATTAAAGAAATGTTTTATGATGATATGCGAAAAGTAAAAGACAGATGCTATAAAAGACTAGTTGATAGAGCTTTAAAATTAAATAAAGATAGTAATGTTTATAATCAAAAGTTATCGAATAAATACAATGTTGATGTTTATTATTTAAATGGTGAAGAGTTTTATGCATTTGTGCGAACTTTTTCTATTAATAGAAATGATTTAAGTGATAAAGCTAATTATATTAATTCTAATTTAAATAGATTAGGATATAGTTTTTCATATATATCAGATAAAAATATTGGTACAACGGATTTTGAGCAGAAAAAAGTTGTACTATTATATGATCAAATAAATCCTAATAATATATCTTATGTTCATCATGCTGATATTCATTCGTCAAGAAAAATAAAGCAAGATACTTATTTATCAAACAAAGTAAATGAATTGTCCTCTCCCGATAGATTAGCAATGATGGCTAATGGATATAATGAGGTATATATTAATGGTAATAATATTGTTCCTACGGCATTAATATGTTATGACAATATTACCAATGATGATGTTTTATTTGCAAAAAAATATAATCTATCAATAGTGTTAATGAATACTTCTAAATATCGAAGAGACGATGGAAGATATGAAGATTTTTTTGATAATAGCTATACGTTATAATCTGTAAAGAAAGTGTAATATATTGTCAATAAAAAAGAACATATTTGTTGATATTATTAAGAGTTAAAAAAATTATTTCAATAACTGTTGCATTTGCAACAGTTATTTTTATAAAATCATGGTATGATTACATTATAGAAAGTAGGTTATTATGAAAGTAGTAAAAAGAGATGGGACAATCGTTGATTTTTGTCCTGATAAAATAGAAAGTGCAATTAAAAGAGCTAATCGTGATGTGACAGAAGAAGAACAAGCAAGTGATATTCAAATACGAAATATTATTAAATATATTGAAAGTTTAAAGAAAAAAAGAATGCTTGTTGAAGATATTCAAGATATTATTGAAGAAAGACTAATGTACTGTGGAAGATATAAACTTGCAAGAGAGTATATCACTTATCGTTATACAAGAGCGCTTGTTAGAAAAAGTAATACAACAGATATGTCAATTAAAGAGTTAATTGATGGTGAAAATGAATATTGGAATACTGAAAATTCTAATAAGAATGCAAAAGTTGTTACAACACAAAGAGATTATTTAGCAGGAATTACCAGTACGGATATTACAAGAAGATTTTTATTGCCACAAGATATCGTCAAAGCTCATGATGAAGGAATTATTCATTTTCATGATGCTGATTATTTCGCTCAGAATGCTTTACATAATTGTGATTTAATTAATCTTGATGATATGTTACAAAATGGTACAACTATGAATGGCGTAATGATTGAAAAACCCCATAGATTTTTAACGGCAATGACAATTGCAACGCAAATTATTACAGCGGTAACTAGTGCCCAATATGGAGGAGCTACAATAACACTTACACATCTTGCTCCATTTGTAAGAGAATCTAAAAAAAGGTATGAACAAGTTTATAAAAAGAGAAAATTAAGTAAAGAGCAAATTGATAAGTTTGTTATGGAAGACTTGAAAAAAGAAATTGTTGATGGAGTACAAACTTTTCAATATCAAGTTAATTCAATGACGAATACGAATGGACAAGCACCTTTTTTATCAGTATGTATGTATTTAGGTGAAACAGATGAATACAAAGAAGAACTTGCTATGATAATCGAGGAATTCTTAAATCAAAGAATTCTTGGTATGAAAAATGAAAAAGGTGTATATGTGACACCAGCTTTTCCAAAATTATTATATATTTTGGAAGAAGATAATATTAATCCTAAAGGAAAGTATTATTATCTAACTAAACTTGCTGCTAAATGTACTGCTAAACGTATGGTACCTGATTATATTAGTGAAAAAATAATGAAAGAATTAAAGAAAAATGAATATGGTGAAGGTGATTGTTATCCTTGTATGGGATGTCGTAGTTTCCTTACTCCTGACCGTAGTATAAGCTTAGGAAATATTGCTAAAGCGAAAAATTATAAAGAAGGAAAGGGAAAATATTATGGAAGATTTAATCAAGGTGTTGTAACGATTAGTCTACCGGATGTAGCATTATCAAGTGGTAAGGATATGGATTTATTTTGGAAAATCTTTGATGAGCGACTTGATATGTGTCATCGTGCCTTAAAGCTTCGTCATGAAAGATTATCGCACGCTACAAGTGATGTTGCACCAATTCTTTGGCAACATGGTGCTTTAGCAAGACTAGATAAAGGAGAATCTATTCATGAACTATTACATCATGGTTATTCAACTATTTCTCTTGGTTATGCAGGATTATATGAATGCGTTAAATATATGACAGGTAATTCGCATACTGATAATGGTAAAGGAAAGGAATTTGGTTTAAAAGTATTACAATATATGAATGATAAATGCAAAGAATGGAAATGTGAAGAAGATATCGATTATTCTGTTTATGGTACACCAATAGAATCTGCTACATACAAGTTTGCTAAATGTTTACGTGAAAGATTTGGTGTTATTAAAGGTATTACTGATCGTGATTATATTACCAATAGTTATCATGTACCAGTTTTTGAAGAAATTGATGCCTTTACGAAGTTAAAATTAGAAAGTGAATTTCAAAGGTTATCACCAGGTGGTGCAATTAGTTATATTGAAACAGCTCATCTAGAAAATAACTTAGATTCAGTCATGGAAGTTATTAAGTTTATTTATAATAATATTATGTACGCAGAGCTTAATACTAAAAGTGATTATTGTAGTGAATGTGGTTATTCTGGAGAAATATTAATTGATGAAAATTTAGAATGGTACTGTCCAAATTGTGGTAATCGTGATCATGCTAAACTTCATGTTGCAAGGCGTACTTGTGGTTATATAGGTAGTAATTTCTGGAATAAAGGAAGAACGCAAGAAATTAAAGAACGTGTAATTCATTTGGATAATAAGGATGAATAATTATGCGTTATAACAAGATAAGAAAAATGGACATTTCAAATGGGCCTGGGGTTCGAGTATCTATTTTTTTCCAAGGTTGTGATTTTCATTGTAAAGGATGCTTTAACACAGAAACATGGGATTTTAATGGCGGTAAGGAATTTAATGATGAAGTTATTAATCATGTAATTGAACTATGCAAGAATGATGTAATTAGTGGCTTATCGATTTTAGGAGGAGAACCACTTAATCCTGTAAATATTGAGGGAGTAACTTTACTTGCTAAATCTTTTAAAGAAAAATATCCAGATAAAACTATTTGGTTATGGAGTGGATATCTGTTTGATGAATATATTCATGATAAAGAGATTGCTAGTTATGTTGATGTAATTGTTGATGGAAGGTTTAAAATCGATTTATCAAGTTTAACACTTCAATATAAAGGTTCAAGTAATCAAAGAGTTATTGATGTTAAAAAGAGTTTGAAAAATAATAAAATAGTTTTATACGAAGAATAGTATTTATATAGTCAATTAGTATTTACAAAATAATAAAAAGTAATATATAATAAGCATGTAAATTAAATTTATCTTATTAAGAGTGATGGAGGGAATAGGCCCTGAGAAATCCAGCAACCTATTTAGTTAGGTGCTAAATCCTACGGTTATACCGAGA
>CACZNM010000067.1 GCA_902782535.1 uncultured Erysipelotrichaceae bacterium
AATATTATTAGGATGAGAAGAATTTAATATTACAACAAATGGTTTATTAATACTCTTTAATTCATTAATAACACGTTCTTCTGCTTCAACATAATCTTCCCTTTTAAAGTCTCCAAAACTGCCATCTGTTGTAATCACAATACCAATAGTTGAATGTTCTTTAATAACCTTTTCTGTTCCTATTTCCGCTGCTTCACTAAAAGTAATCATATCATCATACCATGGGGTTTTAACCATTCTAGGTCCGTTTTCATCACTAACACCTTTAGCATCATTAATCAAATATCCTACACAATCAATTAACCTGATATTACAATCAAAATCATCTATTTTAACTTTAATAGCATTATTAGGAACAAATTTAGGTTCAGTAGTCATAACCATTTTTCCTTGTGCACTTTGTGGTACTTCATCAAGACAACGCATACGTTCATATTCGTCCGTAATATTAGGAATTATTAACGTTTCTACCATCTTTTTAATAAATGTACTCTTACCTGTTCTAACTGCACCAACAACACCTAAATAAACATCACCTTTCGTTCGCATGGCAATATTTTTAATAATCTCTTTTTTATCCATAAACTCTCCATTCAATAAAATATATGAAGGTATTGGCTAGAAAATGACTAATTATTAATGAACTTTATAATATAAAAATATCTATCGATATAATCGATAGATACAATATTAATGCTAGATTATCTAAAATCTTTTTACCAAGAACCGCCTCCACCACATGAAGAACAACCGCCTCCACACGATGAACAACCACCACCTCCACCAGATACAGATGAAGAAGGATATGAAACATTATTTAAAAGACTACTAAAAGCTATGTCTCCAGATGAATAATCAAAATTTCCCATATTTGTTTCTGGCATTTTAATATTTTGGAACTTCTCAATCCATTTTTTGGAGATATTAAGTACGTATGTATATGGAAGAATATCATAAAAATATTGAGGATTTTTTTCGACCAAAGATTCTAATTTTTCTTTTTCTGCAGTTACTAAGAATTCTCTAAATCCCTTAACTCTTGCTTTTACTATTTCTCCATACTTAGTTCTTTTTATCATAATAAATGCAAAGATATAATCAATAATAACAAAGCCAAATGCAACAAAATATAAATATCGCATTTTTGGATTTAAATCTTCAACACAGAAAAATGATATTAAACTTAAAAACAAGAGTATTGAGGCAATTATTATTGATATTGCTTTTTTATTTTGTGATTCAGGATTATACACTTTATCATTGAACTTTGATTCCAATATTTCATTGATACTTTGAAAGGTTTCATAAAATGTACTATGTTCTTTTAATATTACTTTATTAGATGATTCGAACAGTTTATCATATACTATTTTTTCCATTTCATCTAAATGTGTTATATTATTTATCATTTGCCCAGCGTATAAATTTGTGATTTCAATCTTATTATCACGTTTATTTTTCCCTTTAATCTCATCAATCTTTATATAACCCTTACTCGCTAATTGTATAATTAGCGATATCGTTAATTTCTGATTTGCTTTACCATTATTATAAACATAACCTATTTCAGCAGAATTAAGATTATCTGGTGCATAAAATTCAATAGTAGGTATTTCTGTTTTATCATCCTTACCATACTTTGACCACATGAAAAATATATATCCCGTTACACCAATTATAACCATTGTTGCCAAATATGATAACATCCCATAGTTATTGATTCCTTCCACAAAATAATTATCCGGTAATTCTATATCTATCGTTAAAGCATTCATTAATTTTAAATCTTTATTAGAAATAATAATACTATTACCATATCTCTCAATATTAACTAAATTATTAACATTATTTTTACGATATTTATCTGTAAAGACATTAATATCCCCATACCCAATATCTTTTGGCATATTTATAGTAATCTTAGGATTTTTTATTTCTGTTCCCCAATAATCTCCAAAAGCATGAAAAATAAAGGCATCAAAATTGTCATATGGATCACTTCCCATATCATACGTATATTTTATTTCATAACTATTTAATCCATAAACTGTATAGTTTTTATCTCCAATTTTAATTTTAGGCTTTTTACCTTTTTCAATCGTATATGTTTGTCCAATCGCACGATAATTTAATACTTCTGATTTTCGCTTGATAGTTTTTCCATCTTTCCCTGTATATTCTAACCACTCGGGAGTAAACTTATATATACCATGATGTCCTGATTCATAGAAATTAACTTTAATATTTTCAGTCACTTCCACTTTATTATCAATACCAACATCTAATATTACTTCATATTCTTCGATTGTAAATCCATCTGCATTTAATTGATACTGTGGTTTAAGAAAGAGTGCAAATGTTGGAATAAGGAGCATTAGAATAACTATTATTGCTGTGACAACTATCGTTTGTCTTTTATCTTTTTCATTAATAAGTTTCTTATACATAAAATACATCATTATTGAAAAAGCTAAACACGCAAAGCCAATTCCAATATATGCTTCCGTCAAACATCCACTTTTATAAAACAAAAAAAGACTAAATAAAATTAAACACACAATAATACATACATCACGTTTATTATTTTTCATACAAAAACCTCCAAACACGTTTTTCCATAAATATCTTTATTTACTATTGCTAAGAATTTTCTTGGGATTAATACAAACTAACTTTTGATATTCATCTTCCGTTATATACTTACATATCTTCTTTTTCGCTATCATATAATCTTGATAATTACTTTTATTATGATGAATATCGGTTGCTAAAAAAGTAAGCATTTTGTTTTTTAATAATTTCTTCATCGTTTTTTTAGCATCATTACCGTATCTACCAATAATACTTTCAATATTCCCTTGTAAATATACACCTAATTTTTGAAGTTCTATTGCTTTAT
>CACZNM010000068.1 GCA_902782535.1 uncultured Erysipelotrichaceae bacterium
CTATCTTTTATTATTTCAAAAACTATTTCTTTAATATAAGGTATATCAAAATCAAAAAAATTAATATATTTTTTGAATATATATAATGCATCATCAACATTTGTATGATTTTTAACATAATTAGATAAAATATCTTTCTCTTGTTTATCTAAGTACTTATATATTTTTTTTATAAAATTAATAAAATATTGATTAGTAGTTAATAATAAATTATTAAATATATCAACATTAATTTCATTATGCTGGACATCCTTTATATTAAATAAACTTCCTTTACTATAATTATCCATAATCTTCTTCCTATTATCAATGATAATATCACTTTTATATACATTAAGTTGTTACTAACTAATTTCATTCTAACATAATTCATTAATAATTTAAATATACACTGTAAATCAAATATCAAGAAAAATTAAAAAAAGAATCAATCAATTAGACTGATTCTTTTTTTAATTCTATCTTTTCCTAATAATTTAAGTATTTCATATAAATCCGGTGTTTGTGATTTACTAGTGATACTAACGCGAATTACAGTAGATATATCTGCAACATTACCTTTATAGTTTTCAGGATTCTTCTTATAATCTTTCATATTTGATGCATAACCTAGTTCATCACACATTAATTTAACTTTATTAAACCATGTTTCTTTATCATCACTTATATCATAATATTTTGTAAAATAAATATTTAAAATCTTTTTAATTTCTTCTTTATCAGTAATCTTTTGATATTCGTAGTTTAGATTTTTAAATAATTCATCATACATATACCAAATACCAGAACGAATATCACTAAAGGAAGCATAATCTTTGCGAGGTTTCTCTCCTCCTCTTTCAATATTAAAAATTGCTTTGGTATAATCTGGATATTTAGTCATTAACTCATATAATTCATGGTCAAATTCCTTCATCCATGGTAATGATGCATCGTATAATTCATCGGCCGTCATACGACTAATATAGTTTTTGGTAATATTAAAAAGTTTTTCTACATCAAATAATGATCCACTTTCACTCATCTTTTCAAAGTCCATTTTAAAGTCTTTTAGTTTACCTGTTGGATTACTTAAAAACCATTCTTCAAAGTTAGAGTTAGCGATAGTCATTAAGTATAGCTTAGTAGCTTCTGGTGGTATACCTTTTTCATGATAAAAGCTAACACTAGCTTCGGGATCTTTTCTTTTGGATAGTTTTCTTCGTACGCCTTCTTCATCAATTTTTAAAACAAGACCTAAATGAGCATATTGTGGTTCTTTAAAGCCTAATACCTTAAATAATTCATGATGAATTGGATAACTTGGTATCCACTCTTCTCCACGCATAACCGTTGTTGTATGCATTAAATGATCATCGATAGCATGAGCGAAGTGATATGTAGGAAGACGATCATTGGATTTAATAATGACGATATCCATATCATTTTCTGGAAATTCTATTCTTCCACGCATACGATCTTCAAGAACTATTTTATTATTAAAATTACCTTGTGATTTAAGACGAACAACATACTTTTCACCCTTTTTAATTCTTTCGATAGCATCATTACATGATAAACAACGACATTTAGCATAACTACCATAATAACCAATTCTTTCTTTGTTTAACTCTTGAATCTCTCTTGTTTCATCAAGTTCTTTCTTTGTACAGAAACATGGATATGCAAGACCTTTTTGAACTAAATCTTTGGCATAAACATGATAGATATTCTTCCTTTTACTTTGAATATATGGGCCATATATTCCTTTTTCTTCTGTTTCCGAAATCATTCCTTCATCTGGAACAATATCAAAAGTTTTTAAATCCGTTAATATACCTGTAATGCCATTCTCGACAGTTCTTTCCGTATCAGTATCTTCAATTCGAAGATAAAAAACACCATTTGTATCTTTAGCAGCCTTAAAATCTTCGAAAGCAGATAAAAGACTTCCCATATGAACAAAACCTGTTGGACTAGGTGCAAAACGCGTTACTTCAGCACCATCTGGTAAATTTCGTTCTGGATATTTTTTTTCTAATTCTTCCCTTGTTTCAACAACATCAGGGAACATAATATCAGCAAGTTCTTTTAAATCCATCATAATCTCTCCTTAATAAAAAAATCTATATAAATAGAATTCCATATTTCAACTATATAATACTAATAATTTATTATTTTGTCAAACAAATATTTGCATTTTAAAAGAATATATATTATAATGATTACATTGAGGTGAACATGGAAAAAGATAAAAAGAAGAAAAAAAAGAAAAGTAAAATTACAGCAGCTCGTATTTTCGCAATCCTTTTATTAGTCATCATGATTGGTTCAATGATTGCAGGACTTATATTTTCATAATTTAAATAATTAAACCTCGCTTATAAATTAAACGAGGTTTTTATTTTATTATTTTTTTCTAGGTTTATGTTTACATTCTCCAAATATTTTAGCAAACGGTTCTCCATTATATGTTGTTGTCTCATCATATATCGCATCTTTAAAACGATTTTTTCTATCTAATGTCATTGGATCATTATCATCACTAAATTTGCATCCTCTTATATCGACTCCAGTAAAGTTCATGAATGGACCAATATATATTCCTTCTAGATTACAATTTCTTAAACTCTTCTCGTATACTAATTGTGGCCTTAAATCTATATTACATCCTCGAAAATCTATTCCTTCGACTTTCACATTTTCAAATCTTTCATGCATTAAATCAATATA
>CACZNM010000069.1 GCA_902782535.1 uncultured Erysipelotrichaceae bacterium
TATTGTTATGGAAGTATCTGTTCAACAAAGTATTAATATTGATAAATTTCATCCACATATTGGATTATTAACTAATTATAGTCCTGCCCATATTGATTTTTTAGGTAGTTATGAAAACTATAAAAAAACGAAAGCGAAAATGTTTTATAATCAAAAAAGTAATGATATTGCTATCATGAATTTAAATAATTCTGATTCCATTGATGAATTAGAAAATATTAAAAGTAAAAAGAAATATTTTTCAAGTACCAAAAAGACCGATTGTTATTTAAAAGATAATTATATTTATTATCATGATGAAAAAATTATTAATACAGATATTGTTAAAATACCTGGTGTTCATAATTTAGAAAATATTATGGGAGCGATATCGATTGCGAAAGAATTTAATGTTAGTAATGATGTCATTGCAAAAGTAATAAGTAATTTTTATGGTGTAGAACATCGTCTTGAATTTGTCCGAGAAAGAGATGGAATAAGATTTTATAATGATACTGAAGCAACGAATATTAAATGTACACAAATAGCTTTATCTTCTTTTTCAAAGCCTACAATTATTATTTTAGGAGGATTAGAAAGAGGACAAGATTTTAATGACTTGAGTAAGTTTATGCAAAATGTTAAAGCGATTATTGGTATTGGTGAGTGTCGTGAAAGAGTAAGGGAATTTGGAAATAGTTTAAAGATTAAAACTTATATTCATGAATACTTAAAAGATGGCTTTAAAGATATTATTAAGATAATGGAAAAAGGAGATATTGTTTTATTAAGTCCAGCTTCAGCATCATGGGATCAATATAAGGAATGTGAAGTACGAGGGAAGGAATTTAAAGATTTAGTAAATAAGTTATGAAAGTAATTAAAAATAGAATTTATAAACACTTTAAAGGTGATTATTACTTAGTTCGAGATATTGTAATTAATAGTGAAACATTAGAAGAAATGGTTTTATATCAACAGTTATATGGTGATGGCCTATCTTATGTAAGACCATTAAAGGAGTTTACAAGCAAAGTTGATAAAAAGAAGTATCCAAGTGTTTTACAAGAGAATCGCTTTGAATTACAAGAGATTGAAAGTAAGAGGAAATAGCATATTGAAATATATCTTGTTTTGTGATACAAGTATATTGATATATAAATAAAGAAAGGAAAGAAAAATGAAAATCAAAAATGTTAAAGCACGAGAAATTCTAGATTCTCGTGGTAATCCTACTGTGGAAGTAGATGTTATTCTAGAAAATGGTATTATGGGACGTGCAGCAGTTCCAAGTGGTGCATCAACTGGTTCAAGAGAAGCCCTTGAAATGCGTGATGGTGGAACACGTTATATGGGAAAAGGTGTTTTAAATGCCGTTAATAATGTTAATACTTTAATTCGTGATTTAGTCGTTGGTATGGAAGTAGAAGATCAAAAAGCTCTTGATATGGCAATGATTAATCTTGATGGTACACCTAATAAAAGTAAATTGGGTGCTAATGCTATATTAGGTGTTAGTATGGCGGCTTTAAAAGCTGCAGCTTTAAATGCTGGAAAACCATTATATCGTTATATTGGTGAAGGTAGTACTTTACCTCGTCCAATGATGAATATTATTAATGGTGGTGCGCATGCTGATAATTCTTTGGATTTCCAAGAATATATGATTATCCCTATGGCAAAAAGTTTCAAAGAAATAATGCGTGTCGCTAGTGAAGTATTTCATACTTTAAAGAATATTTTAAAGAGTCGTGGACTTGCCACTAGTGTTGGTGATGAAGGCGGTTTCGCTCCTAATCTTTCAAGTAATGAAGAAGGATTTAAACTAATTATGGAAGCCATTACTAAAGCCGGATATAAGCCAGGAGTAGATGTTAATATGGCTATTGATGTTGCGGCTAGTGAATTTTATAAAGATGGAAAATATGTTCTTGCAGGAGAAAACAGAAGTTTAACTACTGATGAATTAATTAATTATTATGATGAATTAACAACAAAATATCCAATTATTTCCATTGAAGATGCTGTAGATGAAAACGATTGGGAAGGATTTACAAAGATTACTGAGAAATTAGGTAGTCGTATTCAACTTGTTGGTGATGACTTGTTCGTTACTAATAAAGAATGTTTGAAAAAAGGTATTGAACTTCATGCTGGTAATGCTATATTATTAAAGGTAAACCAAATCGGAACGATTACTGAGACGTTAGAGACTATTGAACTTGCTCGTGCATATAATTATAAGACCATTATTTCACATCGAAGTGGTGAGACAGAAGATACTACGATTGCTCACTTGGCAGTAGGACTAAATCTTGGTCAAATTAAAACAGGTTCAATTTCAAGAACAGATCGTATTTGTAAATATAATGAATTAATTCGTATTGAAGAAGAACTAGAAGAAGGTAAATAATATTCATGAATGAATTTAACGAATTATTAAAAAAAATCTGTAATGATTTAGGATATGAAATAACTTTTATATCTGATGGCTGGTTAAAGGTGTTAAAAAAAGATAATAAAATTCGTTATATTTCAGGTTATCGTTTTGATAATAATAGTTATGCTTTAGGTGAAGTAATGAATGATAAGGGAATGTTTCATGATGTTTTAAGTTTCATGAATATTCCAATAGTTGAACAAAAGATTATTTTTCATGATTATGATAAAAAAGCGATAATTGATTACTTTAATAATCATAATAAAAAAATCATAATTAAAGGAAATACTGGTAATGCTGGTAAGGAAGTTTTTAAAGTAGAAAAAGAAGATGAAATTTTTCCTATAATAGATAAACTCTTTTTGAAAGAGTATTCTATATCACTTTCACCATATTACATTATTAAAAATGAGTATCGAGTAATTGTTTTAAATAATGAAGTTAAACTACTTTTTGGCAAAGTTAAACCAATAATAGTTGGCGATGGTATTAAGACTGTTTTAGAACTGGCAAAAGAATATAGTAACTATTATTTAGATAATGAACAAACTATTGGTAATCCAACTTATGTTCCTAAAAAGAATGAAAAAGTAGAATTGAGTTTTAAATTTAATTTATCAAGTGGCGCTAAAACAATCTTAGAGATTTCACATGATTTAAAAGATAAATTAACTTCACTTGCGCTTGATGTATCAAAAAAATTAAATATTTCATTTGCAAGTATTGATATAATTGTAACTGATAATAGTGAAATTTTTGTATTGGAAGCAAATACGGGTGTTACTTTAAATACCTTTTTGAAGTTAAATCCTAGTTATTATAATGTGGTTTATAATATCTATAAAGATGCAATTAAATTAATGTTTAACGATGAAGTATAATTCATCGTTTTTCTATAATCTAGTATTAAAATGAAAAATATTAATAAAAAATCTTTTAAAATATCGATTTTTAAGTTATAATTATGTTATAAGGTAAGGTGCTATATGATTTGTTCTAGTATTGATATGGGAAGTGATACAATAAAAATTGTTGTGGCTAAAATAGATGATAAATCTTTTAATATTTTAGCGGCAACAAGTGTTTTAAGTGTTGGAATAAAAAAAGGAATCGTAGTAGATACAGATTTAGCATGTAAATCAATTAATTTAGCAGTAGAAGAGTTAGAAAAGAAACTAGGATTTCGTATTGATAAGGCTATTGTAAATGTACCTTTTTATGATGTAGATATTAACTTTTGTCATGGTAAATCATATTTAGATGGTAAAGTAACAGGAGATGATGTTATCACTTGTTTTAAGAGTTGTGTTAGTACTATTGATGAAAGTTTAGAAGTTGTAACGGTTTTTCCTATTGATTATACTATTGATGGGCAAGATAAAATAACTAATCCTATTGGTATAGAAGGGGAAGAGTTAGATTGTCGTATGCTAATATCTACTATACCAAAAGATATCTTATATCCATATCTTGATGTATTAAACAAATGTAATATCGAGATTATTGATTTATCATTTGGAGTTATTAATGATATTTATAATGTTGATATCGATATAAGTGAAAAATCAGGGGCGGTTGTTGATATCGGTAAAGATAAAACAGAAATAGGTGTTTTTAATAAAGGATTATTAATCAAAGGAACTACTTTAAGTTATGGTAGTAAACTTGTTGATCATGATATTAGGTATATTTATCATTTAGATAAAATGACGGCAAGAGATTTGAAAGAAAATATTGCTTTTGCTTTCTCTAAATATGCGGATGCAAGTGAAAGTGTTGTTTATACAAATGTTGATAATGAAGAAGTTAAAATTGATCAATATGAATTAAGTCAGGTTGTTGAAGCAAGACTAGAAGAAATATTAAAAAATGTAAAAAAAGATTTAAAGGACTTAACAAACCATGAAATAAGTTATATAATTATAACTGGTGGTATAAGCAATTTACCAGGATTTGATAATCTAGTTAAAGATATTTTTAAAGATAGTGCCTATACAATCAATTTGAATGTTATTGGGGCTAGAGATAATATTTACACATCATGTGTAGGTATGATAAAATATTATTACGATAAGTTGAAGATTCGTGGTATTGATTATACAATGTATGAAAAAATATCAGAAATGATAAGTGATAAAAAAAATATATTACATGAACAAATATTAGATAGTATGAAAAATTATTGCGAGGATAATTAGAAAGAGGGATTTTATGTTAAGTGGATTAGAAATGGATCAATTGGCCAAGATAAAAGTTATTGGAATTGGTGGTGGTGGTGGAAACGCTATTAATAGAATGATTGAAAGTGGTGTTAAAGGTGTTGAATTTATCGCTGCTAATACAGATTACCAAGTATTAAAAAATTCCAAAGCTGATGTTAAAATTCAAATTGGTAAAGAATTAACTGACGGATTAGGTGCTGGTGGAAGGCCAGAGGTAGGTCGTGAATCAGCGGTTGAAAGTAAAAAAGAAATTGAAGAAGCTTTAGCAGGTGCTGATATGGTATTTATTACTTGCGGTATGGGTGGAGGAACTGGTACTGGAGCGGCTGCAATTATTGCGGAGATTGCCCAAAGTATTGGAGCTCTTACTGTAGCGATAGTTACAAAACCATTTACCTTTGAAGGTAAAAAGAGAATGGAAAATGCTAATGCTGGACTAGAGGAATTAAAAAATCATGTTGATACTTTAATAGTTATTCCAAATGATAAATTAAGAGAGATTATTGATAAATCAACGCCACTATTGGAAGCTTTTAAAGAAGTAGATAATGTTCTTCGTCGTGGTGTTCAATCAATTTCGGATTTAATCGCTGTAGTAGGACTTGTTAATCTTGATTTCGCTGATGTTAAAGCGGTAATGGAAAAATCTGGTAATGCGATTATTGGTATTGGTATTGGTATGGGTGAAGATAGAGCTGTTGAAGCAGCACGACAAGCTGTTTCTAGCCCACTTTTGGAAACGGATATAAAGGGTGCAACTGATGCTATTATTAATATCACAGGTGGTGTTAATCTAACATTATTTGAAGCAGAACAAGCAGCAGAAGTGGTAAGAGAAGCTAGTAACAATGATATTAATACTATTTTTGGTTCAGTTATAAATGAAAACTTGAATGATGAAGTAATAGTAACAGTTATTGCAACTGGTTTTGATAAGAATAAGGAAAAACAAAAAGAAGTTGCCTATAATACTAAAGAGCAATCAAGTATGCGTCGTTCTCGTGATGTTGATATCATGGATGAAGACGGTGATGGTGATAGTGAATTTGAGCTTCCATCATTCTTGAAAAATAGAAATTACTAAAACAGTCAAATATGACTGTTTTTTATTGAATTTATTTGTAATATATGGTAATATCTAAGTATAGAAGAGGATAAGTAATATGACAAAGAAAAAAAAATTAATAATAATATCAATTGTAGCATTAGTAATAATATTAATTGGTGGAGGAAGTTACGCTTGGTTTAATTACTATAAAGTAAGTGATGTAACAAATCTTTTGGTGGCAGGGGATATTCGATTAAATCTATTGGAAGGAGAAGATACCTTAGTTTTAACAAATGTATTTCCAGAAACAAAAGAAGAGGCACGAAGTCATACAGGGAATATTTTAACTTTCTCGGTAAGTGGAACGAATGAAAGTAGTAAAGCTATTTTATATAATATTTTGTTAAATCAGGGAACTGGTAAAAATGGTAAAACAAGATTTAGAGACGATGAATTAAGATTTGATTTAATAGAAATAGTAAATAATAATGAAGTGTACTTAGTAGATGGAGCAAGTTTTAATACATTATCAGATACAAGTATTTATGATAATATTGTTCCAGCTAATACGAATAGTGTAAGTCATACATATAAAATAAGAGTGTGGGTAGATGAAGGTGTAACAATAAGTGAAACAGTATCAGGTACTCATATATATACACCCAGTGAATATAAAGATTTATATGCGACAGTAAAGTTAGCAATAAAAGGAGAAAGCATTGAAGGAACAAGATATACAGTTACTTTTGATGCAAATGGTGGAACAGTGGGAGTAAGTACAAAGGATGTAATCGCAGGACAAGCTTATGGCTTTCTACCAACACCAACAAGGGAAGGATATACATTTTTAGGTTGGAATGGGAAAAATATATTAAATTTAAATGTGGACGAGTCTCTTCCTAGTCAAACTAATACTTCAAATAGTACAGATCGAACTTTTATTTTGAATAGTTATGTTAAAGGTCTTTCTTTTAATAATTATTATAATCCAACAATGATTATATCATCTTCTATTTCATCAGAATTGTTAAATATTAACTCAACTGGTAGTGGATATGGATTTGGGTTTCCTTTTCATATTGAACCTTCTGCTGATTATAATTTGAGTTTTAATGTAAATAGTAATGGTTTATATTCCATGTTGTATTATCAGGAGAATGGCTCATTAATAGAATATAATTATTGGCGTTGTACAAATACATCCATTAGTAAAAGTTTTACAATTCCTGCTAATACATATTATTTAGTTGTTTTATTAGCTCCATATGCAGGTTATAATGTCACATTTTCAAATATTCAATTAGAAGAAGGAGCTACTGCAACAGCTTATGAGCCATATTATTTAACGAGTAATACAAATGTTGTTCAAGAGGCTAATCACACATTAAAAGCAATATGGCAAGAAAATACATAAGAGGGCAGCCTCTTTTTTATTAATATTTTATATATAAAAGAAATAAAATATGATACAATATTTATCGTAGGAGAGCATAAATGAAAGAAAAAAAGATTATGAAATTAACTGATAAAAATGGAGAAGAAATAGAGTATGAAATAATGTCTACTTTCTTTTTTGCTAAAACTAAAAAAAACTATGTAATATATACGGATAATACAAAGGATAAACAAGGGAACTTAAATATTTATGCCTCAATATACTATCCATCTGATGATACAAGATTAGATAATATTGAAACAGAAGAAGAATGGAATGTTGTAGAAAGCATTTTAGAAAAATTAAAATAAGGAGTTTTTTATGGATATTGATAAAATAATGAAATTTAGTGAAATATTTATAGAATGTTTAATACCTGTTATATCTCTTTATACATCAAGAAAACTTTCTTCAACATATGTTTTACATAAAGATTATAAACCAAAAGATATAAGTAAAGTAAACTTACCAGTTGAATTACGTCAGAAATATACGGATGTTGATGTTAGTCATATTGCATCAAGTAAAGTAAAAAAAGTTGTTTTAGAATTTACTACTTTATTAATTGAGAAATTTCCTCCGGAATTATTAAGTAATTTTTATAATAATATTAATGAAATCAATATTAAAAAAAATCATGGTGTTTTATTAATCGCTGCAGACGGAATGTATTCATGTAAGAAAAATAAAATTAATTATTCTGCAATTAATTCTATTTATCATGAATTATTTCATATGGCAAGTTCTGTTTATAACGAGAGAAAAAGATTATGTTATAGTGGCTTTTCACAAGTATATTATTCGCCTATTAATAGATATGTAGGGAATAATATTGGTTTTGGAATTAATGAAGGTTATACAGAATTAATGGCTTACCGATATTTTGAACGTGAACGAGGTATTCCTATAACTTATGAGTTTGAAGTTGGAGTTGTTGAACATTTGGAGAAAATAATTGATCAAAAAGAAATGGAGAAACTTTATTTAACTGCTAATTTAATGGGTTTAATAAATAATTTAGAAGAATATGCTTCTTTAGATGATATATTAGATTTTATAACGAGGGTTGATTTGGTAAACAATCATTATATTGATAATTTTATTTTCCCTAACAATAAAATGAAAGAAAGTATTATTAGTATTTATCGTTTTTTATTAAAGACATACATTGTAAAACTTGAAAAGCAACTTGATAGAGAAATTATAACAAAAGAAGAATTTCTAGATAAAATAAAAAGGTATATTAAAGCACTTGGAACAAGTGTTAAAATTGGTAGACATATATATGAATATTTTACAAGAGAAAACTTATTTGCAATTTTAAAAGAAATTAATATTGATAATGAAGAAATTGTTAATCTATGTAGAAAATAATTTAAATTATATGTTTCTTGCAATTATCTATTAATTAAGATATAATATGGCGAGTAAAGAAGTGGTGGAAATGAATAAAAAGAGGTTATTTATAGTTATATCGTGTTTAATCATAGTAATATTGATTGTTTCAGGAATTATTATGTATCCTAAATATATTAGGAACAAGAATATTAATGCACTTAATAATGAAATAGCTCTAGTAAATAGTTATTTAAATGATGATATAAAGTATGAAGAAGTAAATAATTATTTAAATAATGATATTACAAGTTTAAATATGAGAGATTTAGAAGAGGCATTAGAAAAATATATAAACGATACTTTAATAAATTATAATAATTTAAAAGAGAATACTAAAATTGATATTTTATTACCAAGTAATATTAATAAAGAATTAGAAGATAATTTAAAAGAAAGACAAAATAAAGTCTTAGAAATAAAAGAAGAGTTAGACAAGATAGTTTCTAATAAAAATGAATATCTATCCAATGGTGAATATGAAAGTTTATATAATGATTTTGTTAATAGAATTAATATTAATGGTGATGAAATAATTGATGAATTTAATAATCAAATTGATGAAGAAATAGAAGTTATTAAATTTTTAAATAGTAATAAAAATTGGAAAATAGAAGAAGATAAAGTAATTTTTGTTAAACGTAGTGCTTTTGATTCTTTTAAAAAGTTAAATAGTCATATAATAAATTATGAATTAACGCATGATAAAGAAGGACCGGTTATAACAGCAAGTAATATAACAATAATCAAGGGTAATAAAATAAATATTAAAGATAAAGTTAAATGTCAAGATAATGTAGATGATACGGTAGAATGTAAGATAGATGGAACTTATGATATTAATAAAGTTGGTTCATATACAATTAAAATAAGTGCGAGTGATAAAGCTGGTAATACTAGTACTAAAAGTATTAAGTTAACAGTTCAAGAGGAAAAGAAAAATCCTTATTATATTGAGGTTATTAGAAATCAAAATGTGGTAATAGTCTATGGACTTGATAGTAATAATAAGTATACTAAAATAGTTAAAGTATTTGTTTGTTCTGTTGGTAAAAGTGGCAAGACACCTACAGGCACCTTTAAAACGAGTGATAAATCATCGTGGGGAAGGTTAGTAGGTAATGTATATGGACAATATTATACAAGAATAGTTGGTGATATATTATTTCATTCTGTTCCATATTATAAAAAAGATAAAAGTACTTTAGAATGGGAAGAATATAATAAGTTAGGAACTGCAGCATCTAAAGGTTGTGTTAGACTTTCTGTTCGTGATGTTAAATGGATTTATGATAACTGTGGAAAAGGTACGGTAGTTAAAATTTACGATGGAAATTTACCAAGTGGAGTAAGTAAGCCAAGTGCTATTAAAATAGATGGTGAAAGCCCTAATAAAGGTTGGGATCCAACTGATCCAGACAAGAAAAATCCATGGAGGTAATAAAGTGAATTATCAAGTAGTTTTAGATGAAACAATAAAAAAATTAGATTATGTACCAAAGCTTTTATTACATGCCTGTTGTGCACCATGTTCTAGTTATGTTATTGAATATTTAAGTAATTTTTTCTCTATTACTATTCTTTATTATAATCCTAATATTGATACCGAAGATGAATTTAATTATCGTTTTAGTGAACTAGAAAGATTTATTAATGAATTTAAAACGAAGTATCCGGTATCTTTAGTTAATTTAGGCTATTTAAAAGAGGAATATGATGAGATAGCATTAGGATTAGAAAATGAACCAGAACGTGGTCTACGTTGTCTTAAATGTTATGAATTAAGACTTGATAAGAGCTTTAATTATGCTAAAAATTATCATTTTGATTATGTTACAACGACACTTACTTTATCGCCTCATAAAAATAGTAAAGTAATTAATGAAATAGGGAAAAAATTAGAAGAAAAGTACCAATTTCCGTATTTATATTCTGATTTTAAAAAGAGGGATGGATATAAAAGAAGTATTGTTTTATCACATGAATATAGCTTATATCGACAGGATTATTGTGGATGTAAATATAGTAAAAAAAAGAAAATGGATGAGTAGAGGTATATATGGAAGAATATAAAGGATTAACAAAGGAAGAAGTAGAAGAAAGAATAGCAAAAGGTCAAATTAATGCTGGTGATGTATCGAGAACTAAAACTATTAGAGAAATATTTTTGAGTAATATTATTACATATTTTAATATTTTAAATATTGTTTTAGCACTTGCTATTATAATTAGTGGTATTATTTTTAATAGATTATTTTATTCTCTTAAAAACTGCTTGTTTTTGGGAGTTGTTATCTGTAATACTGGAATTAGTATTTTTCAAGAGATATCATCAAAAAAAACAATTGACAAGTTATCTATTTTATCAAGTGTTAAGCCTAAAGTAATAAGAGATGGAAACATGAATGAAATAGCTATCGAAGAAGTGGTATTAGATGATATCATTAACTATGAAATAGGTTCACAAATTGTTGTTGATTCTATAATTTTAAAAGGCGAAGTAGAAGTTAATGAATCATTTATAACCGGGGAAGCAAAAACCATTCTTAAGAAGAAAGGTGATAATCTTTTATCTGGTAGTTTTATTGTAAGTGGCAATTGTCTTGCTAAAGTTATTCATGTTGGTGCCGATAATTATATTAATACAATATCAAGTGAAACAAAAAAAATTGAGAATAGTAAATCAGTTATTTTTAATTCTTTTGAAAGATTAGTAAGAATACTATCCTTTATTATTGTTCCACTTGGTATATTATTATTTCTTAATCAATATTATCTTGTTAAAGTAGAACTATCAGAAGCGATTATTAATACGGTAGCAGCTTTAATTGGGATGATACCAGAAGGACTTGTTTTACTAACTAGTTCCGTTATGGCAGTATCCGTTATTCGTTTATCAAAGGAAAAAGTATTAGTTCAACAGTTATATTGCATTGAAACACTTGCTAGGGTTAATGTAGTTTGTCTTGATAAAACCGGAACAATAACAACAGGTAATATGAAATTAAATAGTCTAGTTAGTGATGATAAAGAAAAGTTTGAAAAGATAATTACGAATATTTTAAGTGTTTTACCCGATAATAGTTGTACTTTTAAGGCTATAAGAGAAAAATATGATAAAGGTTTAAATATCGAAAATGAAGGGATTATTCCATTTTCATCCGAAAGAAAGTTTTCTGCTTGCCGAATAAATGGTGTGAGTTATTATGTAGGAGCTCCAGAATATATCTTAAGTAATGGGGAAATATCTGATGAAATAAAAAGTAAACAAAATGATTATCGTATCTTATTAATCGCTCATAATAATGATATTTTATCGAAAAATCCTACTAATTTAAAAATTGATGGTTATATTTTAATAGAAGATGAGATTAGAAAAGAAGCCAGTGATACTTTAAGATATTTTAAAGAACAAGGTGTGAAAGTAAAAATTATCTCTGGTGATAATTATAAAACAGTTAGCACTATTGCTTCTCGTGTTGGCTTAAAGAATTTAAAAGGTATTGATACAACGGATATTGATATTAATAAAATTGATGATATAACATCTTACGATATATATGGAAGAGTAACACCACATATGAAAAGGGAAATTGTTAAAGCATTGAAAATGAAAGGATATACTGTTTGTATGACAGGTGATGGTGTTAATGATGTTTTAGCCCTTCGTGAAGCTGATTGTTCAGTAGCAATGGCAAGTGGAAGTGATGCTGCTAAAAGTGTTAGTCAATTAGTATTATTAGATTCTAATTTTGCTAGTATGCCTAAAATTGTTGCCGAAGGACGACGTAACATTAATAATATTGAAAGAAGTGCTTCTCTTTTACTGGTTAAAACGTTGTATACCATTCTTTTGATTTTAACCTGTTTTATCTTTGGCTCTCGCTATTTCTTTATTCCTATTCAACTTACTTTAATATCAAGTTGTACTATTGGAATTCCAAGTTTTATTCTTGCTCTTGAACCAAATAAAAATATCGTTGAAGGAAATAAGTTTTTACTTAAAATAATTAAAAAGAGTATACCAGGTAGTTTTACAGTTTTTCTTGATATGATAATCGTTATGTTATTTCAAAAATACTTTGAGATATCACCAGATGTTACTAATTATTTAGCGGTTATTTTAACAGCAACAACGGGTTTTATTCACTTATATCATATATCTAAACCATTTAATTATTTAAGAAGTATTATGTTCGCTTTATTAATCTTAGTATTTAATTATGGAATATTCTTCCAAAGAGAATTCTTTTCATTATCATATTTTAATGGACAAATAGGATTGATATACTTCTTATTAGTTATTTTCTCATTATTTTCATATCGTGTTTTACTTCGAGGGATAGATTGTATTTTTAATAAGAAAGTTAAAAAATAAGTCAAACTAGACTTATTTTTTTCGCATATAATATTATTAGGTGATAGTATGAAAGAAGAGTTTAAAGCCTTTGTCAAAAAGAATCCTCAATTTGTAGATTATGTGCGAAATAATAAAACTACATGGCAAGAGTTATATGAAATATATGATTTATATGGTGAAAATAATGATATATGGAATTCTTTTAAAGATAATAATAGTACTAATAATTCTAATTTAATAACGACAATTAAAGAATTTTTAACCTTATTTAAAGGAATTGACTTAAATAGTATTCAGAAAACTTTATCGTCACTAGATAAAGCGATTGAAACTTTTAAAGGATTTAACGGAAATACTAATAACAATGATTATAATGAAAGACCTAAGTATAAGTATTTTGAGGATTAATATGGATTATCATGTACAATATATTTTAAATAATAATTATTATTTAAGGAAATTCTTAAGAGAGAATTCCAAATATTATAAAGATTTAATAAGAAATTCAGATTTTATTTATGAATTAAATGAAATAATGAAAAAAGAATATAAACTTACTATTCCTGATAAAATAGAAAAATTCAAAAATGATCTTAAAATGTTTAGTTCTGTAATGGATATATTTAAAGAATAATTGTCAATATCTGTAAAGGTATTATTTAATAATTATATAGAATTAAGGATTTATGATATAATAAAGTTGGTGTATAGAAATGTTTAAGAAAGTACGTAATATTAAAGTTAATTATAAACAATATGGTGTAGGAAATGATATTGTTTTATTACATGGATGGGGACAAAATATAGCGATGATGGATCCTCTTGGTGAAAAATTAAAGGATAAGCATCGTATTACTATTATTGATCTTCCGGGTTTTGGATTATCGAATGAACCGGATTATGCTTATGATGTTTCTGATTATGTAGAATTAGTTCATGACTTATTAGAAAGTTTAGAAATAGAAAATCCTATTTTGATTGGTCATTCTTTTGGTGGAAGGATATCAATTATTTATGCTTCAAAGTATGATGTAAAAAAGCTCGTTTTATTTGGTAGTCCTTGTGTAAGACATGAATATGTTAGTAAGAAACAGAATTTTTTAAAGAAAATGAAGAAGGTTAAAATATTTAAACCAATCGTTAATATAATGAAAAAACATATGGGAAGTGTTGATTATAAAAATGCCAGTCCTATGATGCGAAATGTTTTAGTTAAAACGGTTAATGAAGATTTATCAGAATATGCTAAAAAAGTTAAGTGTTCCACTCTTTTGATATGGGGGGAGAATGATGAAGCAGTACCTGTTTGTGAAGCTCAAGAATTAGATGAATTATTAAAGGATAGTGCTTTAATTATTTTACCAGGTACACATTATTGTTATTTAGAAAATTTAGAAAGAGTTGTTAGTATATTAGATAATTTTTTATAAGGAGGATATATGATATTATTTTTAGTTGTTTATATTATTTATATTGTTTATCGTGTAATGGAAGCGATGCATATGTTACAACAGAATTTATATAACGAAAATAATCGATATTTGAGATGGATTAAACGTAATTTAAAAAGAGTTTTTTGTATATATGATTTTATTCCAATAGTATTCTTTATTTTCCTTTTCTTTTTAGATGATAAACAGATAATGGATTTTGTATTAGTCGCTGGAATGTTTGTATACATGTATGGAATATATCATGAATACCGAATGAATAAAGATAATCAAAATAAGCTCCCACTTAAAGTTACTAGTAGAATAAAAAGATTGTTTTTTACTATTATTCTTATGATAGGTTTATTACTTGTTGTAACAGTGAAAGCACCAAATCGTGAAATGACAGTTTGGATGTTAATTATTTTATCCTTATCACTTGGATTTATTTATTATTTGGTTTATCTTGCAAATATTATTGATACACCATTAAATAAAATTGAATACTTATATTATTTTAATAAAGCGAAGAAAAAATTGGATAATTATAAAGATTTAACAGTAATTGGGATAACCGGTAGTTATGGTAAAACTTCTAGTAAAAATATTTTAAATGATATTTTAGCAAGTAAATATATTACTCGTGCAACGCCAAAAAACTATAATACGCCATATGGAATAATGATGACTATTAATAATGATTTGGATAAATTTGATCAAATATTAATTACGGAAATGGGAGCATATAGAAAAGGTGAAATAAAGACCATATGTGATTTTGTTCATCCTAAATATGGAATACTAACAGTTATTGGTGATGCTCATTTAGAAACATTTGGAACAAAAGAAAATATTTGTAAAACAAAATTTGAATTAATTGAGGCATTACCTAGTGATGGAATTGCAATATTAAATATGGATGATGAATATCAAACTAGTTATGAATTAAAAAATAAAATTTTAGTTAAATGGATATCAATAGGTAATAATAAAGCTGATGTTTATGCTACTAATATTAAATGTAGTAGTCATGGAATGAGTTTTGATTGTCATTATAATGGTGAAAAAATAACTCTTAAAACGAGAATATTGGGAAGTCATAATGTTTATAATATTTTAGCAAGTGTAGCTTTAGCTTTAGAATTAAAAATACCAATCACAGATATTAAAGCTTCAGTTTTATCGCTTAAAGCAACAGAACATCGTTTAGATTTAAAAAAGATGGGTAGTTTTTATATGCTTGATGATGCTTATAATTCTAATCCCGTTGGAGCATCTAGTGCTCTTGATGTTTTAAATTCAATGGATGGTATAAAAGTTATTGTAACACCAGGTATGGTTGAACTTGGAAAAATGGAAAAAGAAAAGAATTATGAATTTGGTAAAAAAATAAGTAGTGTTTGTAATTATTGTCTTTTAGTAGGGGAAAAGCAGACGCAAATTATTAAAAAAGCACTATTAGATAATGGATATGATGAAGATAATATTTTTATTATTAATAATGTTATAGATGCTTATCCAATTATTGAAGCATTAAAAGAAGAAAATAAAGATATATATGCATTATTCGAAAATGATTTACCAGATATATATACGGAGGCTAAGAAATGAGAATTAAATTAGGTGTTATTTTTGGGGGAGTTTCAGTTGAACATGAAGTAAGTGTTATTACCGCTATTCAAGCGATGGAAAGTATTGATGCACAGAAATATGAAATAATTCCTATTTATATTGATAAACAAGGTATTTGGTATTCAGGAGCCATGCTAAGAGACATCAAATTGTATAGTGATATGGATTTATTAAAACGCTATGCTAAAGAGGTTATTTTATATAAACGTGATAATTTATTCTATTTACAAAATAAACGTGGTTTGTTTAGAAAAGATGTTACAGAGCTTGATTTATGTTTACCTATTATGCATGGAACATATGGTGAAGATGGTAATTTACAAGGATATTTGGAAACAGTAGGGATACCATATTGTGAATCGGATACTTATGCTGCTGTTGTTGGACAAGATAAAGTATTTATGAAACAGATATGGAAAGAATCTGGTGTACCAGTAGTTAAATTTGATTGGTTCTTTGATACCGATTATAATAAGGATCCAGAAAAAATTATTGAAAGATTAGAGAAAATTGGCTATCCATTAATTGTAAAACCAGCTCGTCTTGGTAGTAGTGTTGGCATTAAGGTTTGTAAAAATCAAACAGAACTTAATGATGCTATTTTAGATGCTATTAATTATGATAATAAAATATTAGTTGAAGAAGTAGTAGATAATCTAGTAGAAGTTAATATTAGTGTTTTAGGTAACTATCAAAAACAAAGTTTAAGTGTTATCGAGGAAGTAGGAAGTAAAAATAGTATTTTAACTTATGAAGATAAGTATACTGGTGGTGGTAAAGGTCCTTCTAAAGGTATGGCAAGTGCAAAAAGAATTATTCCAGCTCGTATATCCCCAAAACTAGAAAAAGAGGTTTGTGATGCTGCGATTAAAGCTTATCGAAGTCTTAATTCATCCGGTGTTGTACGTATTGATTTTTTAATTGATAGCAAGAATGAAAAAGTTTATGCTAACGAAATTAATAGTATTCCTGGTAGTTTATCTTTCTATTTATGGGAGAAAACAGATAAAGAATATCATGAATTATTAGATGATATTTTAAATCTTGGAGTAAGAGCCTTTAAAAATAAAAAAAGCAAAATACATTCCTTTGATACTAATATTTTAAGTAACTATGCCAATAATAAAGAAAAAGGCATTAAAGGAATAAAGAAATAAGAAAAAGTTGGATGTTTATGGATGAAATTGTTGAAATTATTAATTTTGTTAATCAGAAAATAGATGAAAGTAATGACAGATTATTGTTTGAATTTGGTCGTATTGAGGATAAACTTTTTTATGCAACAAAAGATATGATTAATAAGCCTGAAAAGAAAGAGATTGTTGTTCATGATGATTGTATTGAAAAAATATTGGAATTAATAAAAAAGCTTATCATTAAAAAACGAGATTATTATATGCTAATTACTATGGAAGAAGGGAGTCCCATTGTTGGACCTTGTTTAAGAATCATTGTTGAAGGGAAATATATCGAACATTTAATTATGATCTATAGCAACAAATACGTTGATGAAGTCATGCTAGAAAAATTTTGTGAAGAAAACTTTATTCCTCCAGATAGCAAAAAAACAATATAAAATATTATAAGGTACTCTAATTTGAAATTGAGTACTTTTTTATTGGACAATAAAAAAAAATAATAGTATAATTATAATAGGTGTTTTATGAGGGAAGTATTTAATAAAATTAATTTAAAGAATATTTTAAAAAGATATTTATTGTTTTTTGTTTTTTTGTTATTTCAAGAATTTTTCTTTAAATTCGTTGTTTTTAATGAATTTGAATTAGAAAGCATTATTAATATTGTTTTGTTATCAAGTATTCTTGCAGCATTATTAAGTATTATTACAAGCGTTTTTAATAAAAAATCCAATAATGTTATTACACCAATAATTTTGTTTTTGATAGGCTTTTTGTTTAATGTCCAAATAGTATTTTATAATACTTTTAAGACTTTCTTTTCTTTAACTATCTTAGGACTTGGTGATCAGTTAGAAAGTTTTATGAAAGAAACTTTCCAGGCGATAATTGATAATTGTATATATATATTAGTATTTTTTCTACCATTTATTATTTATTTGATATTTAGAAAAAAGATTAATTTATCTAAGAATAAACGAGGTAGTGTTTTCGCTTATTTAGTGATTATCTTTATGTCGTTATCAATATTTACTTTTCATATGATGCTAACTAAAGGTAATGAAAATAGTACATATTCTTTATATTTTAAGGTTAATTCTCCTTCTTTAAATATTAATAAATTGGGAGTATTAAATAGTTATTTTGTTGATTTAAATCGCTTAGTATTTGGTTTTGAAGAAGATGTAGAGGTAATTGAAGAACAAGAAGAAATTAATGAGCCTACTGAAGTAGAAGAAATTGTTTATGGAATGAATACATTGGATATTAGTTTTGATAAAGAAACAAATAATAAAGAAATAAAGACAATTAATACATATATGAATAATACTCTAGGTAGTGAAAAAAATCAGTATACAGGAATGTTTAAAGATTATAATTTAGTATATATTGTAGCGGAAAGTTTCTCAGAAATTGGTGTTAGCGAAGAATTAACACCGACGCTTTATAAATTAACACATTCAGGTTTTATCTTTAATAATTATTATACGCCGAATACTCTATCGACTATTGGTGGGGAATTTCAAGCGTTAACAGGTATTTATCCTGATTCAAGTATTCTTTCGAAATGGCGTAAGGGAAGTAATTATTTTCCTTATGGTCTTGGTAAAATATATAAAGACTTAGGTTATAGTACTTTCGCTTATCATAATAATTGGTATGGATTTCAAGATCGTCATAAATATTTAAAAAGTCAAGGATTTACTAATTACTTAGGTTGCTATAACGGTATGGAAAAGCGAATGAACTGTAAAGCATGGCCACAAAGTGACTTGGAAATGATGAAAGCAACAATGAAAGATTATATAAATAGTGATAATCCTTTCTTAGCATATTATATGACGGTATCAGGACATTTTTCTTATAACTTTAGTGATAATAGTATGGCTAATAAAAATAAAAAATATGTTAATAACTTAAATGTTTCAACCGCTGCTAAAGCATATGTAGCGACACAAATAGAACTTGATAAAGCCTTAGAGTACTTAATTACAACATTAGAAGAAAATAATAAATTAGATAGCACAGTTATTGTTTTATTAGCAGATCATTATCCATATAAATTATCAATAAAAGATGTTAATTCACTATCTAGTTATAATCGTGATAGTGTGGTAGAAGTTAATCATAATAATTTAATATTATGGAATAATAATATGGATAGTGTTACTATTGAAAAAGTGTGTATGTCAAGTGATGTTATACCAACAATTTATAATTTATTTGGAATAGAGTTTGATTCAAGATTGTTTACAGGACGTGATATTTTATCTACTAGTGATGGTCTTGCCATTATGAGTAATCGAAGTTGGGTAACTGATAAGGGAACATATTTTGCAAATCAAACGAAATTTGTACCAAAAGAGGGAGTAGAAGTAGAGGATGATTATGTTTCAAATATCAATGGTATTGTAAAAAACAGATTAAATATAGGAAAGTTAATAATTAAAAATGATTATTATAAATATTTATTGAAGTAGAGGAAAATATGGATTTATTAGAAAGAATAGTTAGATGTGAAGAAAAAAAAGAGATTGATGAGATAGTTACTGAAGAAGTAAAAAGGGTTAATTTGAATGCAAAAAAAATGAAAAAAATGAGTGTTGTGGAAGATGCGAATGACAAATGTTTATATAGAGGATTTATTCCTTCTGATGGTGATAATAAATTAACAGATGGTTTTAATCTTTTTGGCATTGATATAACAGATGTTTTTTATGAATTTGCATATTATGTAAATCAAATGGATTTAAGAAATAATACGGCATTAATATACGGACTAGAGTATTTCTTAACTAATTATGTTTTAAAACATAAAAACATCGATTTTAATAATGCATTTACTCATCATATCTGTCGAATAATGGGTTATAAAGAAAAACCAGAAAATAACATAGATATTAAAAAAACAGTTCTTGCAGAACAAATATTAAGTTTATTTGACGTAGATACATATTTATGTTTAGGAACAATGGAAAAAGATAATATTCCTTGTTTGCATGGATTTAATATTATTAAAAGGCAAATAGGATATTTAATTGTCGATTATGATTTACCAGTTCACTCATATCGATATGGTGATGTTCTTATTGCAGATTATCCGTTTGTTGAACCAATAAACAATATTGAGTTTGACGATTTTATTCATAATGGGGAACTAAAAGAATTTCAAGATTATAATTTTGTAAATGATAATAAGAGAAAATTAATACGAAAAAGAGGATATATTGTAAAAAAATATAAAGCTAAAAAAGAAAATAACACGAAAAAAATTTAATAAGTAGGAGGTTTTATAATGAAGAAAAAAATTACAATTGGCCTTTTTACGGATTCTTTCTTTCCAATGGCTGATGGTGTATGCATGGTTGTTGATAACTATGCAAGAAGATTAATTAAATATGCAGACGTATATGTTTTCGCACCACGTTATAGCGAAGAATTTGATGATACAAAACTTCCATATGAAGTTATAAGGTGTAAGTCTATTAAAGTACCGTTTATTGATTATCCTTTACCTCTTCCAAAAGTTGATAGAGCTTTTAGAAAAAAAATTGATAGTTATAAATTAGATATTGTTCACATTCATTCACCTTTTACAATTGGAAAAGAAGGATTATTATATGGAAAACGTCATAATGTTCCCGTTGTTGGTACGATGCATAGTCAATTTAAACAAGATTTTATGCGCGCTGTTAAGAATAATTTATTAGCAACAAAACTTAATAATACATTGATTAGATTATTTAATAAATGTGATGAATGTTGGGCAGTTAATAAGGAAGTTGCACGTATTTTTTATGAAGATTATGGCTATAAATGTCTTCCTAAAACAATGAATAATGCAACGGAGATGTTACCATTAAAAAATCGTAAAGAAGCATGTGATTTAATTAATAAAAGACATCATTTAAAAGATGAAAAGATTCTTATTTTTGTAGGAAGAATTAACAATTTAAAAAATATTTTCTTCATTATCGATGCTTTAGTTGAACTTAATAAAATAAATAAAGATTTAAATTATAAAATGTTATTTGTAGGAAAAGGACAAGATGAAGAAGAATTAAAAAGAAGAATTAAAAAGAATCATTTAGAAGAAAAAGTAATTATGTGTGGTAAAATAACCGATCGAGAGTTACTCGCTAGTTATTATGTAAGAAGTGACTTGTTTTTGTTTCCATCATACTATGATGCATCAAGTATTGTTCAAATTGAATCAGCAAGTCAAAAAAAACCAGTTTTATTTTTGAAAGATTCGGCAACAAGTGCCACCGTTACAAATAATGTTGATGGTTTTATAGAAGAATTTGATGTTAAAAAGTATGCTAAAAGAATTAATGATATTATTACCAATGAAAAAATGCTAAAGGAAGTTGGTGAAAATGCTTATCATAATTTATATAAAAATTGGGATAATGCTATAGAGGAAGTATATAATGAATATCTAAGGTTAATTGATGAACATTAAAAGAGTTTATAAAGGGGAGTGATATAAAGATGTATAATAATCTTTATAATTCACCATATAATAGTCAAAATATATATCCAACTAATAATAAAAATAAAAGATAAATTTGCTTTTTTATCTAAAATATAGTATAATACGAGTTGTCGGAGGAAAATGTTGTGAATATTAAGAATTTAAGAGTGGTTGAAAATGGTGAAGTAAAAGAATATGATGTATTATTTACTTTAAAAGATGAAAAGAAAAATAAAGAATTTATTATTTACACCGATTTGAATAGTGACATAGATATATATGCTGCTTTGTATAATGCAAAAGAAAACAGGATAGAGTATATTGATAATCCCGATGATCAAATAATGATTGATAAGGTTATTAAAATAGTTAAAGAAAGTTCGAAATAGTTAGGGGGAATGAAAAATGGTTATTGAAAACTTTAATGGAAGAATCGTAAAAAATGCTGTTGACAGTAAAAAACTTGATCTTGGTAAAAAGATAAGAACACTTACTATCGCTGATTTACATGGATATACAAGTAATGAAAAAAAAGCAAAAAGATTAGCAGAAGTAATTAAAAGAGAAGAACCAGATATTATCTTTATCGCTGGAGATATTTTTAATACTGGTTATAAGTGGGAAGGCGGAGCTAAATTAGAACAATTTAGAAGATTTATTCAAAATTTGTCAGAAGTTGCACCTGTATGTATTTCATGGGGAAATCATGATATGATAGGTATGACTGAAGATACAAAAGATGAAAGAATAAAAAATCTTCGTGAATTAGAAAATGCTCGACCAGGGAAAGTATTTCCACTTTATAATGATAAAGTATTTATTAACGGAATGGAGATTATCGGTTTTGTACCACCATATGAATTGATGGGAGGACCTGGATTAAAGACACAGGTTCATGGTAGAGCTCATGATGATTTTATTAAGTTATACAACGCTAATGGTATTAAATTTGAGAATAAACCTGGTTATGTAACAGTGAATTTAGGTCATGATCCACATTTAATTGCAGCAGCTGAAAATGATATTGGGTTAGGAGATTTATCTGTTTGTGATTTCTTTATCGCTGGTCATTTGCATGATGGATATAAAGTAGTATTAGAATTTTTAGAGCGCATGAAAAAAAGATTTTCATTAAGAGGTAAAGGCTTTAAATCATTAGATCTTGAAAATTCGTTAAAATATGATCTTGGTTGGACAGATCAACCTGGTAGAATTCTTGATAAGGATGGAAATCCAATTAAAAGAGGTGTGTTACCATTTTACTTTGGGAAGATTAATTTATGTCGTGGTATAGTTTATTTTGATGATGCTGCTCAACAAAAATTCTTACAAACACCAGACGGTACTTTCTGTAAAAATATCGCCACTGAAGCAAATGTTCAAACATGGGAACCAGTATTAGAAGAGACTGCAAGAAATGAAATTTTGAAAAATAATTTACATTTTATGCTTATCTCTGAAGGTATTGAACCAGCATTTATGGCTAGAGAGAAAAATGCAACAATTAATGTTGTTGATATAGAAGGTAAAAAAAGAAAACGTAAATAGTTTTAAGAAAATAAATTCTTTCATATCGTAATAGATATGAAAGTTTTTTGTTAAATTATTTGTTAAATTATTAAACTTGTTATGCAAATTACATTATGCTATAATAAAAAAATAGGGAAGGTTTATAAAAGATGAAAACAGATGCAAATGTTGAAATATTTGGATTGCATAATCATATTAGTTCTTTATCGTCTGAAGAAAAAATACATTTTTTGGACGAATGTTTAACTAATAAGGCTAATGTCGTATCAATAACTGACCATCGTACTTTGTCATCGTATTACAAATTGTTTATGTCATTATCAGAGGAGCAAATTCAAAAATATCGAAACATTCGTTTTGTTATTGGAATGGAATTAACTGGCGTTTTCCCTTTTATTGATTGTCAAAATAATAAAAGAAATATTGTTATGGATATTCTTTGTTATAATATTGATATAGAGAAATATTATAAATTATGGCATTTTATAGAAAGTCATTATACTGATTATATGAATACTAGAGAATTTCAAGTATCTGAATTACAAAGATTGATTAAAATAGCAAAACAACAAGGTTTTAAAGCTGACTATGATAAATTAACAATTAATGATGAAAATCCTTTTGCTGCCAATACTTTATCATATGCTTTGATAGATTCTAAATACGTCGATTATAATTTATCAATGGGACTACTTCCTGAATTTGTAACAAACCCACGTACTTTTTTTAATCGTTATTGTAAAGCAGATACGCCTTTTTATTTAGATTTATCACCTTTTTTTCCACCAATTCAAGAAGTTATTAATGCCATAATTGAATGTGGTGCATTGCCATTTCTTGATCATCCAGCAGCGTATTTCCCTAAAAGTCAAGATAAGATAGATAATCGAATTGCTTGGCTTAATAGCCGTAAATTTGTTATTGATTTTTTCCAAAATACAAAAGGTGTTAAAGGCCTAGAAATAATTCATCCATCTTTTTTAAGGGAGAAAGATTATTATCAATTTTTGGAAAATTATTCCCGTGTTTTTCATTTATATGTAAGTGGGGGAACTGATTATCATAAAAATGGCGAGAGAATTACTACTGATCTTTTTGGTCATAATATTACTAGCGAGCGACTTTATAATTTTGAAGAATGGGCGAAAATTTATACTATAGAAGAATTAAAGAATATTGTTGAAATGATAAATACAGTAGAAGGTTTGGATAAAAAAAAGAAGAATTCCAAATGAATAAATGATTCCTTTTATATCACAATAGATATGAAAGGATTTTTTATGGCTAAATATAAAGTGGATATAAGTGGTGTTAATACAAATGATTTAATAGTATTAAGTAATGAAGAGACAATTGAATTATTTAAAAAGTATCAAAATAATCATGATTTATCGATTAAAGAAAAATTAATTAATGGTAATTTGAAATTAGTTTTAGCAATACTTAAAAAATACACAAATAGAATAGATAATTTAGATGATTTATTTCAAATAGGGGTAATTGGCCTTATTAAAGCGATTGATAATTTTGATATAAGTTATGGATTAAAACTTAGTACATATGCTTGTCCTATGATAAGCGGAGAAATAAGAAGATATTTACGAGATAATAATATGTTAAGAGTATCAAGGTCACTCAAGGATTTAGCATACAAAACGATGCAAATGAAAGAGTTTCTTACTAACAAAAACGGTTGTGTACCAACATATTTAGAAATTGCGGAAAAATTAGGGGTTAGTGAAACTGATGTTTTAGTGGCAATTGAATCAACATATGAACCTACAAGTATCTATACGCCTATTTATAATGATGGAGGAGACACTATCTATTTATTTGAACAAATTGAGGATAAAAAAATAAGCGATATAGGAAATAAGATGGCTATAGAAAATGCTATTAATAATTTAACAAAAAGAGAACGTGATATTTTAAATGACAGGTATCTAATCGGTAAGACACAAACAGAAATATCAGAAGAATTAGGTATTAGTCAAGCACAAGTATCAAGAATAGAAACGGGAGCTATTAATACTTTAAAAAAAATATTGAGATAAAAGGTAGTATTGTGATAGAATATACTAGTAGGGTGATAATATATGGATGGATATAATTATGATGAGTTTAATGATGATAGCCTTGTTAAAAATGAAAATAATAAAACAAAGATTATATTTATAGTAATAATGGCTGTTTTGATAATATTATTGGTCATATTTTTACCAAAATTATTAAATAATCCCTCTAGACGTTATTCTAATATGGAAGAAAGATTAATAGAATCTGCCAAAGCATATGTTATTAATAATAATATTACGATAGATAGTGAAATATATCTTGACGTTAATACTTTAAAAATATCACTAGATGGTGATTGTTTATTAACTTCAGGTGTTATATTTGATGGTAAAAATTATTATCCTAATTTAGTATGTAATGATTATCAAAGTCCTTTAACTTATAATTCTACTAATTATGATAAGATTAATTATCGGTTGATACCAAGTGGAAAAACTGTTGATGATGTAACCATTGCTATCTCAATTAATGATATTAATTATGATTATATTGAATTACCCAATAATGAAAAGATAAATGAAAAATATATAACATATAAAGTTAGTGAAAATGGTTCATATAAATTTAATATATATGATAAAGAAGGCAATGTTAATGAAAAGATAATTGAGGTAAGTAATATTGAAAATATTGATTATGGAACTTGTCTTGCAAAATGGAAAAATGATTATACTATGATTAATGTTATTGTTAATGATGGTGTTATCGTTAATAGTTATGAGTATATTATTAGTGATAAAACAGAATCAATTAGTGCTTCCAATGAATTTAGTAGTAAAACATTAAAACCAGAAAAAGTAGTAGTAAAAATTAAAATAGCGGATGGTAAAACAGGGAAAATTAAATGTGATATTGATGAAAAAATGGAACCTCAAATTGTTACAAACGAAAAAGGAAAAAATTGTTTAGAAGGTTATATATGTTATATTCAGTATGATTATCAAGATAGTAAATATCCTTTCTGTTCGATGGATCCGGTAGAGAAACCTCAATCATGTGGAGGAATTGGTAGACATGGCTGCTCACTTACATCAGCTTCTATTGCTATTGCTAATTTAGGAGTTAAGAGTATGAACGGAGAACTATATAATCCATTTACAGTTTGGGAAGAATTATATCCAATTGCCGATAGGAAAAACGGTTCTTGTTGGGGTGGATGTTCTGGTTGGTCAAATATTCGTAGATCTGTTATTAAGTCTGGCCTATCAGCAGATACAAAAGCTAATAATTTAAGCAAATCAAGATTTACAGAATTATTAGAGCATTTAAGAAATGGTTATCCAATTATCGTTCATGCCTCAGATGGACCGTATACTTCGGGAAGTGGGCATTATATGACTCTTTTAGCAACAAGGGAAGATAATTACGTTTATTTATCAGATCCAGCTTTAACAGATGGTACCAAAAAAGAATACTATTCTGGGCGTCAATATTATGCCGATACATGGGTTACGTTAGATGATTTAGTAAGTGGAAAAGTAGATACATATTTGTTAGTTGGACCACCTGATTATTTTAAGTAGATTTATTCTACTTTTTCTTTACAATTAATTATATTTTCTATATAATTATGGTGGTGATTTTATGGAAAGATTATCAAAAGTAATTGCCAATTCTGGTTTTGCATCAAGAAGAAAAGTAGATGAATTAATTAGTAAAGGTGAAGTATTGGTAAACGGTGATGTTGCAGTATTAGGACAAAAGGTAAATAGTAATGATGTTATTACTATTAATGGTGAAGTAATAAAGAATAATAATGGTAATTATGTTTATTATTTATTAAATAAACCTCGAGGTATTATTACGTCTAATCATGATGAAAAAGGCAGAAAAACAGTTATTGATTTAATTGATACAGATGAAAGAATATATCCAGTTGGAAGACTTGATTATGATACAACAGGAGCTTTACTTCTTACTAATGATGGAGAATTAACTAATAGATTGTTACATCCAAGAAATAATATTGAAAAAATATATCTTGCCAAAATACAAGGCATAATAACTGGAACGGATATAAATAAAATAAAAAATGGTGTGGTAATTGATGATTTTAAAACTAGTCCGGCTAGAGTAAAATTAAAAAGTTATAATCGTAGTTCTAATACATCTTTAGTATTAATAACTATTCATGAAGGACATAATCATCAGGTAAAAAAAATGTTTGAAGCTGTAGGATACCAAGTGGATAAATTAACGCGTCTTTCTTTTGCAGGACTTGATGTTAAAAAATTAAAAAGTGGTGAATATCGAATGTTATCTCTAAAAGAAGTACAGCGCTTATATAGTATGGTAAAATAATATGAGTGAATTTACATTAAAAATAGATTATTCTAATTATTTTCATGATTATAGTGATATAGTTAGTTATCTCTTATCATTAAAGGGGATAGAAGACGTTATTGTAAAAGAAGAAGAAAAAACCGGTTTAATTAATGTAATTACTAAATACAAAAGTGAAAATATTAGTAATGAACGAATTAAACTTGAAATACTAGGCTTTTTAAATTTATTAAATAATCCAGCAGTTTATGGATTTGATAAACATTATAAAGGAAAAGATATTCAATGTATAAATTTGCATTATAATATATGTTGTGAATTCTGTTATGCAAATATTCTTGATATTCTTTATAATACTAAAGGAATTGAAAAAGTAGAAAGTGATTTTTGTGAGAAGTATTTGGATGTCGATTCACAATATACAATATCTATTTATTATAATCCTAAGGTAATTAGTGAAAATGAAATGCAAGATTTGAAGAAAGAAATAGATGTTTATGGTTAGAAAAGAAGAGATTTCTTCTTTTTATTTTATAAACTATTGAAGTATTTTTAATAATTAGGTATAATATCATGGAGATGGAGGAAATATGGGAAAAACGAAACATGAAATAACAATTAAAATTGAAGGAGAAGATTGGGAAAAAGCCCAAAATACGGCTTTTGAAAAGAGAAATAAGACAGCAAAAATAGCAGGTTTTAGACCTGGTAAAGCTCCAAAAGATGTTTTTATTAAACATTATGGAAAAGAATCACTATATTTTGATGCTGCAGATAGTGTTTTAAATTTAGCATATCAAAAGGCCCTTGAAAAAGAGAAATTAATCCCTGTTGTAGAGCCAAAAGCAGATATAAAAAGTATTGATGAGACAGGTGTAGAATTTATATTTACAGTTATTACAAAACCAGAAGTAAAAGTAAAAAAATATAAAGGGTTTAATGTAAAAAAAGATAGTGTTAAAGTATCTAAAAAAGAGATTGATGAAGAAATAGAACACTTATTAAGTCATTATACAGAATTAGTTTTAAAAGATGGTGAGTTAGCTAAAGGTGATGTCGCTATTATTGATTATGAAGGTTTTAAAGATGGAGTAGCCTTTGATGGTGGTAAAGCTGAAAATTACTCTTTAGAAATTGGTAGTAATACCTTTATCCCAGGTTTTGAAGATGCCTTAATTGGTATGAAAACAGATGAGGAACGTGATATTAACCTTACTTTCCCTAAGGATTATCACGAAAAATCACTTGCAGGTGCGCCAGTTGTATTTAAAGTAAAACTTCATGAAATTAAAGAAAAACAAAAAAGAGAATTAGATGAAGAGTTTTTTGAAGATCTAGGTATGGAAGGCGTTAATTCTAAAGAAACACTAGAAGAAGAAATCAAGAAAAACTTGGAAGCTCATAAAAATATGGATGCTGAAAATAAATTTGTTGATGATATGTTAGCTAAAGTTGCAGAAAATACCGAAGTTGAAATACCAGATGAAATGGTTGACGATGAAATTCATCGTTTGATGCATAGAATGGATGAACAATTAAAAATGCAAGGTTTGTCTCTGGAAATCTATCAAGAATATGCAAAACTATCACATGAGGATTTGCATAAACAATTTGAAGGAGAAGCTCGAAAAAATGTTTTGTATCGCTTAATTCTTGAAGAACTTGTAAAAGTAGAAAAGATTGAAGTAACACTTGAAGAAGCTGAAAAAGAAGCTGATACTCTTGCTAGTAAATACGGAATGACAAGAGACGATCTACTAAAAGAATTCGGTGGAATAGACATGATTATGTATGACATGGAAGTTCGTAAAGTATTTGACAAATTAAAAGAATATAATAAATAGTTTTAGTATTTTAAAGAGGTATATACATGGATTTAAAAGAAATAATTGATAATTATGTTGATTCTTTAATTATGTTTGAAAAAGCTAAAAAAAGTGATAATACGATAGAAATAGAATATCTAGATAATGAAAAAAGAAGATTACATGATTTATATATTGATAAACTATATCGAGCTAGTAGTGATGAATTAAAAGATTTAAAAGAGTATTTAGTAAATTTAATTAACGAATTACATGAAAGAATAATAGAATTTGAACAAAAAAAGAATTGTATATTTAACAATGTAGTAAAAGGTAATGACATGTATATTGATGAACTATATAAGATAAATAAAATATTAGATTACTTAATTGCCAAAAAGAAAAGATATGAAAATATTGTTTATGGACTTAAAGAATTAATTAAAACAAAAATATTTTTAAAGAAAAGATAGAAGGATATTAACCCTTCTTTTTTATTAAATGTAAAGTATAAAAAGAATAATACTTTTTTCTTGCTTTATACTTTATACTTTGTTACAATAAAGATGAATATGAAAAGTTATATCATGTATACTTAATTGTATTATCATTTATGGTATGGTATCGAAGGGATGTGATATTATTTATGAATAATGAAAATAATTTTAGTGGAAATGCTAATTATAATAATTTCAATGGGAATGGTAGCTATAATAATTTTAATGGGAATGTTGGTTATAACAATTTTAACGGAAATAATGTTAATTCATCAAAAGGTTCTACAAGTAGTTCTGGTGTAACAAAAATTTTAATATTTCTTATTATTTTAGCATTACTTGGTGGATTCTATTGGTTTTTTTTGAGAAAAGATAATGCTAGTGATAATGAAATCTTGGTTACAGGTATTAGTTTTCCTAATGATACACTTTATATTAAAACTGGTTCATCGTTTGAATTGAAAAAATATATAATAATAAGTCCAGAGGGTGCTAAAATTAATAGTATTACTTATAGTAATCAAAACCCTTCTGTTTTAGTAATCAACGATGGAATAATTCAAACGGTTGCAAATGGATATGATGAGATAAAAGTAGTAGCAAATGGAAATGTTACGAAAAACATATCTGTTGTTGTATCTGATGATGTAGTTAGTGGTTTTACGGAAACTAAACAAGCTTTAAGTTTTCAAAAAGATAAAATATCCCTATCAATATCAGATGAAAAAGACTTAACAACATTATTAAACAATGGTAGTGATAATATCATATGGAAAAGCAGTGATTCAAGTGTTGTCATGGTTGATAATACAGGTAAAATTACTGGTGTTTCTAAGGGACAAGTAGTTATTACTGCAACTGATTTAGAGGGTCGTAGTGCTTCAATAGTTGTGGATGTTACAAGTAATGATGAAGTTCAAAGAATAGAATTAAATCAGTCTGGGATTACCAAGGATGCCAATGGAAATTATGAATTAAGATTAGCAATTGGAGAAAGTTTTGTTCTTACACCAACGGTTGTTTCGCAAACATTAACTGATAAACAATTATCATTTGAAGTTGATAATCAAGCATTAGTAATTTTAAAAGTTAGTGATGATAAATTAAGTGTAACTATAATGGGAGGACGTAAAGCAACGGGGGAAGCAACTATTACAATTAAGAGTTCTAATAATTTAGTAACAACGTTAAAAGTTATTGTAGGTAGTACATCTACGGGTGGTCATACAGGTACAGGAGGAACATCCGGTAGAACATCAGGCGGAACTACTGGAGGATCAACTACCCCAACGATACCAGAAGGAAAAAGAAGAAGTAATTAATAATTTATAAAAAACGACTTTTAAAAAGTTGTTTTTTATTATATAATAATTCATGAAAAGAGGGATAATATGTTAAGCAAAGAAGAAGTAATGCATGTAGCACATTTAGCAAGAATTGAAATTGATGAAGAAGAATTAGAAAAATACCAGCGTGATTTAAAAATATTATTTGATGAAATAGATAAAATAAAAGATTTAGATGATTTTGATGAAGATAGAATGTTTTCACCTTGTGAAAATGCATTTGATTTAGATAGACGTAATGTTGAAGTTGATAAAGATAATCTTTTATTAAATGTACCAAAAAAGAAAGGAAACTTCATTGAAGTTCCGGTAATGATTAATGAGTAACTATATAAATTTAAGTATTAAAGAAATACATGTATTATTAAAAGAAAAAAAAATTACACCAATTGATTTGGTAAATGAATGTATTAAAAAAATCGAAAGTAGTGATCTGAATGCTTTTATAACGCTTGATAAAGAAGGAGCATTAAAGCAAGCAGAAGAATTATCTAAAATGGAAGTTTCTGATGATTTATTGTTTGGTATACCTATTGCTATTAAAGATAATATTATGGTTAATGGATTAAGATGTACTTGTGCAAGTAGAATGTTAGATAATTTTACCGCGATATACGATGCGGGATGTATCGATTTAATAAAAAAACATGGAATGATTATTATTGGTAAAACAAATATGGATGAATTTGCTATGGGTTCTACTTCTGAAACTAGTTATTATGGAGCTCCTAAAAACCCATGGAATAAAGATAAAGTAACAGGAGGTTCATCAGGTGGAAGTGCAGCTTCCGTAAGTGCAGGACTTGTTCCCATGGCACTTGGTAGTGATACAGGAGGAAGTATAAGACAGCCATCTAGTTTTACAGGTATTGTTGGTATGAAACCTACATATGGGAGAGTGTCACGATATGGCTTAGTGGCATTTGCATCAAGTCTTGATCAGATTGGACCAATGACAAGAAATGTATACGAAAATGCGTTACTTTTAAATGCCATTTCAAAATTAGATAGACGTGATATGACAAGCTTTGATACTAACGAAGATTTTACAAGAAAGATAGATAAACCATTAGAAAACTTTAAAGTGGCAATTCCTAATTATTTTGTTAGTGATATCGTCGATTCTGAGGTAAAAAATAAGATATTAGAAATAAAAAAATTATTAGAAGATAATAATGTTAAAGTAGATTTTATTGATATAAAACATATTGATAAGACGGTAACTTTATATCAAATTATTGCCATGGGAGAAGCTAGTAGTAACTTAGCAAGGTTTGATGGAGTAAGATACGGTTTTAGTTATCCTAATCCGACTAGTTTAGATGACTTGTATTCTAAGACTCGTAAATTCGGCTTTGGAAATGAAGTAAAAAGAAGAATTATGGTAGGAAGTTATTTACTTAGTGGTGAAAACGCTAAAACATATTATAATAAGGCTCTGGAAATAAGAGACGATTTGCAAAAAAATTTCTTAAAAGTATTTGATAATTACAATTTAATAATTGGACCAACTACTGCTAGATGTGCATATGATCTTGGTGATAAAGGTGATGATCCACTTAAAAGCTTTATGGATGATGTACTTGTAATGCATGCTAATATGGGCGGATTTCCTTCATTATCTATGCCTGTTGGCTTTAATAGTGAGCATTTACCAATAGGACTTCAAATAATAGGTAATCTTCGTGATGAAGCAACAATTTATGGATTAGCAAGTTTTATTGAAAAGAATATTAAAGAAGATTTTAGTGAGGTGCGAAATGGACTATAAAATAACAGTTGGTATTGAAGTTCACTGTGAACTTAAAACAAAAGAAAAAATATTTTCACCAAGCTTATCTTGCTATGGAAGTATGGCTAATACGAATATTAATGTTATTGACTTAGGTTATCCAGGTACACTTCCGTTGCTTAATAAAGAAGTATTGGAATATGCTATAAGGGCATGTAAAGTATTAAATTTAAATATAACGCATGATATGCATTTTGATCGTAAGAACTATTTTTATGCTGATAATCCCAAAAACTTTCAAATAACGCAAAATGAAACACCTATTGGCCGTGATGGTTATGTAGAAATTGATGTAGATGGAGTAAAGAAAAAAATAGAGATACTTGAAATGCATATTGAAGAGGATACATCAAAAAGTGTTCATGGGGAGAAATCTAGTCTACTTGATTTCAACAGAGCTGGTGTACCTTTAATAGAGATAGTTACTAAACCATGTATTAATTCAAGTGTGGAGGCTGTTAAATATTTGGAAAAACTTCGTGAATTATTATTATATGCTAATGTATCAGATTGTAAAATAGAAGAAGGATCTATGCGATGTGAACCTAATGTTTCAATCTCTAAAACAGAGAAGTTTGGTACAAAGGTGGAAGTTAAAAATATTGGTTCAATAAGTAATGTTGGTGAAGCAATTGAATATGAAGTGGCAAGACAAAAAGAAATACTAGAAAAAGGTGAAGTATTAAAAGAACAAACTAGACGCTTTGATGATAAAACTAAAACAACAATTCTTATGCGTGTAAAAGAAACTGGTAATGATTATCGATATTTCCCTGAACCCGATATTCCTTTTGTACATTTAACAGATGAATTCATTGAAAAAAGTCTTCATGATTTACCAAGAATGCCTGATGATAGAAGAAATGATTATGAAAAAGCAGGTATACTTCCTATTAACATTGAAAAGATTATCGCTAATAAAGCTTTATCAGACTATTTAGAAAGATTCCTGGATATAAATCTTGTTATTGCCTCTAATCTATTACTTGGTGATATTTCTGCATATTTAAATAAAAATAATATTTCTATTAGTGATACTAAATTAACTGATGACAAATTTAGAGATTTGGTTAATAAACTTGATAAAAAAGAAATAAGTAATAAAATATTTAAAGATATTTTAAATGATATTATGGAAACTGATAAAAATATTAATACTATTCTTGATGATAAAGGTCTTAATCTTATAAATGATGATTCTTTAATTGATACATTAATTGATAAAGTATTAAGTGATAATTCTGATATAGTAAATCAATATAAATCAGGAAATGAAAGAAGTGCTAAGGCATTAATGGGATTATTGATGAAAGAAGGTAAAGGTAAAATTAATCCTTCTTCAGCTAACCAAAAATTAATGGAAAAACTAAATAGTTAATTGTAAAGAAAGTGTTATTTTTATAACATTTTCTTTTTCAAAGATTATGGATTGATAATAACTTGACTTTTAATATTAGATTATTATAAAATAGTAATTAAAGTAGGGAAGTAGTAGCTAAATATAATAAAGAGCATGATGATGAAAGAGTTAAATAAATTTCTTTAAAATCTTTTATATTTAATGTATAAAATACATTGGTTTATATTAATTAATGTTTTTTCGTTAACAATAGATATATTATTTAAAGTATTCTCAAAATTTGATTTTTTTAAAGGAGTATAACGTTTTATGAAAAAAAGTAAAATTAAAATAATTGTTTTAATAATTATTCTTTCGATGATTTCTATTGGCTGTATAAGTAAAGAAGAACGTGATAAAAAGAAAGATTATTTAAATAAAGCCTTTCCTATTGCACGAAAATATTTAGAAGAAAAATACGGTTTTACAATATCGAGAGAAGATATTGTAAAAGAATACGTTGATACATCACTTTCGCATCCATCTGTTCCTATTGGTTCTTACAATGGTAATGTTATATACACCATAAATAATGGTCATAAAGAATATAGAGTTAATGTTAATGTATTAAGTGAAGATACAAGTGGTTGTTACGATGATTATGAAAAGGACAAAATTAATAATGCCTTTAAAGAATATTTAAGCAATATGTTAGAAATAGAAAATAATGATATTCAAATTTTTTATATCAAAGATATAATGTTTTATAAACATATGCATAATAGATTTAATGATGTAGTAACGTTTTTAAAAGATTATCGAAATTTAAATGTCTACTATCCAAATTTTATTGTAGTAACACATAGTGAATTAATTAAAGATAAAGTTAATTTTATCCATAATTCATTAAAAGAAATAGATAATATAAGTACCTTATTTATTCAAGCATCGCAAGATGCATTATTTACAGATTTTGTTGTTCAAAGACAATATGACAATATGCCATCAACAACAAGAGAATTGGAAGAATACTTTAACATAAGCGATTTATACATAGATAAATATTATGAATGTAAAACTTACCTATGCAATGAACAAATTTCAAAAAAGATTAAGCTTGATGATAATGTGTATGTTAAATACTTTCCAATATTTGAGACAGAACCAGATAATATAAATATTAGCGAAGTAGATTCAGCAAAGCGAAGGGATTTAGAAGAACTACTATTAAAAGATGAATTTTTGTCAAAAAACGGAAATATCAATATAGTTAATATATATAAATTGCAGTATAAAGAAAGTAGTCAAGCACATTATTATCTTTATTATAATGACACATATAATGATATTATAGCTATTGATGGTAATAAACCATATCATCTTTATCCTGTATTAAAAGATGATAAGCGAGGAAAAATAAATAGAGTTAATTTATCTTTCTTAAGCAATAATGATAATCAGTATATTGCAATAATAAGAAATACTTAATAAAAAAAATTTGAGTATTTCTTTTTATTATATTATTTTCAATTAAAATATCGTAAAAGGGATAGACAAAGTAAATTAAATAATATAAACTTAGACTTAAGGATGTGATAATATGCCAGAACTACCAGAAGTAGAAACTGTTAAAAATACTTTAAAAAGGCAAATATTAGGTAAAAAGATTAAA
>CACZNM010000070.1 GCA_902782535.1 uncultured Erysipelotrichaceae bacterium
ACCTAATTCATTTCTTAATTTAATAAAATCACATATTAAATTATATTCAAGTTCCATTAATTTTACTTCATTTTTAATATCTTTCATCTTATCTCCTTGTAATAAATATACTACAAGATAATCATGTAGTAAATAGTTTACACATCATTTTACAAAAAAAGAACTTTATTCAAGTTCTAGTATCAATCAATCTGGTGCCTGTAGCCGACAGCTACTGAACACATTAACCTCATTTCATTACAATTACGATTCTACTCTTGTTTTTAAAATAAGTAAACAACTTTATAATCAAAATTAGAGTAAAACTATAGTTTTATTTTGTAATAATTGCATTTTAACTCAATGTTCCAATTGTCACTTAATTGTTTTTTTTCTACATCTTGCCTAAATAAAACACCACCGTTTTTTACTATAGTTTTATTAGAACCATAATTATTTTCATAACATCCAAGGATAACTTCTTCCATCTCTTTTTCTTTACAGACTATTAAAGCATATTTTAACATTTCTGTTGCATAACCTTTTTTTCTTTCACTAGGTCTTACACTATATCCAATATCACCATACATATCTCTTAAATGTGGTGCTAAATCATATCGAATATTTAACAATCCAACTAATCTATTGTTATCGTTAAACACTAAATATAAATAATATTTTCCCCATTCATCATCGGCTTCTCGACTATTACGATTAATTTTTTCAACCCATATATCATAATTCATATTAGTCATACCTAGACTAGCACTAATTCCTTTTTCACCGTTTGAATAATGTTCAATAACATATTCTTTTAATATTTCGTAATCATTTTTTGTCGGTAATCGATATCTCATAATATTCCACCTCATCATTGATATTATAACACAAATATAACAAAAAACGAACACAATGTGTTCGCATGAAATCTTAATGGTGCCTGTGAAGGGAATCGAACCCATACATCTTTTGGATATACGATTTTGAGTCGTACGCGTCTACCAGTTCCGCCACACAGGCAACTACATAATATTATAGCATAAAAAAAATAATTTGCAAAAAAAATTTCCTAATAATAGGAAATTAATCGATAAACATTGATACTTGGATGATTCATAAAACGCATATGATGAATAGTACCTAAACCATTAGATATATATATTTTACTATTATCAAATTCGTAATAATCATTCATATATTGATTATTTGAAAGAAGTGGTGTACCAAATAATTTTATTTCTCCTCCTAAATTATTCCCTGCAAGTATTAAATTAGATTTAATATCATAATTATTGTACTTATCATAGTTATTAATAATTGTAATAGTGTAATTGTTGTTATTTAGTTTTGGTTTTTCATCTTTATTAATGTCAATTCCACAAATATTAATACTTTCGTTGGAATTATTATATATATCAAGTATTTCGTTATCTAAAATAGTAAAATCTGTATCATCAAAAATTAAATCAAAATTAGTTGTATCAAAATTTCCTCGAACAGCATATTTACCGATTCGATAGGGGATATTTTTCATGAAACTATTAATATTCTTAATATCATTTTCACTTAAATTATAATCATTACTAACTAAATTTCCTGAAAAGATTGTAATATCAGGATTAATATTTTTAAATTCTTTTGTTAAGTAGGACAAGTCATTATTATCAATAGTTTTACCATATAATAAATCACTAAAGTGAAGTATTTTAATACCATTAAAACTATTAGGAATAGAATCTTTAATTACATATTCGTTTGTTTTAATATATTTAACACCAATAAAATATGCGTACAAAAAGAAAATAGAGAAGAATAAAACAATTAGCAAAAAACATTTAATAATTTTTTTGGAAATATTAACAGTTTTTTCATAATTAATTTCTTTATTTAAATCTTTATTTTTTTGAGAACGGCTTATCATTATATCACCATCGCTAAAATAGTTAATGTAAAGTTATGAATCATATGCATCATAATTGTACTATATATATTATCAGTTTCACTAAGGGTATGGGCAAACATAAATCCAAGAGCACCATAGGATATTATTAATAAATATTCATATGGATTAGTAGCACCCACTACGTGAATCAAACCAAAAATAAGGCCACTTATTATCATAAAGATGTATTTGTTTTTAAAACAATCTTGTATACTTTTTCTATAGATCATTTCTTCATTAAAAGGTGCGAAAAAACTGGTCATCAAGAGAGCCAAAATAGGGGTGGAAGATATAATATTTTGTACTGCTTCTTCATTTTCACCTAGTCCTGATATAAACTGATTAATAATCATATTGGCAAATAACATAATCATAAGACCTGTAAACCAATCTTTAAAACTTATTGCACAATATTTTTTAAAATTTTTTTTAAAGTCATACCATTTTTCTTTTAAATATTTTCGATATATAATTGATAATAACAACATGAAAAAAACATATTTAATTAGTGCAAGTAAGGCATATTGATCAATTGTAATGGTACTAAAGTTTACACCAAACATAAGATATATAATTTCAAATACTAAATAACCAATCATTAATCCCAAAGAAAGTAAGCATTTATTTAATTTTTTTCTATTTAAAAATCCCATTTTATCAATCCTTTCACGTATTTATTCTATCATAATTAATATAAAATAAAAAGATGTAATTAAACTAATTGTACATCTATTATTTCTGGTATCTCGTTTATCAAAGCTTCCTTTATTCCTTCGTTTAAAGTAACATTATTTAATGCACATATTTCACATGCTCCAGAAAATTTTAAATAACAAATGCCATCTTCATATTTTATAAATTCAATATTTCCACCATCATTTATTAAAAAAGGTCTTAGTTTATCTAAAACAGCATTTATCTTTTCTTCCATAGTTATTCACCTCGAAATAATTATATCATTTTTTATCATATTTTCATAATAATATTAATATATTTTTATAGGTGATATTATGATTAATAAACAAGGATTAATTTTTTTAACATTAACCTGTCTTATTTTAGTTTTAAGTGTCTATTATGTTACGATGCCCAATGAATTATTATTAACAAGTAATAATGGTTCATATATAAATGATAATAAGATTGTTAAAGATGAAGAGAATAAGGTAACCGTAGAAGAAGAAAGCATTGTTAAGGCTATGCGAAGTCTTTTAAATGATGAGAGAATAAAGGAAATAGGATCGTTAAATGAAAAGTTAACAAAAAATGATTTGGGACCAGAAGAAAAAAATAATATCTATGAAGTTATTAAAGAAATTAATAAAATAGAAGCGATGGAAGAAAATTTAGAAAAATTAATCAAAAAAGAATTAAATTTAGATAGTTTTGTAAAAGTGTCTAATGACATTATAGAAGTTGTAATTAATAGTGAAAAACATGATACTAATTTAGCAGTTAAAATAATGAACTTAATCGAAAAAGAATATCAAAATATGTATATATCCGTTAGTTTTAAAAAGTAAACTTTTTAGTATAATTTCATATAATACACTAGAATTATAAGGAGAAATTATGTATAAAAGTGTATTAACGGAAAGAGAAAGAGAAATCTTTACTTTATTAATAAAAAATAAAACAACAAAAGAAATTGCCGAGGAATTAAAAATAAGTGAAAAAACAGTTCGAAATCATATATCTAATACTATGCAAAAATTAGGTGTAACAGGACGTGCATCTGCAGTTGTTGAATTAATAAAACTAAATGAGATATCTTTATAGTCGTACTAAATTAGTACGATTTTTCATATAATGTAAAGAGGTTATTATGTTAAGAAGAAAGATTCTTAAAAAATTATATTTTACGACTCTAATTGTCTTTATTTTATTTATTGTATCAAGCTTTACGATTAATAAAAATATTTCTAATATTAAGGTGGAACATCAAACAAATTTAGGAACGGTTTATTTACTTGATGATAATAATTATTTATTAGAAGTTAATATGACAGTTAGTAATAATTTAATGGATAGTGTTGCAATGGTTATAAATAATTTAAAAGAAGATAATAAACATTATAGTGGATTAAAAGGATTATTACCAAGTAATACGAAGATAAATAGTATTAATATAAAAGATGGTATTATTACAATTGATTTTAATGAATCAGTATTAAATGTTAATGAGAAATTAGAAGAGAAAGTAATTGAGAGTATTGTGTATAGTTTATTAAGCTTTAAAGAAATTAAAGGAGTTATTATAACTATTAATGGAGAAAAACTTGAATTATTACCTAAATCAATGATTAAATTAGATGCTATTTTAACAAAAGATTTTGGCATTAACAAGGATTATAATATCAATAGTCTAAATGATATCGAAAGAGTAGTATTATATTATTATGAAGAAAAGAATAGTGTTAACTATTATGTACCGGTTACAAGATATATTAATAGTCGTGATGATAAGATTAAAATAATCATTGATAATTTAAAGAATAGTTATTTATCGAAGACTAATTTAATGAGTTATTTAAATGAAAAGATTAAGATAGAAAATTATGAAAAAAAAGGTAATACGGTATCTTTAAATTTTGAAAATGTTATTGATTTTACGAATGAAGAGATAAAAGAGGAAGTTATCTATGTAATTGCTAATTCTATCTTTGATTCAACGGATGCTGTAAAAGTAATTTTTTTATCGAATGATAATATTATCAGTATTAAAACAAAATAAAAAAGTACTTAAATAGTACTTTATTATCATATGGTGTTCTGGAAGGGATTCGAACTCTTGACCGACGCCTTAGAAGGGCGTTGCTCTATCCAGCTGAGCTACCAGAACAAATACAAGAACTATTATACAATAGTTCTTTCTTATTATCAAGTGTTTTTTTGTTTTTTAACGGCCACCAGAAACTCCGCCACCGAAGCCTCCGCCTCCACCGCCACCAGAAGAATATCCTCCGCCACCATGTGAATAAGAATTGGCAGCTTTAATTGCATCACTAGCGAAGGAATTAGCAATGAATACAGTATTATAGTGATCAATATTTTGTTCGATAATTTCAGGATATAATTTCTTTAATTGTTCAAATACTTTATCGGCAATACCAAAGATATAAGCAAACATTAAGTATTCATCCCAAATGTGAACTTCAATTGTTTCACGTTTTTTTATTTCACTAAATTCTTTTAAGAAGATTTTAAGACCAAGTAATCTTTTAGCATCTTCATACATCTTATCATCCATAACATGTTTTTTAGAGCATTCTTCTTTGCTTTTTCGATTATAAATATGACCCTCTTGTTTTAATTTGGTTTCTTCATCTTCTTCAATATTAACAAATAATTGTTGAAATCTTGTGATATTTAGTCTTGTCCATTTTTTAAATTCATTTGGTTCCAATATGCCATCTTGACTTGCTTCATACATAATATTATAGATTTTTTCTTCGGAACTATTATCAAAATTAGGTTTATTAGTTAAATCAATAGAGTATTCTTCTTTTTCCTTAAATAAACCTTGTTTAGTTGTTTTAATAAATTTAATTTTATCTTCTTTAACCCATTTAAGTATAACCGCTCCTAGAATATTTGTAGCATTATAGCCAAAATTATTTAGTTTCATTAGAGCATTTGCATAAAATAAATCTTTATCACAAGGTATATCACGGAAAGCAGGTGTTTCTTTTTCTTTGATTTTTTTGTTATTAATATAGCCATAACCATTTTTATTAGCAAAATAGATAATGGCACCAGTTACTGCTCCAAATCCTACAAATGGAAGAATAACTTCCCAAATACTTGTTTTATCATATTCAAATGTTCCTTCTTTAAAGGCACTTAAAACATTTTCAAAATTTTCATATCGCTCATCTCTTTTTGTTGTATCAAAAGTATTAAGTGGAAATTTAATTAAAACACTAACATAGCTATTGCTTCCCATTTTAGGATTTTCTTCATTTGATAAGTATATTTTTCCATCATTATGAACATAAGCAAGACCTTGGTATCCTGTTCCCCAAACATCAAGAGTAGTAGGGAAAGAATAAAAACTAGATATTGTTACTTTAAAATTTTCAAAATTATGTCCAGGCATCTCATTAATTATTTTACCAATAAATACTTGTGAATCGTTTGTATTAAAAATAACATTGGTCATTGTATAATTAAGAGTAAATGTATGTCTTTCGTAATCATATTTTCCAAAACATAATTCAATACCACCATCTATTTGATTAGTACCATAAAATCCTTTTTTTTGTTCTAATGTCTCATTAATATTCCAATTTTTCATAGTTAATGGCGCATTATCCATCGAAACATGAAAATTTGTTATTTCAATGCCATTAAGATTTTTTATCTGTTTAAACCATTCACTTCCGTCATATGCTTTAACATCCCATTTCTCCGTAATATTGGCATTTCCATTTTTATCTAAATAGATATCCATATTAATGCTATAAATATCACCTGATGCTTTTACATTAATTGCTAAAAATAAAAGAAATAAACTAAATAAATATAATAATTTTTTCATAATCACCTCATGTCAAGTATAACAATATCTATAGATTTTGACAATATAATTTTAAAAAATAATAGACACATATATTAAAAAATGCTATAATCTATTTTAGAGGAGGAAATATGATATATGCTATTATAGGAGTTGTTGTATTACTTGCTTTATATTTTGTTTCTACATATAACGGATTAGTTAAACTACGTAATATGGTAAAAGATCAATGGTCTCAAATTGATGTATTATTAAAACGTCGTGCTGATTTAATTCCTAATTTAGTAGAAACTGTTAAAGGTTATGCTAAACATGAAAGTGGAACACTTGAAGCAGTAATCGAAGCAAGAAATAAAGCTGTAAGTGCTAAAACAACGGAAGAGGAAATGAAAGCAAATGGAGAACTATCTGGTGCATTAAATAAATTATTTGCATTAGCAGAAAGTTATCCAGATTTGAAGGCAAATACTAATTTCTTAGATCTTCAAAATAATCTTAAGGAAACTGAGGATAAGATTTCTTATGCAAGACAGTTTTACAATGATGCTGTTTTAAAGTATAAGAATAAACTTGAAGTATTCCCAAGTAATATTGTTGCAGGAATGTTCAGCTTTAAACCAGAACCATTCTTTGAAGCAGTTGGTGAAGAAAGAGAAAATCCAAAAGTAAAATTTTAATATTATTTAAAATATTAGATTAAGGATATCAAATGATGTCCTTTTTTTGATTTATTTAGAAAAATGTGATATAATATAGAAGTTTTTGAAAAGGGGGAAATTTTGATGATTACAGATGATAAATATCTTTCATTGTTACCAACACTTAATTACATTAACTATTTAATAAAAAATGGAATTACTGTAGATGATAAAAAGATGCACTTTACAATGTTGGATTATTATACTCTTATAAAGGAAAATGCATATGATATTTTATCTAAGATGAAAAGAAGATACTATAAAGATCCACAAAGAAATTCTTATTTACGTGATTTTATAGAACGCGAAGGTTGTGTAGTAAGAATAATTGATACTCCAGAAGAAATCCTTGAACAAAAAAATTCATTTATTATTAACGGAAAAAGATATACACCTGATTTAGATGATATTATGATGATATTTAATCTTTTTGATGAGAATAATATTCCAAGATATAGTCGATTAGTTTATATAGCACTTAATCGTATTGCAAGAGATGAGGTTATTTTACCTTTATTATCACAAGAAGAGAAAAGTAAAACAAGATAATAAAAAACGTCAATGATTGTAAAATAGGTCTTAAATGTAAGATAGACCTTTTTTTTTATCAAATAAAATGCTAAAATATAAGTGAAAGGTATGATTAACAAGTATAATTTGGTGAAATATGGAAAGTAATGAAAAGAAGAGTATAAATATAAAGATCTTAGTAGTATTTGCATTAGTTATAATTTTATTAACAGCAGGAGTAACATATGCTTTCTTTAATTATACAAGAACGGGTTCTAGTAATACCATTAGTGTTGGAAGAATATTTTTTATATCAAGAGAAGAGGAAACATTTACATTATCTAATCTAAAACCTATTGATGTATCAAATGGTATTCCTAATGATAATACCAAAGTAGGAATATATGAACTAGAAATAGAAGGCGATACAGATTATAGTGGGGGAGTCGAATATCTTGTATCAGTAGTTAATGCTAATATCACAACAACAGGAGGTCATGTTATACCAATAAGCATTGATGTAACGGTAAGTAGTTTAGGAACAGAAAATAATAATTATTTTACAGCAAGAGAAAATGGGAATGCTACCATTTATAAAAGATTAATGGGGGATACAATAACAGGAAATGATGCTATATTAGTTGGATATATAAAGCCAAATACAACAAGAGGAACCGCCGAAGGAGTAGATGGCAGTATTACAATAAAAGCTTATCTTGATAAAGATAAAATAGCTATAACAGATACTTATGATGCAACAGAAAGCTATAATATGGGAACCGAAACTGATTGGGTAGATGGAAGAGTTGTTATTACAACAAGTGAATGGAATGCCTTAGTAAGTAGTGGAGCAAGTTTTAAAATAAGAGTCGAAGCGAATGAAGGAATATGGGTAGAAGCGCCACATGAACCGTTGAGTATGGATGATATGTGTCCTGATTGTTTTTATGCATATACATTAACTGATTATTTTACAATATCGAATACAAATAACTTAACTCCATCGATGCTATCATATGATAATCTTTATGAAGATTATGAAGATTTAATTGCAGAAACTGGCAGAAATTTCTTTTTGGGGTTAAAATTAGATGGAATGGGTCAAATTGAAAGAGCATATGCTTGTGGTTTATATAATGATGTAACGCCATTTTGTATTGAGGGATATTATAATAATAGTAAATATGAAGCAAATCAAGAGATATTACAAGATATAGATTTATGGGGAGACACATGTCGTATTGAAACTCAATATAGTCCTATGAATTGTGATGAACCAGCTGAAGGAAAGGTGTACGCATCGATGGATAATAATGGGTCTGTTGTTGTAGGTTCTGCCATTCAAAATGTTTATGAGGGAGCTTGCCGAGTTGATTGCTTTGGCAATGTTGGATGTTTTTATCGTGAGAAGCAATAAATAATTCTTTTGAAAAAAGTATAAATGTTTTTTATATAATATCGTTGTGGTATTTACAATGCATTTATTCTTTTTTATTATAAAAATAGGTTTTACTTTTCTTTTACAAAATTATTGCAATATTAAAGTGTTAAAGGTACAATATTAATGGAAGGTAGGTAATATGTACAAGATAATTTATAATAAAAAAATTAGTTCTAATTCATATGAAATGGCAGTTAATGCGCCACATGTAATAGAAAAATTTATACCTGGACAGTTTGTTTTGGTTATGGCAAATATGGATAGTGAAAGAATTCCATTAACTATTTATGATGTTGATAAAGATAAAGGAATAGTATATTTAATATATCAAGTAATAGGGGCAAGTACTTTAGAATTAATGACTAAAACAAAGTCTTTATTTGGTATTACAGGACCACTTGGTAATCCTAATGAAATCTGTAATAACATTGATTTGTTTAAGGATAAAAAAATTGTTTATGTAGCGGGTGGTGTTGGTATTGCACCTGTATATCCACAAGTTAAATATTTATATGAACATGGTATAAAAGTAGATGTTATATATGGGGCTAAAACTAAAGATTTATTGTTAATTAAAGATAAAATAGAGAAAGTTAGTAATAAAGTTTATTATTGTACAGATGATGGTAGTTTTGGTGATCAGGGATTTGTTACAGGTGTTTTAGAAAATAATCATGATTATGATGTTTGTGTAGCAATTGGACCTGTGATTATGATGAAAAATGTTTGTGATGTAACAAAGAAATATAATATTAAAACTATTGTTAGTATGAATCCTATTATGGTAGATGGTAGTGGTATGTGTGGCGCATGTCGTTGTAAAGTAGATGGTAAAATTAAGTTTGCTTGTATCGATGGCCCAGAGTTTGATGGTCATAAAATAGATTTTAATTTAGCCCTAAAAAGAATGAATATTTATAAAGAAGAAGAAAAAAAGAAACTTTTGGAAATGCAAAAATTATTGGGGGTGAAATAATGAATGATAAAAAAACTGTAATGCGAGTTCAAGATAGTAAAGAAAGAATTAATAATTTTTTAGAAGTAGAACTTGGATATAATGATGAAGAAGCGAAAAAGGAAGCCGAAAGATGCTTACATTGTCCTAATCCTCGTTGTGTAAAAGGTTGTCCTGTTAATATTATGATACCGGAGTTTATCAAATGTATTAAAGAAAATGATTTAAAAAAAGCTTATGAAGTTATTAGTAAATCAAGTACATTACCAAGTATTTGTGGTCGTGTATGTCCGCAAGAAAAACAATGTGAAAGTATGTGTGTTAAAGGTTTTAAAGGCGATGCTATTGCTATTGGTTCACTTGAAAGATATGTGGCAGATTATGCAAGAGAACATCATTTTGAAGAAAAAGTTACAATAAAGAAAAATGGACTTAAAGTTGCCATTGTCGGAAGTGGTCCTTCAGGACTTGCATGTGCCGGTGATTTAATTAAAAATGGTTATGATGTGACAATCTATGAAGTATTACATAAAGCTGGTGGTGTTTTAACATATGGTATTCCAGAATTTCGTTTACCTAAAAAAATAGTGGAAGAAGAAATATCTAAACTAGAAAAAATGGGCGTTAAAATTCTTTGTGATGTTCCTGTTGGAAAATCTTTAACCATTCATGACTTGGAAAAAGCATATGATTATGTCTTTTTAGGAACAGGAGCAGGCCTTCCTAAATTTATGAATATTGAAGGGGAAGATGCTAACGAAGTTTTTGCGGCGAATGAAGTATTAACAAGAATTAATTTAATGAAAGCCTATCTTGATAGTAAAACGCCAATAAAAAAGGGAAATATTGTCTATGTTATTGGTGGTGGAAATGTGGCGATGGATGCTGCAAGAAGCTTAAGACGACTTGGAATGGAAGTACATTTAATGTACCGAAGAAGTATGGAAGAGTTACCAGCTAGAAAGATGGAAGTTGAGCATGCCAAAGAAGAAGGAATAATCTTTAATTTACTGGAAAATCCTGTTAAGATATTAACGGATGATGATAATCATGTGACAGGCATGGAAGTTATTTCTATGGAATTAGGTGATGTTGATGAAAAAGGAAGACGTAGTGTTCATGAACTTGAAGGAAGTTTGCATACAGTAAAATGTGATATGGTGGTAGAAGCTTTAGGAACAAGTCCTAATCATTTAGTCTTTACGGATAGTGATATTAAACTTGATGAAAAAGGCTTGGTTATGGTTAATGATGATCTTACGAGTGAAAAGAACGTTTATGCTGGTGGTGACGTGGTAACAGGTGCTGCGACAGTTATTAAGGCCATGGAAGCAGGAAGAAGTGCGGCTCAAAAAATAATGGAGAGTAAATAATGACTGTACATAATGAAGCGAAGAAAGAAGATATTAGTAAAGTTGTTTTAATGGCTGGAGATCCTTTAAGAGTAAAAAATATCGCAACAAAGTATTTAGATAATGCTAGACTTGTTAATAGTATACGTGGAATGTATGCTTATACAGGTACTTATAAAAATCATGAGATAACGGTTATGGCCCACGGAATGGGAATGCCTTCAGCTGGGATTTACGTTTACGAACTATTTAAGTTTTATGAAGTAGAAAAAATTATTAGACTTGGAACATGTGGAACAAATAATCCTTATGTTCATCTATTGGATATCATACTTGCTAATTCTAGTTATACACCAAGTAATTATGCTATGACTTTTAATAATAGAGATATCCATATCATTGATGCTTCAAGAAATTTAAATGATATTATATTAGATAAAGCTTATGAAAAGAATATCCCTGTAACTTTAGGTAATATTTTGACTAGCGATTGTTTTGATTGGTATATTCAAAATATTGATGAATTTAATGCAAGACTTCCTAAAAATTTAGATTTTATGGGAGTCGAAATGGAAGCTTTTGCTATTTTCTATATCGCTAAAGTCTTAAAAAAAGAAGCAACATGTTTATTAACAGTAGTAGATTCTCATAATGAAGAAAAAGAGCTTTCTAAAGAAGCGATTGAAAAGCGAATTGATGATATGACAATATTAGCATTAGAGAGTGTTGTATAAAAATGTCAATATAAATTTTAATTATGAAGAGAATACACATATTCTCTTTTTTTTTTAATAAAAAAATATTTTGTAAATCTATAGATTTCAAATAGTTAAATTGTGTATAATTATGCTTTTTAGATATTAATAATCAGTAATAATAAGTTAAAATGTGCATAAAATGTAAAGTAATAAATTAAGTGTAATATCATTTCTTTTAATAAATAACGGGTATATATTTTTTGAACAACATTTTTTAAAAAATGTGAAATGTAAAATCGTGTATTTTTGTAAAAACTTATGTAAAAAACATTTACTTTTGAAAGGAAATGTTATATCATTTATTTAGGCTAAACGAGAGATTTAGAGACTAAAAGTAAGGAGTACAAAAATGGAAAAAGATTTTTTTAATGATATTGTAGTTGTTAAACGTAGTGGCCAAAGGGTTAGCTTTAATCCTATTAAGGTAGCGATTTCAATTAAAAAGGGTTTTGATAGTGTATATGAAGAATATGATGAAAAAATAGTTAATAAAGTTAAGGAAAAGGTTCTTGATACAATTGAGAAAAAATATCAAGATCGTAAAACGATTGGTGTTGAGGATGTTCAAGATATTATCGAAGATACTTTAAAGAAGATGAAATATGATGATGTATATGAATCATTTAAAGAATATCGTGAACGCCGTGCAGCATCACGTGATGCTTTTGTTGTTAAACAACAACATAAGTTTGTGAAAGCGATTGAATCTTTGGGCTTAAAAAGTGCTGCGGAAGAAAATTCGAAAAGAGAGAATGCCAATGTTGATGGTGATGGTCCAATGGGAACAATGTTACATTTTGGATCAACTGTATCAAAGGAATTTGCTAAAGCATATTTAATGGATAATAAATATGCTAAAGCTCATGATGAGGGTGCAATTCATATCCATGATTTGGATTTTTGGGCAATGGGAACAACAACATGTACACAAATTGATTTAAATAAACTATTTAAAAATGGTTTTTCTACAGGACATGGCTTTTTAAGAACACCAAATTCAATTAGTTCTTATTCATCACTTGCTGCTATTGCTATTCAATCTAATCAAAATGAGCAACATGGTGGACAAAGTATTCCAGCCTTTGATTATTATATGGCACCAGGAGTACTTAAGTCATTTAAAAAAGAATTTAAACAGGAATTAAGTGAAATGCTAGAATTAACTGGATTTATGGGTTTTGTTAATTTTGAGAAAATAATTGATGTTATTGATAAATTAAATAGTATTGAGTTTGATTTAGATATTTTTAATGATATAACTGGTAAAAGTGATAAAGTGAAAGATGTTTTTGAAAAAGCATATAAGAATGCTATTAATAAAACTGATCGTAGTACTTATCAAGCAATGGAAGCCTTTATTCATAATTTAAATACAATGCATTCAAGAGCTGGGGCACAAGTTCCTTTCTCATCTGTTAATTTTGGTACGGATACATCACCTGAAGGTCGTATGGTTATCAAAAATTATTTACTTGCAACGGATGCTGGATTAGGACATGGTGAAACACCAATTTTCCCAATATCTATTTTCAAAGTTAAAGAAGGAGTTAATTATAATAAGGAAGATCCTAGCTATGATTTATTTAGATTAGCATGTCGTGTATCTGCAAAAAGATTATTCCCTAATTTTTCTTTCTTGGATTCAAGCTTTAATAAGCCATTTTTGCAAGATGGAGATTATAACACTGAAGTAGGGTATATGGGGTGTCGTACAAGAGTTCTTGCTAATGTTTGTGGACCTGCTGTTACTCCTGGAAGAGGAAATTTAAGTTTTACATCCATTAATTTACCAAGATTAGGAATTAAATATGGTATTGCATTAGGAGAAAGAACAAAAGCTGATATGGAAGGCTTTTATAAAGAACTTGATGATGTAATGGATTTAGTTAAAGGTCAATTATTACAAAGATTTGAATGTCAATGTTCAAAATCTCGTAATAACTTTAAATTCTTACTTGGTTCACATGTTTGGATTAATAGTGAAAAACTTGATGATCATACAAAATTAAGAACGGTACTTAAACATGGAACATTATCTATTGGCTTTATTGGACTTGCGGAAACGTTAAAAGCTCTTATTGGCGAACATCATGGGGAAAGTGAAAAAGCGCAAAAACTAGGCTTAGAGATTGTTAAACATATGCGTGAGAGATGTGATAGTTATTGTAATGAAAACAATCTTAACTTTACATGTCTTGCTACCCCTGCTGAAGGATTATCAGGAAGATTTGTAGCAATAGACAGGTCTATCTATGGAAAAATAAAGGGTATAACTGATCGTGATTATTATACTAATTCCTTCCATGTTCCTGTTTATTATAAAACAACTGCAAAACATAAAATGGAAGTAGAAGGAAAGTATCATAAATATACAAATGCTGGTCATATATCTTATGTTGAACTTGATGGAGATACGGTTAATAATGTTGATGCTTTTGAAAAGGTTGTTCGTATTATGCATGATTCGGATGTTGGATATGGTGCAATAAATCATCCGGTTGATCGTGATCCTGTATGTGGATATGTTGGTGTAATTAAAGATGTTTGTCCAAGATGTGGACGTCATGAGGGTGAAGGTGTTCCAATGGAACAAATAAATAGTTACGACGTATGTTGTCGATAAAAAAGAAAAGGAGAATTATTATGGAAAAAGAAGTTAAAAAAACAAAAATGGTTGGTGAAGGTGTTGGGTTTGACCGCATAAGAAGAATTACGGGTTATCTAGTAGGAACACTTGATAGATTTAATAATGCTAAAAAAGCTGAAGTTGCTGATCGAGTTTGCCATGGAACAAAATAATGAATATATAAGGTTAGCAGCTGATTTACAAACGGATAGTATTGTCGATGGACCAGGTCTTCGTGCCGTACTTTGGACCCAAGGATGTGCACATCACTGTAAAGGTTGTCAAAATCCGCAAACATGGAATTTTAATGGTGGTGGACTTGTACCAATAGAAATGGTATATGAAGCAATCGATGAACTAGAGTATCAAGATGGATTAACGATTTCTGGAGGAGATCCAATGTATCAACCAGAAGCCTGTTTAAAAATAGCAAAATATGCTAAAAGCAAAGGCCTAAATATTTGGGTATACACGGGCTTTACATATGAAGAATTAGTTGAGCTAAGTAAAAAAAATGCTATATATATGGAATTTTTTAAAGTAATAGATGTCTTAGTTGATGGTAAATTTATTCTTGAGGAAAGAGATTTGAGTTTGCTATTTCGAGGAAGCCGTAATCAAAGGTTAATAGATATGTCTAAAACGCTTAAAGAACATCGTGTTATCTTATTTGATGAAGATAGATATAATGAAATTGGTGAATTTGAACGTGTACCAATGTATGTATAAATAAGAAAATATACACTTTAATAATAAAAAATTAAAAAAATATTAAAAAATACTTGTCAAAGTATTTTTTATATGTTATAGTAGTAATGTAATCTATTGAGAGAATAATTGATTATCATTTATAAGAATTCTAATATTATTTAAAAAACAATTTATTCGCTAAAAACCTTATATTTTGTTTTTGTTTATATTTTTATTTTAATTCTTTATATTATTAAGTAATTAATAATTCCGTATATTTATATACTTAAATGATATCAATTCCTCAATAGTTTATAAAAATTATTTGCGCATAGTGATACTTAAGTAAATATATAAAGTATTTAAAAAAATTGTCAGATTACTTTGTATATGAGGATCAATCACTAAAAGAAAATGTCTTCTGACAAAGACATTTTTTTGTTGTATAAAAAAGTAAATTTTTTATGGATTTTTTATTGAAAAGTTTGGCAAATAACTATAAAATGTAGATGTGGAGGTAATTATGAAAAATGAAATCAAAGAACTTCTTACATCAAAGAAATTTAAAGAAGCGAAAGTTTTTTTAAGTGATAAGCAAATTGTTGATATTGCAGATAGTATTAAAGATTTAGAAATTGATGAAATAGCTCAAATTATAAGATTAATGAATAAAGATATGGCTGCAGATTTATTCTCGGAATTACCTCTTTCGATTGAAACAGAATTATTATCTAAATTAACGGATAAAGAAGCAGTTTTAATTATTAATGAGATGTTTGCAGATGATGCTGCTGATGTTTTAGATGAAATGCCTGCTAATTTAGTTAAAAGAATATTAAAAGGATGCGATAGTGAAACAAGAAGTGATATTAATAAACTATTAAACTATCCTGAAGATTCAGCAGGTAGTGTTATGACTGTTGAATATGCCGAGTTAAAAAATGATTTAACAATTAGTCAAGCGATTAGTATTTTAAGAAGAGAAATTGATGAATATGAAACAATTAACGTTTGTTATGTAGTAGACAGTAGTAGAAAGTTATTAGGTCGTATTACTCTTAAAGATATTTTATTAGCAGAAAAAAATGATATTATTAGTGATATTGTTACAACGGATATAATCTGTGTTAAGACAACAACTGATCAAGAGGAAGTTGGTAAATTATTTAAAAAATATGATTTAACGGTTATGCCTGTAGTTGATTCTGAGGATCGTTTAGTAGGAATTATTACTATCGATGATATTATGGATATTATGGAAGAAGAGGCAACTGAAGATATTGAAAAAATGGCAGCTATTTCGCCTAGTGATAAACCATATTTAGAAATTAGTGTATGGCAAACATGGAAAGCCAGGATTCCTTGGCTATTACTATTGATGATTTCAGCAACATTTACAGGTAGTATTATTAATAAATTTGAAACATCACTTGCTATTTTACCAATCTTAACTGCTTATATACCAATGCTTATGGATACAGGTGGTAATGCAGGAAGTCAAGCCTCAGTTACAATCATTCGTAGCTTGTCACTTAATCAAGTTAGTTTTAAAGATATATGGCATGTAATATGGAAAGAATTACGTGTATCAATTATTGTTGGTGGAACTTTAGCCCTAGCTAATTTTGCTAAATTGATTTTAATTGATCGAATGCTTTTTAATAATGATGCTATTACGTATATGGTCGCTTTAGTAATTTGTTTAACTATTTTTATGATTGTTGTTGTTGCTAAGTTTATTGGTTGTACATTACCTATTTTAACAAAAAAAATGGGTTTTGATCCTACGGTTATGGCCAGTCCTTTTATTACTACTATTGTTGATGCCTTAGGATTAATAGTATATTTTCAAATAGCTACACATGTTTTAGGAATATAAAATTTTAAAGTCAAAAATTGTCAAAATTTGCTTTTTTGACTCTTTTATGATATAATATGCATCATGTATGGGGGATAATGATGGGAAAAGGAAATATTTTATTCTGTGATATCGATGATGTTATTATTGATTCATCGACACCAATTCAAAGTTATGTTAATAAATATACAATCTTTGAAACAAATGTTTTAAAAGCGATAGAACAATTTAGAAGAAACTGTCAATACTATTATGATTGTGTAGAAGAGGAATATAAGAAAGCTGAAGCGGAAGGAAGAACGCCAAATGTTCAAAGATTTCCCAATTTACATATATATGATAATAGTATTTTCTCTAAAGAAAATGGTAAGTTTTATTACTATCCATTATATAGTGCAAGATATTATCTAGAAATTGCTGATCGCTTGTTAGATGAGTTTCTAGAAGAAAGAGATATGTTTCTAGAACTTGACAATTTACCTTTAAATGGTAAAAAAATATATGATTTTAAGGCTGAAGAAGAGTATTTAAATACATTTAAAAAGACGTTGCGTGATAATTATTATTCTTTAGATGAAATTAATCAATTTTGTTTAAGAGAAGTGCAAAGAATTGGTTCTGAAGCGATGGAAACACACACTTTTCCAGATTACAAGGCTTTAGTTAAAATGGATACAAATGATATCATAAGAACAAATGATAAAATGGATGGCTATAAAGAACGTTATTTTGATAGGCCACGTGAGGATGTTGAAAATTGTATTAAAGCTGATGTTATTGAATATGCTATTCAAAATTTTGATCGAAGAGAACATTTTTCAAGAGGGATAGTTGATTATGACGCAATTTATGTACCAGAAAAAGTTAATAAAGATGCTGTAACAGTTATTCAAAGATTGATGACTTCTGATATGATAGATAAATTATGTTTTATTACTCATCATAATGGTTTAAGAGAAGAAAATGCTAAAAGAAGACTTATTAAAACATTATTTCCAGATGCTGAGTTTTTAGGAATGCGTTTTCATAGTGAAGAACATAATATTAAAAGAAGAGGTCGTAGTTCTAAATTTGATAGAGCGAAAACTGATGATATAGATGCAGAGAAAATGATTCTATTAGATGATAGTAAAGATAATTGTAATGATTGGTATAAAAAAGGTGGTAAAGTAATTATTTATCGACGAATTACGGATGCTGAAAGAATTAGTAAACTAGAAACATTTGATTATCCAAGAATTACGGATTTTGATTACTTAGAAGAAACATTAAGTGAAGTTATTGTAAAAGATAAAGTAAAAAAAATATAAAAAGATTGGAGAAATAAAATGGCTAAAAAGTATTTATTATTAGATTGTGATGGAGTTATTTTTAATAGTTTATCTTTAATTGATGAACAAGTTGAGAAAATATTATATGCAGCTAGCGCAAAGTATTTAATGGAATTAAATGCGCAGATTGAAATTTTAGAAAAGCAGAGAAATCAAATGCAAGAAGATCGTGAATCTGACGAGAAAATTAAAGAAGTTGATAATGCGATTAATAAGTTAGAATACCAGAAGAGTAAACATTATTTGGCTAAGGATTATGTTTTGGAGGAAGTTTGTCCACATTTTCGCAAATTAATTAATTACTTTAAGATATACGTAAAAGAAAATACTTACGCTGGAGTTATTGATTTTATTCGTTTTATTGATAACTTAAAAATATTCGATGGTATCTATGTCTTATCACAATGTAATACTGATGACGAAAAGATGGCAAAAGAAATGTTCTTTCATGAATATTTACCAACTTTAGAGGTAGCTCTTGTTCCTTTTCATCCTATACCACGTTTTGATCCAGTGACTTATATGCCTAATTTAGGACGAAAACGTTCTAATAAAATGTTGTATTTCATGGATTATATGTTAAAAAAGCCAGGAGTTACAATTGATAGTTTAATTGATGATTTATCAGAGTCATTTTATGTTGATGATTCACCAGCTAATATTGATGATGCTAATTTATTTGTGTATGTTGATGAGGAAAAGAATAAATATAATGTTAAATGTGGTCATGCATGTTTAAAAAGACCAGAAGATTTAACAACTGATATATTAAGAAGGTTTGTATCAGAAGCTATGCAAATAGAAAATAAGAAAAAATCAAAGTAATAAAAACTTTGTTTTTTTTGTCAAAAAATGTCAATACCATAATTTTCCTATTAATATTAGTTTTAAATTATAGTATACTTATTATTAGGAGGATTATAAATGTATTTATTAACAAAAGTTGTTCT
>CACZNM010000071.1 GCA_902782535.1 uncultured Erysipelotrichaceae bacterium
CCCTTTATTTGTTGCTATATATAAACAAAATGAGAGATATCATTAATAAATATCTCTCTTCAGGGGGTTTTGGTTGAATACACCTTCATATATTCGAAGGCGTTTCTTGTATGATATCATCTACCATACAAGTAAATGATAATATAAAAATCAATTAAAGTCAATTCAATTTAATAAATTTTACAAATAAATTTTTAATCTATGTCAATTAAGTTGATAATTGATTTTTTTAATGGCATTAAACTATCATCATCATTTTTCCAAAACTCTTTAGCATCATTACTAGCATATTCAAGTATTTTAAAATCTTCTCTTAAATCGGCAATTTTGAAAGTCATATCACCACTTTGTCTTGTCCCAAACAAATCACCACTACCACGTAATTTAAAATCCTCTTCAGCAATTTTAAAACCGTCAGAAGTTTTCTCTAAAATCTTTAATCTTTCTGTTTCATCTTTACTAATTAGAATACATGAAGATTTAATATCACTTCTTCCAACTCGACCTCTTAATTGATGAAGAGTTGATAAACCGAAACGATTAGCATCAAATATAACCATTAAACTAGCATCAGGTACATCTACTCCTACTTCTACTACTGTTGTACTAATTAATATATCTATTTCTTTATTCTTAAATTTAAGCATTATCTCATCTTTGGCATTATTTGATAATTTACCATGTAAAATACCTATTTTAAAATTCTTAAAAGCTTTTTTCATTTTGCTTTCTAATTCATTAACACTTGTTAAATTACTTTCTTCCTCTTCTTCAATTAATGGGGCAACAACATATATTTGATGTTTTTTTTGTAATTCAACGTACATTTTTTCTAAAACATCTTCAATTTCTTTATCACTTTTAACAAATGTTTCAACTTTTTCTCTTCCTTTTGGCATCTCCTTAATTATTGATATATCCATATCACCATAAATAGTTAAAGCAAAAGTCCTTGGTATTGGTGTTGCACTCATATATAGAACATCACATCTAGCTCCTTTATTCTTTAAATTAGCACGTTGATTAACACCAAAACGATGTTGTTCATCAGTAATAACTAATCCTAAATTATGATATTTTACATCATCTTGTATTAAGGCATGTGTTCCAATAACCACATCAATCATACCCTGCTCTAATTCTTGATATATGACATTTTTTTCTTTTTTAGTTAAAGAACCAATTAATAATTTAATTCTTAATTTATCTTTAAAAATCTTTATCATATTATTATAATGCTGTGTTGCAAGAATCTCTGTTGGTGCCATTAAAGCACTTTGAAATCCTGTTAAAGCATTAAAATACATTGCAGCAAAACTAACTATCGTCTTACCACTTCCTACGTCACCCTCAATTAATCTATTCATAATCTTTTTGGAATTCATATCTATTACTATTTCATTAATAACCTTTTCCTGATCATTCGTAGGATGAAATGGTAATAATTTATAAAAATCTTTAATATCTTTTTCAGTAATATTTCTTTCAATACCAATTTCTTTTTTATTTTTATTCTTTAAATAATGAATTTTTGCCATAAAAAGAAATAATTCTTCATATTTAAGACGTTTAAGCATAATATCTAATTTCTTTTCATCAGTAGGATTATGAATAATATTTAAAGTTATTTTTTTACTAATAAAATGATATTTTTCTTGTAAATATTTAGGAATATAATCAGGTATTTCTTTACCAAACATTAGTAATCCATAATTAATATATGTATGCATCGTTTTATTTGATATTCCACTTGTTAAATGATATACTGGCTCTATTTTAACATCATTACCTAAAAAGCCAAATTTAATATCGGAAGCCGTTAAAATATTTTTATCTTTATCATATTTTCCTATCACAATAACACTAGTACCTATTTTTAAATTACTTTTCATGAAAGCACGATTAAAAATGGATACACCTATTTTTCGGTCATGCATAGCAAGACGAAAATTCATTTTATTAAGATTCTTATTAAATCTTAATACCATCGGTATACTTTCTACTTTACCAGATACAATAGCTTTATCATCACAGCTTACTTCATCTAAATTACTATTTTTTAATATATCATAACGCATTGGATAATAGGTAATTAAATCACTAACATCCATTATTCCTAATTTATTTAATAATATTTCTGATTTTGGACCAATTCCTTTAATCAATTTTAGTTCCATACTCTCTCCATAATATAGGCATATTATATCAAATTTTTAGATAAAAGTAAAACAAATTGACATAAAAAAAGGCTTTATTATAAGCCTTCATATGATAACTTAGGACTAGAATAATCTCTTTCTACTTCTTTGACATCTTTATCAATAACACTATTAATATTCTTTTCTTTAGTAGCATTAATCATTACAATTATCATAAAGATAATTACATAAAGATAAAAAGATACAAATCGATATAATAGCATTGCACCACCAAGCATTGATTTACCAAAAACATCACTAAATAACTTCATAAATAAGGTTTCACTAGCTCCTACTGCTCCTGGTATTGGAAGACCTTTAACTGTCGTATAAAGAATCGCTTGTCTTGCAAATATTTCAAAGAAACTCATTTCTTTCATACCAAAAGATAAATATATAAAATAAGGAACAGAATGACATAAAATCATTTGCATAAAAACTCTTAATACACCCATTATAAATACTTTTTTATTATCTTTAATATACTTTGAGCTATTAGCATAATTAATTAAGCCATCTTCTAATTTCTGTTTTTTTATTTCAAAATTCTTTACTTTAGCTTTTTTCATTATTTTAATAATTAAATTAATAAACTTTTTTGTCATCGTTGTAGAGAATAATCCTAACAAAAGAAAAGATAAAGCACATATATTAATAACAATACCAATAACATATAACCATGTAATACCACCTGCAAGCAAACTAGAATTTATACATACTCCTATAATCGATAAGCATAATGTGCTTATTTGAAACCCACAAAGCTCTATTAACAAGGCTACTGTACCATTCGTCGGTTTAATATTATCTTTTGTCATGTAATATACTTCTATTGGTTGTCCTCCAGTAGAACCAGGAGTAATTGCACTAAAAAAGGCTCCTATTGATGTATATTTAAACGTACTAAAAAGTGAAACATTCTTTTCATTCAAAGATATAAGAACACTTCGTATATTAATCGCTTCAATTAAATATGAAAGAAACATAATAATAAAGCCAATGAATAAGAATATTTTATTAGAATTTTTTATAACATCTATTAATTCATTTAAATCTTGATCTTTAAAAATATACCAAAAAGTAAAAATAATTATTAAAAGAAAGAAAACTAAATTTCTAATCATTTTTACATTGGCTCTTTTTCTTAACTTCATATCACGATACTTTTGCATTATTTACTCCTACTACTATAAAAAAATCAAATATTTATTAAAGAAACTTAACATTATCCATAAATGTTTTTTCAAACTCTGGTAAATCATTTTTAAAAATGAACATAATACTATACGTTATATTTTTGTAATTATATAAATATAAATGTACAGTTCTACCAGTACTGTTTATATAATCGTAATAACTATACTCGATATCATTGATTACTTTTTTCTTTTCTTCATGATTAACCTTTTTCTTTGTTTCTTCTAAAGAATTCTTTTCATCGTACATTACACGTACTTCAAAGAGATACTCTTCACCTTCCATATAACTCATTGTTCTCATATTACCAATAGCATCAGTTTTGAAATCAACATAGTTTTCTAAATATTGAATATTTTTTAAAACTCTTTTACTTTTTAATTTAAAAGTCTCATCACCAATATTTACAATGACATCATCATTTTTTGTATCATTTTCTTTTTTTATATCTTTATTACATCCTGTTATACTTAGTAACATTATTAATATAATTCCTAAAATAAACTTTCTCATTTCATACTCCTAATATAAAAAAGAAGATTGCTCTTCTATAATACAAATAATCCTAAAATAATACCTGTTAAGGCTAATAAACATACAGCGATATAAAACCAATTATTCGTAAACTTTTTTATTTTAATCCTAGATATATGTAAAAGTCCAACAATTGGAACTAATATTGTATACACTAAATTAATATCAAAATGAAAACTTTTAGAAAATAACCATACAAGTCCAAAAATGAATACACTAACTGGTACAGGTAAGCCTTGATAGTATTCTATAGCTTTATCCTTATCGCTCATTGCAACATTAAAATACGCTAGTCTAATAACACCACAAACAACATAAAAAGCTAGAAATATAATTTGATACCATTCATCTAAACCATATAAAAAGATGGTAAATGATGGAATAGCAATAAAACACACAATATCGGCAAGAGAATCTATTTCAACACCAAATTCTTTAGCTTTTTCACTTCTGTTTTTAATATGTCTTGCTACTTTTCCATCAAACATATCACACACTGCTGCAATTATCATTCCTACAAAACTATAATCATAATTACCGGTTTTTAAGGTTAAAAGAAAACCACATGATGCAACAAATGCCCCTAAATATGTAATATAAACCGCTTTATTCCAATATCCTAACATAATCACACTTCCAAATTATGATATACTGCTTGTACATCATCAATATCATTTAAAGCATCTATTAAATTCATTACCTTTTCACACTTTTCATCATCCAATGTAATTTTATTATCAGCAACATAGGTAATTTCACTAGTTATAAATTCGTTTATTCCTTCACTTTCTAATGCACTTTTAACATTAACAAAATTATTTGGTTCGGTATAAACAATATATACATCCTCATCATCAATAACATCTAATGCATCATTATTAATGGCAATATCCATTATTTTTTCAAAATCAAATTTATTTTCTATTTCAATAACACCTAGACGCTTAAACATATAACTAACACTACCATCAGTTCCTAAATTACCACCATGTTTAGTAAGTGTTGAACGAACAAGCATGGCTGCACGATTACGATTATCTGTAAGGCAATCTACCATAATCGCAACCCCACCTGTTGCATAACCTTCATATCTTATTGCTTCAAAGTTAACATCACCACTTGCTCCTGTTGCTTTATCAATAGCTTTCATAATATTATCTTTTGGCATATTATTACTTCTTGCTTTCTCAACTACAGCGCGAAGTGCTGCATTACTTTCAATATCACCATTTGTTCCTCTTGCTGCAACCATTATTTCCTTTGCTAATTTTTGAAATATTTTTCCTCTTTCAGCATCAATTAACCCTTTTTTACGATGAATTGTTGCCCATTTACTATGTCCACTCATAAATAACTCCTAACCTAAATAATTTATTAATACTGGCCCTAAAATTAATAGTAATAAAAGTGGTATAAAAAAGATAACTGATATTACACTAATTTTAAGTGGTATTTTTGATATATATGCTTTTGTTTCTAATATCTTAGATTCTCTTAAATAATCAAGTTGATTATTCAAAGTTCCAATAATACTATTACCAAACATATTCGATTCGCGTATATTTAATAAAATATTATTAATTGTATCACTAGGAATCCTTGCCTTTAAAGCATTAATCGCTTCTGTAAATGACTTACCATAATTAATATCGTTCATCATTTTCTTAAATTCATTTGATAACTCAGAATCAATATTATTACATGTAATTGTTATAGCATTATAAAGATTATTACCTGATTCTAGTGACAATGTTAATATTTCAAAGAAATACATCGCTTCATATTCTAATTTATGTCTTCTCTTTTTTATCTCTCCATCGATAGTTAAATCTGGTAAAAAGAAATAATATAGAAGTACAACAATTGGTCCAAATATATAGCCCCAATCAATAAAATATATTATCATAAAAAAGATAATAATACTAGTAATAAGACGTAAATTAAGAAAATTAATTGTTTTATTAATATCGTCTATTCCTAATAAATGCATTTTATGACTGACTTGATCAAAGGAATATTTACTATATATTTTTCGCGCTATTTTTTCTTTATTCATACTAATACTCCTTTAACTTTATTATTTTCTTGACCACGATAATGTATGTAATATAAATTGTAATAATGATGGATAATATAATTAATCCCAATGTTGTATTAAAAAGTGGCATAAAATACGTTGGATCAAGAATATATATTATTAAGACAAAAACCAAAGGTATAAAGACTAATAATCGATATAAAGCTTTCGATGCTGCTGACAAATTTCGTAATTCGTCTTGTAATTTTTTATTATTAAAAACAGTTTTCTCAATGGAAGAAAAGACAGCAACAATATTACCTCCTGTTTTATTTAATATGGTAAGTGATGTTGTAATATAACCTACTTCTTTAAGATTAACACGACGATTAAATCTTTGAAAAACCGTTTCAATTTCAAGACCATAGTCTAAATCTCTTTCCATAAGAATAAATTCTTCTTTAAGTGGTCCATCTATTTCTGTTGCTACAATATGAATTGTTTCATAAATACTTCTTCCTGATTTAAAAGAATTATTCATAATTGTTATCGCTTTAAGTAAATCATTTTCCATTAGATACTTGACATAGCGTTTTCGACTAATTAAGAAAACATCTAAAGAAAAGAACCCTAAAGAAAATGCTACAATAATTTGTAAAAAAGTTAATTCTCTATTTTGAATAACATCACTAATTATCAATATTATTATTGCAAGAAAAGAAAGAATATATTTTGTTGATACATAATCCATTTTATCCATTGCACCAGGCTTATTTTTATCGATAAATTTTTCATATCGTTGTGAGTAATTCACTAAACTCTTACTTTTCTTTAATTTACTACTTATCATACTACGCCATTTAATATAACTATTCTGTATTAAATCAAAGAAACTATTTTGTTCACTTTTACTATTAATCGTATAATTATTAAGTCTTTTATTCAATTTTTCTCTTCTTAACTCTAAGAAAAACCATATAATGACAATTATCACAATTAAGACTAAAACAACATTGATAATTAATCTAATTGAGTCATAAAATGACATAGTATCCCTCCTTTTTATTTCTTTTTAAAGATTGTATCTAGCATATCATATCCCCTATTTTTTATTTTTTCATAAACTTTAGGAAGATAATTTTCTTTTTTAAATTCTCCTATTACTTCGTTATTCATTGTTAAACCTGTTTGTTTAAACGTAAAGATATCTTTTAGTACTATTTCATTATCCTTAATACCAGTTATTTCACTTATTGAAGTAACTTTACGTCTTCCATCAGTTAATCTTTCAACATTTATAACTAAATCAATGGCATTTTTGATATAATCTCGTATCGCTGGAACAGGTATTTCCATATTTCCCATCAAGACCATCGTTTCAAGTCTATTTAAAGCGTCAACTCCACCATTAGCATGTAGTGTCGTTAAACTTCCTTCATGACCAGTATTCATCGCTTGTAACATATCAAAAGCTTCCTTACCTCTTACTTCTCCAACGATTATCCTATCTGGTCGCATACGCAAGGAATTACGCACCAAATCACGCATAGTAACTTCGGTATCACTTTTATAATTTGTTCTTCTTGTTTCAAGTGGAATAACATGTTTTTGTACAAGTGATAATTCGTGAGCATCTTCAATAGTAATAATACGTTCATCTTCACCAATAAAATTAGATAAAATATTTAAAATTGTTGTTTTACCACTACCTGTACCACCACAAACAATCATATTCATCTTCGCCTTAACTGCACATTCCAAAAATATTGCCATATCACGTGTTAAAGTTCCATTACGTAATAAATCATCAATACTATTAATATTTCTTTTAAATTTACGAATAGTTAATATTGGTCCATTAACGGATAATGGTGGAATAATGGCATTTAATCTTGAACCATCAGGAAGTCTTGAATCAACCATCGGTGTTGATGAATCAATTGTTTTACCAAAAGGTGATACCATTTTACTAATAATTCTTAAAATATGTTCACTATTAATAAATGATACTGTTTCATCCCTTAATATTTTGCCATCTATTTCAACATAAACTTCATTAGGGCCATTAACCATAATTTCACTAATATTATTATCATTCAATAATTCATTTAAAGGGCCATAACCATTAATTTCATTATCAATCATATTATAAATATGACTTCTTTCTAAATTAGTTAAATCACGTCCATTTAATACTCGATCTATTTCTTCATTAATAAACTCATCTTTAGGTTTATCACTTATTAATTTATTATCAATAATATTTTCTAAAATACTACGTCTTAATTCATCCAAAAGATTTTTATCTGAGAATATTTCATAATCATTAATAATCTTGGTAACTTTCTCATTATCAAGAACATTATATTCTGTTAATAAGCTTTTATTTCTCATCACTATCACCTATCAAATCTTTCGCCATTTTAATTAGTAATTCTCGGTCACTATCATTTTTAAAAACTAATTTATCATTTAAAACCAAAATCTTTCCTTCCATTAGATAATTATTAATATCCCTTATATACATAGAATTTGGTAATATATAATCAACATTATGATTAATATAATTCTTTATATCATATCTTTTAAAATATTTCTTTTCATCACGATAAGCATTATTTAAAATAACTTTAATATTTTCCTTATTAACACTTTCTAAAACGGTTAATAGATTATGAGTATTTTTAAGATCAACTGGATTATCTGAGATTAATAACAGAATATTATCAGCCATATCAAGAGATAAAAGCGTTGCATTAGTAGGTGTATGTGTTGTATCAAGAACAATAACATCATAATAATTTTGATAAATAGTAATAATTTGCTCTAATATTTTACTATCAATTTTATTGCCTTCTCTGGGATCTTTACAAGCAGGTAAAACATCAACAAAATCATTATAATGTAATACATATCCATCATGTTCTTTAAAACGATTATTTAAAATATCATCGGATAAATTATAAATAGTCTTTCCTTTATCTAGATTAAGTAAAACACTAATTCCCCCACTAGATAAATCCATATCGACTAAAAGGACTTTCTTCTTTAAATATGAATAAACACCTGTAAGCATCGTTGCAAAAATACTTTTTCCAACTCCTCCTTTAGCACTAGTTACACATATTATTTTTCCTTTATACTTATTCATTTTTTCACCCACATTCTATCCTAACAATTATCTATTTTCTTACTATCATAATTACCACAATAGCTTATCTTATTCTCTAACAATTTTATTTTAAAAATATTACCAAAAATATTCTTTTTCATACTTAATGCTTCAACTTTTAATTCATTATCATGAATAGTAACCATTACTTTAATATCTTTATTATTTTCGATAACTTTCTCTATTTTATGGATATCTTTTATATCATTATTTAAAGATATCTTAATATTATCTTTAACTACTTCTTTGATGCGATTATTTTCTAAAAGCATTATCGATGAATCAATAAAGAAAGCAATAAAGAAGATAATTAAAGGTAACATCATAACAAATACAATTAAAGACTGTCCCTTTTTATTCATCAAGAACACTTCTTTCTACTCTAACTTTATAAGGACTATCTAAGACCTTATTCAATCCTGGAGTTATTAAATCCAATTGTGTCTCTAAGATTATTTTAGAATAATCTTTCTTTTCTACTTTATATGTTATTTTATAATCATCATCTTGCTTTAAATAGGAATTTATATCACCATTACTATCATATAGTGATACTACATCTCCCATTATGCCTTCCAAATGATTTTTGCAAAGAATAATTCTACCAAAATCAAGAAATGCAAAAATAATTAAAAGGAGGATTGGTAAAACTAAAACAAATTCAATTAAGGCTTGACCATGTTTATTCACTATATCACTCCTATTCTAAATTATTATATCATATATTTTTTCAATTTTCTATTTTTTTAAAGATTTTCTTTATTTTTTATAAAAACATACTTGAAGTAGTATGTTTTATAGTCTTATTCTATATTTAATAACTATTTGCATGATTTTTTTGTATTTTTTTCTATAATTGGAAGCGGATTATCATCAGAGAAAACAATTACTTTAAGTGAATTTTCATTATTTGGTTTTTTCATTTTATATTTATCACGATTAATATAATAAATAGGGATACCAAAATATGCAGCAGCCTCAATATTTTCTTTTGAAGGTTCACTAGTAAATGATATCATACATGTGGGTATAATCGGTCTTACATTACCATCAACACTAAAAAAAGTTAATTCATTATAATCATAGGAAGAAATAATATTATCAATATTTTTTGGTATAGAAGTCATAAGATGTTGATATCTATACAAATCACAACTTTTTCCATGTGATTGTAAGTCCGATGAATGCAATGATCGTATATTCTTCCCATTAAAATCACTGTATCCATATATCATTCCCCGGGCACTATATGTATGCATACAATCTTCTGTAATTATCGACATACATATTTTGTTGATTTTTTGACCCATTTCTAAATATTCTTGTGGCGAAGAATTACTAGTATGAATAATGTAGCAAAAACTATCTTGATTTTCTGTTTGATTTTCAATTGAATAAATAGGAACTCTTATACCATTTTTTGAACACACATATCTTGGTTCAAGTCCGCTAGTAATTCTTTCTCTTGTTTTATCAAGCTTTTTCTGTAATTCTTTCTCATAACAACTAAATATTCTAAAATACATATCATCAATAAATTTTGATAATGGCATTTTCAAATTAATATTTGCTAAAGTATTAACTATTTCATTATAATTATCATCATCTAATTCTTTAGCCTTTAAAAGAAATTCTATTAACGATATAACCGCCAAGTCCTTCTCTAAAAATTTAGCATATTCTTTATTATATTCCATATACTTTTTTGTCGCTTCGATTTTTATTAAAATATTATTGGGATAATCATGAAAATAATAATCAGATATAACATATTGAAGAGTCTCAAAACTATATTCTTTATAATCATCATTTATTATCTGTAAGTTTTTCATATTACGTTTATTAATTATTTCAGTGGAAATATTAAATTCGTTAACTAAATTCCAAAATGCAAAACTATCACTTACATTAACCAAGTATTTTTCATCGATATTTTCAAAAATATATTGTAGAATTTCATAATTAAATTCATCAGGAACACTATTATAATAATATATAATTTCATTAATATTTGACTCTATTAAGCCTAATCCTAAGTCTTTAATTATAGAAAAAGCATCACGAAATTTATAAACAAGAAGAATATACCAACTAATTTTATTATCTTGGTATAAATTTCTTACTATTAAATTGGCTTCATCATCATTTTCCAAAAAATTATTTAAACATTTATCTCCGATTCTTGCAATATTTTGTATCAAACTACAATATATAAATTCTCGTAAATCAGATGGTAACTGATGCAAAAAAGCACCATAATTATTATCTCGTAATGAATGAAGTTTTTCTTTATATTCTTCAATAGTAATATTATTTTTTTCTAACAATTCTTTTACATCTAATTTACCTAAAAAAGTGCCTATACCCATATTTTTCTCCAAAAACAATTATGCTTCTTTTTCAATAACTTCAATTTCCATAAAATTAGTATTCTTATTACTAATAGGTAATCCCCCTGTAATAATGACAATATCATCATCGACTAAATCAAAAGTTTTAATCGCTTCCTTTGTACACATTTTAAGAATGGTATCGGCACTTTTACATTCCACCGTTTTTTTAGGATAAACACCATAATTAATAGTTAATAAGCGTACTGTCTCATAAAAAGGACTTAATCCTAAGATTGGTGTTTTACATCTTGTTTGACTTATTTTAGAAGCGGTATATCCACTATAAGTATTAGCGATAATACATTTAGCATTCAGTTTGGTAGCTGATAATAAAACTGAATATGCAATATTAGAGGTTATATCATCAAGTTTATTTTCAAAGATATCCATTAAATTATCATCATAATCATAGTCTTCCTCAGCACTTAAAATAACTTTAGTTAAAGTGTCTACTGCTAAAGCCGGATACTTACCAATGGTTGTTTCACCACTTAATAAAATAGCATCGCATCCATCCATAACAGCATTATAAATATCACTAATTTCCGAACGGGATGGACGAGGATTTTCTTCCATACTCATTAAAAAATCGGTTGCAACAATTCCAACTTTTTCATATTCCTTTGCTTTCGAAAGAATAGTTTTTTGAAAATATGGTAATTTTTCAAAAGAAACTTCAATTGCTAAATCACCACGTGCTACCATTACACCATCTGATACTTTAATTATTTCATCTAAATTATTAAGAGCACTATTATTCTCTATTTTAGCGATAAGATTAATATGATTATTCTCATTTTCAATTAAAAGATCGGTTACTTCTAAAACATCTTGTTCATCACGAACATAAGAAAGAGCTAAAAAGTCAACATTCTTTTTAATAGCATACATAATATTTTCATGATCTTTATCTGAAATAAAAGGTAATTTTAATTCTTTATTTCGAACATAAACCGTCTGGTTACTCTTAATTTCTCCTCCAGCAATAACTTTTAAAAGAGCATAATCATTTAATGATTCAACTACTTCAAGTATTACTTTACCATCACTTAAAAGAAGCGTATCACCACTTACTAATTCATGGGAGATATTTTCATAATTAACTGAAAATTGCGTATTATTACAAATAACTGGATAATTATATATCTTTATCTCTTTACCTTCTTCTAGATTAACACTACCTTCAATGAACTTATCAAGTCTTACACTTGGTCCATCTAAATCTAACATTATTCCAATAGGTCTATTTAGTTCTTCTTCTAATTCTCTAATCATTTTAATAACTTTATCACAAAAACTAAAAGATGCATGTGAAAGATTAAGTCTAACAACATCCATGCCATTATCAAGCATTTCATGTATGATATTCTTATCAAAACTTGTTGGTCCTATCGTTCCTACTATTTTTGTTTTTTTCATATTACTCTCCTTATTTATACATCACAATAGTATTATATAATATAAAAAAAAATATTTCCATACATAAAGTAAAGTATCTAAAAAAAAGTAATCACTTACTTTTCTAATAAACAATATCAAGTTCTGCTAGGAATTCCTCTATTTCATTAATATAATCAATAGGAGCATCAATATACATAATATTACTTTTTGAACGAATTACTAATTTATAACTTTCTTCTGTTTCAAGATGATATAGATTATAATCCATAGAATTCATCGTCTTAGTATAAGTATTACTATCTTTATACTTAACAAATTCTTCTTTATTTAATTCGAAAAAACGCTTGGCAACTTCATCATCTTCCAGTTCTAAAAACTGAATAAAATACATACCTTCCCTATTTATAGCATAATGAACATTTTTAATATAGTTATATCCTTTATATTCATCTTTGTTTTCACTGATAATATAGCCATTAAAATTAGCAACATCAATAAATGTATTAATATCTATCTCATTTTTAGTACATCCAATAAAAAGAAATACAAGTAATAAAATAATGATTTTCTTTAATTTCATAAAAGTCCCTTTTCTGGTGAAATTATACTCCAAAGATAATTTAATGTCAAATAAAAAGAGC
>CACZNM010000072.1 GCA_902782535.1 uncultured Erysipelotrichaceae bacterium
GATAGCATAAGTTGATTCCTTGCCCCATGAATAATACTAAGTGCTGTGTCCTTATAAACATTCTCTCTTGATGTTTGTAGTATACCACTGATACTATAAATTGCTATAGCCATAATTAACGCTAAGATAACGATAACTGCTAATAATTCTACTAATGTAAAACCTTTCTTGTTAAATTTTCTCATAAACTCTCCTTTACTTTACATATCTAGTCTACCATAATTCATCTTTTTTAGTCAATATATTTGCTTTAATTTTTCATTACTTTACAATATTTCTATCCGTTAATAATTCCTCATTAACACAATTAGCAGCCGATGCACTTGAAAGATATCTTTTTTCACTCTTTAAATAAATACAATATTTAAGCTCATCATTTTCCTTTTTATATCTTACATAGGATGATGAATTATAACTTAATCCATCTACATCAATAATATTCCCTGTCTCATTAATTTTAAAATCACCATTTTCATTTAAATCAGCGATATAAAAAGTACATGCAGTTGAAGTACATACACCACTTTTACTAAAGTTTTTTATATCATAATCCGAATTAACTGCAAGTTTAGCAAGAGATATAAATCTTTTCGCATCATTTAACATATTATCTTTTTTTACATTTTCAGAAATATTAACAATATTTGGAATGGCTATTAAAGATATAATACCAATAATTGCAATAACTGCAAGTAATTCTGTTAGAGTAAATCCTTTTTTATTCATATTACTTTACTGCTAGTTTTTCCAAAGCTTCCTTGGCTGCAAGACGCTCTGCTTCTTTTTTTGAACTAGCTATCCCCTTTCCATATACTACATCGTCAATTCTTACAACAACTGTAAATACTTTAGCATGAGCTGGCCCAGATTCGTCTATAACATCATAGTAAAAACTTCTTCTATCTGTTTGCATCGCTTCTTGCAATATGGATTTATAATCATTAATAAAATTTGTTCTTTCTATTATATATGGTGTTACAACTTCTAAAATGAAATCCTTAACTTTAAAAAAACCTTGATCTAAATACATTGCGCCAATAAATGCTTCAAAAATATCAGCGACAATAACTTTTTTTACTTCACCAACTTCACCATTGCCAACTTTAATATATTTATACAAGCCTAATTTTTGCATATATTCATAGTTAGCATCTTCACATACATAATTAGCGCGTTTTTTAGTCATATCTCCTTCATCTTGCTCATAATTTTTATATAAATAATCACTTATGGCAAGTTCAAGTACTGCATCTCCTAAAAACTCTAATCTTTCATAATCATATTTATCTTTATGTTCATTAGCATAAGAAGAATGACAAAGTGCAATTTCATATATTTTAATATCATTAGGAATAATTCCGTATTTTCTAAGTATCTCTTTCATAACATATCCCTTCTAATACGATTATAGCAAATTTATCATAAAAAGTACATTTAAAACTTGTCTAATTAAAAAAAAAATAGTAAAATGACTATAGGTGTGGTATGGTAAGAAAACTATTAATCAAATTAATTAGAGTATATCAAAAAATCCCCTTTAATAGTCATTATGAATGTAAATATATTCCCACATGTTCTAATTATGCTATAGCGGTCATTAATGATTTTGGAGCCTTTAAAGGTAGTATTCTTGCTATTAAAAGAATTATTAAATGTAATCCCAAAAGTAAGGGTGGAATTGATTTACCACCAGAAAGAGAGAATAAAAAATGAAAAAAATTAAATATTTATTTATTATAGTAATAACTTTATTATTAACAGGTTGTGATTTATTTAAACGTGATACTATGGAAAACATTAATATTATCACAACAATTTATCCACTTGAATATACAACAAATTATTTATACGGATATAATTCTAATGTAACTAGTATTTACCCCGATGATATTAATACTGATATATATGAATTAACAGAAAAGCAATTAAAAGATGATAGTAAGAAAGATTTATTCATCTATATGGGATTATCAAATGATTCTTCAATTGCGATTAAACTTATTGAAAGAAATAAAAAGCTTAAGGTTATTGATGCAACCTATGGAATGGAATATAAAAAAGATCTTAGTGAATTATGGCTTAATCCATCTAACTTATTAATGATTTTACAAAATATTAAAAATGGTCTTGATGAATATATCGATAATACATACATTAAATTAGAAATAGATGAAAGATATAATGAATTAAAAATGATTTTATCAGAAATGGACGCAAATTTAAAGACAACAATGGGAAATGCTGATAAGAAAACAATATATTGTAACAGTAAATCTTTCTTGTTTTTAGAAAAATATGGCATAACTGTTATTCCTGTTTTTAAAGAAGATGATTTATATGAAAAAAATCTGGCTCTTCTTTCAGATGCCATTGAAAAAGAACAAGTAAAATACTTTTATGTTCTAGAAGATACGGAAATAACAGAAGATGTAAAAAAGCTAGTTGATGATAAAAAAATTGAAACTCTTGATTTTCGTAATTTAAAAAATATTACTGATGAAGAGCGAAACTTAAAGAAAAATTATGAAACAATTATGGAACAAAATATTGAGGAATTAAAAAAAGAATTATACTAAAAAAAATAGATTGAATCTATTTTTTTAATTTTCTTCTACTTCTTTCATTTCTTTTTCATCTTCTTTTACTTCTCTATTTGTTTTTAAATATACCCAAATAAATAATGTCAATAAAACTACCCATAAAAAGATAAGTAAAGCAATATACAAAAAGTGATTTATAAGTGTACCTTCATCTTGATATCTTAATATTATCCAAATAGTATATCCACCTATCAACGGTAAAACAAAAGCATCAGCAATCAATAAAGATATTTTAATTAAATAATTAAATTTAAAACTCTTATCTTTCTTTCGCATAATAAAGAATGCAATTAAATCAATTAGAACAATAACAATTACAGGAACCATTGATAAATATATTATTTCTTTCGTAAGATTATTAAACATACACACCACCTATTTTAATAATATCATATATTATTTTTTTTAACCATATTTTTGATTAATTTTTTTTAAATTTTCTATCTCCTTAACACTATTACTATTTATATACTTATCATTAAAAATGTAATCATATCGAAATAAACTATAACTATTAATATTATTAATCCTTAAATAATTAATTTGTCTTTCTATTATATTATTATTGGTAATCCATTCGTTTTTTCCACTACCAGCATTATCATCTATGTTACCACATTTATAAATAGCAAGAACCGGAATTATCTTAATAGAATCCACTGTTATTAAATTTTTCCAATTGTTAAAAACATGGTCAAATGGTGCATATTCATTTTCGAAGCCATAATATATTTGAGGCATAATAATATCAATATAATTATTATTAGAAAGCCATGTTTTAACATCAGCATAATGATATAAATAATTATTATTAATATTTCCATCAGGGGCAATAGAAAACGTAATATTAGAATCTTTCTCTTTAATTATTTTATAAACCCTTCTTATTAATTCATTAGTATTATTAAGACGAAAGTCTTTTAGGGAAATCGTACCATTATTCTTTATATAATTTTCATATTCTAATTTATCAATATCATCTTGCATATAAAAATAATCATCAAAATGAATGCCATCTACTTGATAATTATCAATGATTTCTTTAATCTCACTTATAATTAAATTTTTAACTATTTCACTAGCAGGATTATAATATATTCCATTATCATCAATTTTAATATTTGATGTATTAATAAGTTTATAAGCTGGATTATCTTTACTAAGATTGTTAGCATTATTATCAAAACTTATTCGATAAGGATTTATCCAAGCATATAAAAGCATATTATTTTGATGAGCTTTTTTAATAAAATATTCTAAATAATCAAAACCTGGATTTTTCCCTTCAACACCAGTTAAGGCCATGGAATAAGGAAGAATTAAAGAATTATAGATTGCATCAGAAAAAGGACTAACATGTAAAATAATTGTATTAAAGCCGATACGTTTAATATTATCAATCATTTTATCTATTTTAGATTGATTAATGCTTTTACTACCACCATAAAAATTATCATAATATTCAAGATATGATATATAAATCGCTTTAATTTCATTTGATTCATTTATTATATCTATACTCTCTTTCTTTTTAACATAATTAATAGTAGCATCCATCCCTAAAAAAGATAATATTAATAAAATAATACTTAAGCTTTTTTTCATACTTCAATTTTATAAAAAAGCTAAGTATTATTTTGTCGAAATTAGTGTTCTTTTAAATTTTCTTTACTATTATTTTCTCGATATAATCCAATTAATAAACCTAATAAAATCATAAAATATGGCGATGTATAATACATACTATTACCAAACATCGATGATATAAAATAAGTCATCGCGGTAAAATAAATCATAATATTAATAGGATTTTTATGGATATTTTTCAAATTATTAAATGCAATAATAATTATTAATGCAAGATATATAAGAGCTCCTGGTATACCAATGAACGATGAAATTTGTAAAATAATATTATGTGGTCTATCACTATAATATACTGTTTGTGCATTATAGTATTCATGTAAACATTCCATTCCTCCACCAATTAAAGGATGATCCATTGTATAACTTAAGGCCTTTTTCCATAGATATCCTCGCCCTGTACCAATTTCATTCGTTTTACTATTATCTTCATTTAAAGCTTTATTAACATCATTAAAAAATGTTTTGATATTCTTCCCTACAGATCCTTGAGTGCTTTTAAGATTTACTCTTTCACCAATTTTAATATCATAATGAGAAACACCAAAAGAAATTAAGACAAAGATAATAACGGTTATAATAACACTTACTCTCTGATATTTTTTTACTAAGGAATAGATAAATAAAATAATTAAACTAATAGAAGATGCTAAATAACATCCAAAGGTATCATTACGAATTAATAAATATAAAAGAAATATATATACAAAAAGATAAAATATTTTTCTTATACCTTTATTATTAATAAACATAAATATCGAAAGCATAAGGGAAATCATTAAAAAATATCCATAATGATTAAATTGATTAAATACATTAGGAAAGGCTTTATAAGTAAAATTGTTTCTAAATAAAGGTAATATTCCTATGATAAGTGCACTAAAGATAATTAATCTTGCAAGAATCTTTTTATTCTTATCTGCCCTAATTAATGAAGCTGATAAAATAAAACCAATGTACATAATGTAAACGATTAATCCTTCTTTACGATAAGGTTCTCCAAAAAAGGAAAGTCTAATGTCTTTACTAAATATCGTTGCTATAAAACCAAGTATTAGTAAAGTAGAGATTAATATCTCACATAAATATTTTCTTTTACTTACTAATCCTTCTTTTTTTTGTTTAATAAAATAGACAATATATTCTAGTATTCCTAACATTCCAATAATATATATTATCATAGAAAAATATGTCTTATGATAGGAATACATATAATTTTTAAAATAATACTCAACTAAAGGACATATCGTCCATAATAGTAGAATAATAAAAGAAAAATCATCTAGATATTCATATTTTATTTTATCAATAATATTAAAAAGCTTCTTCATACTCTACTCCTTTTTTGATTATACTAAAACTTGAATTATTATACAAGTTATAAAAACTATAATACTTTACTATTCTTTTTTATTTACTTCTTTATTCTTACTTATTGATATTAGTAAACCTAATAAAATCATAAAATATGGTGATGTATAATACATACTATTACCAAACATCGATGATATAAAATAGCTCATTGCTGTAAAATATACCATCATATACATTCCTTCACCATTAATTCTTTTTAAACATTTAAATCCTATATAAAAGATAAAACTTAAATATATCAATGTACAAGGTATACCAATAAACGATGATATTTGAAGAATAATATTATGGGGTCTATCGCTATATTTCACATCATGAGATTTATAATATTCATCTAAAGATTCCATTCCTCCACCAATTATAGGTTTTTGCAAAGTATAATTCATCGCTTCTCTCCATAAAAGTCCTCTTCCTGTGCCAATTCTTCCCATTTCATAACTATTATAATCCTTCTTCATAACAGTATTTGTATCGTTAAAAAGTGATTGGAAGTTTTTTAAAATAATATTGTCTTTTTCAAAATGCACTCTCTCGCCTATTTTAATGTCATAATGGGAAACCAAAAAAGATTCAAGAATAAATATAAGCATGACAAATGTTACAATAAGACGTTTTTGCTTTTTTATTAAAGCATAGATAAACAATGCTATTAGAGAAACTACTACTGATAAATAACAACCAAAAGTATCATTACGGATTAATAGATATAAAAGAAAAATATAAGCGAAACCATATCTAATTTTTTTATTTTTAGTACTATCAATAAACATAAAAATGGAAATCATCAAAGTAATCATTAAAAAATATCCATAATGATTGAGATTATAAAATATATTACTAAAATAAAAATAAGTAAAATCGTTCTCAAATAAAGGTAATATTCCAATATAAATAGCCGAAATAATAATAGTATTAGCAATTATTTTAATATGATTCTTATCCTTAATAAAAGAAGCAGATAAGATAAAGCCAACATACATTAAATAAACAAGAAATCCTTCTTTTCGGTATGATTCGCCAAAAAAAGATAATAATGGATTATTACTACAAATAGTTGATATTATGGATATTACAAAAGGGATAATAAAACATATCAATAAAAAACGATTATCGACTACTTTCTTACCTTCTTTATATCTTATATACAAATATAAAACATATTCTACTATTCCTAAAAAACCAGCGATATAAATAATACTTGTCCAATAAAAATCGAAAACAAAGGAAATATTTTTCATACCATACTCTATCATGGGAGAAATTGCCCATAACATCATAAAGGCAAATGAAATTAATTCTAAATGTTCATATTTAATTTGATTAATTATTTTTTTTAACTTCTTCATTATAACCACATTTTTTATTTTACTAAATAAAATAGGTTTAAACAAGTCATTTAAAAAGATTATTTAGTTTTTTCTAAATAATCTTTGACCGGTCCATATGTCTTTCGATAACCATCAAATATTCCATATTTATTAATCGCTTCAATATGCTCTTTCGTAGGATAACCTTTATTCTTTTTATAATTATACATCGGATATTTTTGATCAAGTTCATACATCATACGATCTCTCGTTACTTTAGCGATAACAGATGCAGCTGCAATCGATAAACTCTTGGCATCTCCTTTAATAATAGATGTATGAGGAATATCTAAATCAAGAGGCATAGCATCAATCAAGACATGCTCTGGTGTAATATTTAAATTATTAATCGCTTCATACATTGCTAATTTAGTTGCTTCATAAATATTTACTTCATCAATAACCTTATTATCCTTAATTCCAATACCAACACTTATAGCATCATGCATAATGATATCATAAAAATAATCTCTTTTTTTCTCACTTAACTTTTTAGAGTCAGTAAGTCCTTCTAATTTATAATCAATAGGTAGAATAACCGCTGCTGTAACAACTGGTCCTACTAAAGGTCCACGACCTACTTCATCAACTCCAGCGATTAACGTAATTCCCTTTTTTATTAATTCTCTTTCATTAGAATATAAATCATTCATTATAAATTACTAAGTCTTTCTTTAATTAATGAACTTACTTTAGACATATCTGCTTTACCTTTTAAAAGTGGTGTAACTTCTCGCATAATAAGTCCCATATCTTTAGCACTAGTTGGATGTACTTTATTAAAAGCATCATCAAGTACTTGATTTATTTCATCATCACTTAACTGTTTTGGCATAAAAGATTGTAATAATTCAATCTCTTCATTGGTTTTATTAATTAAATCTTCTCTATTTCCTTTTTCAAACTCAACGATTGATTCACGTCTTGTTTTAATTTGATGTGATAAAACACTAATAACCAAATCATCCGTAATATCTACTTTTTTGTTAATATGTTCTAAGTCAACTTCTCCTTTTACGCCTCTTAATGTTTGAACTTTAAGAGTATTTTTTTCTTTCATAGCATTTACTATTTCTTCTTTTATTTTATCGTACATAATGTCCTCCTAAGAGATATTATAAATTATTTTTATTATTTTCTCAATAATTTTATGTAACTAATGCACCACATGTTATACTTCCAACATACCCGTCAACTTCTAATCTATAATCTTTTTGAAATTTTTTAACAGCTTTTAATGTATCTGGGCCAAAGTTTCCGTCTAATCCTAAATATAATATATAAGTATACTATTTATTGTCTTTGTATATATTGTAATGGCAAGAAGGACAACCTATCCCTTTACTAATATGTGAAACACGTTGTTTCCACTCATTATTACATTTTGGACATTTCCACCAAACTAATTTGCCAGAATAAGGTGATACAGCCGATGGTAGAATAGCATGATTTTTGTCATAATTCCATATTGATACTATTTGCGGAATTATTGTTTCTAAATCATTAATTCCAATCACAATTACCTTATTACTGCATATAGGACAATTTCTGTCCCTACTTCTATTATTTAATGAAGTCTTCCATTCATGCCCTTTTGAACATTTCCACCATACTTTTTTTGTAGATCCATGTGTTATTGCATCCGGTTTCAATAATCCGTTCTTATTATAATTCCATTCAGATAGCAAATATTCTTTTTTATTATTGATACACCAAGTTTCAAAATCATTAAATCCTTTCATAACTTTTCTACAACTACAAAAAGGACAACCAACGCCACTACGAGTTTTAAGAGCAATAGATTGTAGATAAGAATGTCCATTTTTACATAAAAAATAATATTTTTGAGTTGTACCATAGCTCACATTTAATGGTGTGACTTTACCATTTCTCTTTTTATCCCACTCAGACAAGTATTCTTCTTTTTCATTCTCAATACACCAATGCTGAAATGAATTACTAACATTATATTTAATAACTAAATTTTGTATATCAACAACATCTCTTTTTATACTTATATCATATTTTTTTACGCCAAAAGAATCTAAAAGAAATTTTATTGACTTTTCTAATGATTCAATACTTTCATCACTTAACTTTATATTATTACAATATGGTAATTTATTTAGCTTTGTTTCCCTAATTCTATATAAATATATCTTTTTCTTTCTGCACAGTAAATTTTTTTCAATATCCCTCTTATCATTTTGATGATAGAATTGTCCATCATATTCAACTGCAGCATTTAAACTAGGAATATATATATCCAATTCCTTTTGAGTAGACTTATCAAGTATATAATTTTCAACAACGTCACCAATGTATTTTTTTAAATAATAATAAACCGTTTTTTCTTTAATACTTATCTTATTAGATTTTTGACAAACAGGGCATTGTGCAAAATTTAATGTTTTATCATGTATATCTCTTGAATATGTATGCCCAAACCGACATTTAAAATTATACTTTGTTGGTGAAGAGAACAATACCTCACTCGGTTTTTTTGTATTTGAAGCATTATTATATTCATATAAGATGTCACGTCTATTATTATTTATACACCAAGATTCTAAATCGTTAAAGCCTTTTAAAATTTTTACTCCCATGCAATATGGACAACCACAATCTTCTTTCCCAGTCTTATGATTTAATCTTTGAATATATTCATGATTGTTTTTACACTTCCACCATATCATTTTACTTGATCCATACGAAACATCTTTAGGTAATAATTTACCATTTTTTTTATAATCCCACTCAATCAATAAATATTTTTTTTTGTTATTATTACACCACGACTCAAAATCATTTACTCCCCGAACTAATATATGTCCTTTACCTTTTTTTGCCTGACATGCTGGACACATCGATTTATATTTTACCCTATAATAAATGCTAGTTTCCCATTCATATCCGCATATACTACACTTCCACCATACCTTTTTATCAGATCCTAAGGTTAATTCATCTAGATAAACATTATCATTTTTTCCAAAATCATACTCTGACATTAAATACTTATTGCTTGTTAAATAATTATTTTTTTTCAATAAAATCACCACAATTCGTTAACATAATTATATCACAAAAAAATTCCCATAATATCAATAAAACCCTATCAAACCACCATTATCTAATTCTGCTAAATCCGTTTATTATGCCTTTATTTGATGTTGTAAGATACGTCCTATAATTATATTATCAATGCTAACATCCGTTAAATAATAAATAAAAGACAAATTCATTGCCTTTTATTCAGTTAATGCATGATAAGTATTTTTTCCTACTATCCCATCAACTTTTAAACCTTTATCTTTTTGAAATTTTTTAACTGCTTTTAAAGTATCTGGGCCAAAACTTCCATCAATACCACTATTTCCGACAGAATAATTTAAATCAACTAAACGTTTTTGTAACCATCTAACCATTATTTTAGCCTTAATTCCTTCTTTTAAATTATGTTTGGAACAAGCTTTTTGAGTTAATGGGCCAAAACTTCCATCAACAACTAATCCACATTGCCACTGTTCATTTAGATTTCTCTGTAACTCCTTTACTAATTTTTTTTGATCTTCTAAGACATTATCATAATCAATATAATTTAAACGACCATGATACGTCCATTTAAGATTTTTTTGTCCATGAAGACTTCTTATACCAGTTTTACTAATATCACTAATAACACATTTTCGTATACCCCAACCAGTTGTATCTTCAAAAACTTTACCGTTTCCTAAATAAATTCCTGAATGATTATACTTGGTATCTTTCATACATAAATATTCTCCAGGGATTAAAGTGGTAAAATCACGACTTACATTTGTACAATATTTTAAAGCCCCATTACAACTAAAATCAGCTACTCCATTAGATTTATAAATTGTTCCGCCACGAAATAATTTTTTATCAGCCTTAAATCCCCATAAAATAGATTTCCACTCTTGTTATCGTTAAAGCTTTTTATCTCTAACTTCTTATAGTTTCCTATAAGTTCAGCATATCTTTTCACCTATTATGTGTTCCTGCCTCGTGGATAGATTATATCTTTTCACTATCTATGCGTTGCCCCTGACTATACTCCGTATAGCCTTCGGTTCGGATTAGCATGCTTTTCAAAGGTTAGCCTCCCCGCTTAATTCAGAAATTTTACATCAGCAAAATTATTCTACTGATAATACACAATCAAATTGCCATTTACCTTCTTTATTTATCTTACTCCAGTTTTTCCCACTATAATAAACATTAGGGACATCTTCTACTAACCAATTTAATCTTTTAATAAATTCATCACTGGTAAATACTTTCATTTTCACCTCCTAATTTATTAAATGATTTAAAAAAAAGACTAACCATATTGTTAGTCTAAAAAATAATAAAACCCTTGAAAACAAGGGTATCTATCAATCTGGGGTAGGATAAGGGGATCGAACCCTTGCATGCCAGAGCCACAATCTGGTGTGTTAACCGCTTCACCAATCCTACCATGCCACGA
>CACZNM010000073.1 GCA_902782535.1 uncultured Erysipelotrichaceae bacterium
AAAAAGAACCCTTGAGGTTCTTTTATTTTAATGTTATAATTATCGTGGTGGTTGGTAATGTATAATCAAAATAATAATTATAATAATAATCAGAATAATAACTATGGTTCTAGTGGCAATATGTATGGTAACAATAATAATAGCAATAATGGTAATATGTATGGCAACAATAACTATAGTAATAATGGCAATATGTATGGCAATAATAACTATGGTAATAATGGTAATATGTATGGCAATAATAACTACGGTAATAATGGCAATATGTATGGCAATAATAACTATGGCAATAATGGCAATATGTATGGCAATAATAACTATGGTCAATCTGTTTCATATGGAGATCGACTTAACAATAAAAAAAATGAAGAGAAGAAAAAGGGTAATTTCTTTGAGAACTTTAACTTAGATATACTTAAAAAAATTGATAAAAAAATCCTACTTGTCATTTTAGGTGTTATATTATTAATTATTATTATAGTATTTGCGGTATCTTAAGAAAATAAATAGTTTTTATAAACTATTTTTTTTGTAAACTTTTTTTGAAATTTTTGTTAAATACTTAATTTATTCATTAATATATGATATACTTATATCATACGAGGGTAGAGATATGAGAAGAATATGTAAATATTTGCTTGTTATTGTATTAATATTTCTATTGGTACCAAATGTTCATGCCAAAACGTTAAAAGATTTAAAAAATCAATTAGCAGCTTATGAAAAAGAAATGAACAATGCTAAAAATAAACAAGCATTAACTAAAAATGAGATTTCTAATACGAATACAAGAATAAAAAATATTGGTGAAACAATTCAAAATGATGAGGTTAAAATAAAAAAAACTGAAGAAGAAATAGAGGCATTAGAAAAAACAGCAAAAGAAAAGGAAGTTCAAATTAAAGATATTGTGGTATCTTTACAAATTCAGAATAGTGAAAACCCATATATTGAATATATTTTTCATGCAAATAGTATTGAAGATTTAATATTACGTAGTGCTGTATCAGAACAAATGGTTTCTTATAATGATGATTTAATTGAGGATTATAATAATACGATTAAAGAATATAAAAAGAAAAATGAAGATTTAAAAGTGCAGATAACAAACTTGAATGCGGAGCAGGAAAATTTGAATGCGGAATTAGTTAAACTTGGTGATGCTCTTTCTGATACAGCAGAGATAATGGCATCAGTTCAATCTCAAATTGATGCTCAGAAGAAATTAATCGAATATTATGAAAAAACTTTAGGATGTAAAGATGATCAAGACATTAACACTTGTGGTAAAATTCCTTTTTCTGGAAAGATGATAAGACCACTTGTTAGTGGTGCTGTTTCAAGTGAATTTGGATACCGTCTTCATCCTACACAGAAGGTATATAAATTGCATACTGGTATTGACCAATATGGAAGTACGGATGTTTATGCCGTTGCACCTGGGACTGTTGCGGGTATTAGCTGGAAAAATTCTTGTGGCGGAACAATGTTATTTATTCATCATAACATTAATGGAAAATATTATACCAGCACGTATGCACATCTTTATCAGGTAAAAGTTAAAGTTGGTGATTATGTTGATCAAAATACTAAAGTTGCAGTAACGGGAGGAAATAAGACATTAACACCATGGGATACTTGTACAACAGGACGTCATTTGCATTTAAGTATTGCGAACGGTCTATATTTAAAAGATTATACATCATGGAGTACTTATACTTCTAAGCTTGTTAATCCAAGAACGATGGTAAATTATCCGAAAATGGGTGTATGGTTTAGTAATAGAACTAAAGTATATTAAAAAGCACTTTTTGTGCTTTTTTTGACATGTTTCTTTCCTTTATACCTTTATATTTATAAAGAAAGGATGAAATATGAAAGTTAAATTATTTGACCTAGAGGATGAAAGTGATTTAGAAAAAGAAATAAATAAATTTTTAGATAGCAATGATATCGAAATAGTAGATATTAAATATGCTGTTTCTTCATCAATCTTTAGTGAAGAACAGATATTTTGTTTCTCAGCAATGATAATATATTACTAGATAATATACATATCATTAGGATTATCGTTTATAACTGTAGTATTTGTTTC
>CACZNM010000074.1 GCA_902782535.1 uncultured Erysipelotrichaceae bacterium
AGCATTTTTACTTAACCATTTAAATGCACTAGTATTTTCAAAACTACTTGATACGTAATTAATATCACTAGCTAATCCTGATTGATGTTCACTTGTTCCTGCTCTTGCCGAGTATGTATCAGCCTTAGCTTTGCCATCTTTTTTTACATAATTATTATATAAATAAACCTGTGTATCATAACTACGATATCCAGAAATATTTTTAATACTAATTCCCTCTTTTTTAGCAGCATCACTCATTTTTTTAAAATATTCTGCTGTCTCTTTTTCGAGTTTTCCACCACCATAATTACTTCCCAAACTAACCAAATTAGGTACATAATCTTTTTTCAACGTATGATATTTGTTGCATATAATTAATTTCCCTAAGCTCATATCCGTATCTTCTATATCCGTATAATAATCATGATCAAGTCCTATATTAACATAGGTAATTATAGTATCATCAGAATAATCAGGATGAAGTTTTTTATATGCAATATATCTTTCATAGTTTCTTTCTAAATAATTACTTTTTTCAATCATAAATTCATTATCATGTTCTTTATATACTGGTTCTTCATTATATTTTGTATTACTAGTATTATTTTTATTTTGATAATTATATACTTTTTTCCATAAAATAATACTTAATATAATTATAATAATTACTAAAATCAATAATAATATCCTTCTATATTTTTTCTTTAATTTCATAAACATCACAACATAATTATACAAAAAAAAAACTATTTTAACAATAATATATCAAATAAATACAAAATAAAAATAAATGTTTGTTGGTTTTCGCTAAATTCATGAAAAATATGAAGGATAGAGAATGAGATTTATAAGAATTGTAGAAGAACAATTGGACATACAAATGAAGTAATAGATGCAAACATAAAGCCTAAAAAATTGATAATGTTTAAATAGAATACGAGAAAATTATTAATAACAAAAAGATTTATTAAAAACTAAGTTTTGATAAATTAATTTTATTAAATTCAAATTATGAAAAAATTATCTAGAAAAGTAAAAAACATCTAACAATGTTAAATGTTTTATTCTTTTCTACTTTATAAATCTTTATTTTTTCTTACCAGATTCATTTACTAATTGCTCATTTATTATAGAATCTATAGCCTGTTTAATTATTTGATCAGATACACTATCAGGTAAGTTTAATACTTTTCTTATATAAGCAACTCTAGGATCTATTACTTGAACAGGTTTGGAAGCCTTTTTTGGTTTTGAAGCTGGTCTTGCTGTAACTTTTGGGATATTTTTAGTTTCTTTATCAGGTATCATAAATTTTTCCCTATTCATTAACATATATTTAGCATCTCTTTGCCATATATCATCATTAAGCATGTAATATGCAGTTTGATTCATTTCATCTAAACGCTCTACATCCTGATCAAAAAAATATCTACTATTCTTTTGATAAAAACCTATAGGTTGTAAAGTTCGAACTGCAACACTACTAGCTGGGAATGACATATAAATATTTTCTTCAATTTTTTCTTCTATCGTATCTTTAACTACAAATTGATAAGTTCTACGTCCATCTAAATCATCAAGCATTTTAGAAATTATTTCTATATACTCTTTTTTATGCTCATCATTTCTTAAAATAGTTTTCAAAATAACTAATTTAACTGCATTCTTAAAATTTTCAACCCTTTTAGATGGATTATTAAAATTTTCTCTTCCACTTTCCAGTTCAATTTCTATCGCTGATCCTATATAATTAAATCCAGCAAGATTATGTTCATTATAAATTCGTATTCTTGCATCAGCACCACCTGAAGTAAAAATTCTAATAAACATTCCAGCATTATCTTTTGAATCTTGTATATATACAACGCTGGTTATTTCTCCCTTTTTAGTAAATCTGACATTTTCAATGCTTTCCATAATGTGACCTCCATATAATCCTTATAATATATATTATAATTAACAGATACTTTTCATCTATTATTTACGTAGCCATCATAACATATTATTAAAATAATATCAATAGTTTACGTTAAAAGTGTTAAAGATTAAAAAAAGAATGTATTTTATTCGACATTCCCTTTTCTTGTTATATTATTTTTTTCCAGTCTTATGTTGTCTATCACATTCATCAACAATCATTTCACTTATTTTCATTAATAAATCTGGATTTTTGATATGATATGACTTTATTTTTTCATATAAACCTTTTAAATCATCATTTTCTACATATTCACTTATCGTATTTTGCATCAAAGCAAGGAAAGCTTTATTATCCATCTTCTTCATTAAATTACCTCCACTAACAAGAAGATTATACCACATTTTTTTATTATTTGTCTATAAAAGTATTAAACAAAAACCATGAAACATCAATAATTCCATGGTTTAAAAAACATTTTTATTTTGTATAAGGTAATAATGCAATAGCACGAGCTTCTTTAATTTGTTCAGCGATATGTCTTTGATGTTTAGCACATGCACCTGTTACACGTCTTGGTAGTATTTTACCTTTATCATTTATATATTTCTTTAATACTTCAACATCTTTATAATCGATATCTTTTCCAGCACACATATAGCATACTTTCTTTTTCTTTCTATAAAATTCTGCCATTATATCCTCCTTTTTTTAGAATGGTAATTCACTATCGCTAACTTCAATCTTAGCGCCAAAATCAGCGAAAGGGTCAGTTCCATCATTTCCAGATGAACTATTATCTTCTTCACTAGGGAAATTATAAGGAGTAGTATTATCATTAGAATTAAGAGTAGTATCAGTTCCTTCCAAATTTCTACTTGCTTTTGAATCTAAAAATTGAAAATTTTCAATAATAACATCCGTTGTGTAAACTTTCTTACCATCAGCTCCATCATAACTACCAGTTTGAATTCTTCCATCAATAGCAATTTGACTTCCTTTAGTTAGATACTTTTTCATTGTTTCAGCTCTTTGTCCAAAAGCCACAATATTAATAAAATCAGCCCCACGTTCTTCGCCTTCTCTTACAAACTGACGATCAACGGCAATAGCTGTACGCATCGTTGCTAAATTACTAGCTGTATATCTTAATTCTGGATCTCTTGTTAATCTACCTACTAAAAAAACTTTATTCATATAATTTCTCCTACTTCTTAATTATTTTTCTTTTTTTACAACAATATGTCTTATAATATCTTCATTAATATTAGCAACACGATCAAATTCTTTAACAGCATCCTTATCACAAGTAACTTTAATTAGAAAATAGTTACCATTATTGAATCCTTTAACTTCGTATGCAAGTTCACGTCTTCCCATATTAACTACTTCATTAACTGTTGCTTTATTATCTTCCAT
>CACZNM010000075.1 GCA_902782535.1 uncultured Erysipelotrichaceae bacterium
GATTTCTCTTGGATGAACAATACTACGATTAATAGTTCCCATAAATAATAATTTCCTTTCAATTAATTTATTTTTATTATCTAAATACAAACAATAAAAGTATTCTTGTTTTTTTCCTTTAAAAAGATACAAATTATTTTGATATATAATTTCGGGATTATTATAAACAATACTTTCTTTATTTTCTTTTTCAAGAAAGATTCTTCTACCAAGTTCTATAGCTGCCATAAGTTCAATAGTTTTAATTTTTCCTAATCCTTTAATATGCGAAAAAGTATTAATAGTTATATTTTCTAAATTATTAATATCTTTAATTTCTTTTAACACATCCCTTGCAATATCTTTAACTGATACTCCTTTCGTACCTGTTTTAATAATAATCGCTAATAATTCCTCAATACTTAAATTTTCTTTCCCTACCCTTATCATTCTTTCTCTTGGTCTTTCCATTTTAGGAAGATCCTTTATTTTTATAATTATCACCACCTACATCTTTTTTAATTCATTAATTATTTTTTTATTTACTTCTTTTATATCGACATCTTTAATCTCTTCTTCTATTTTTTTAATTCTTTCAATAAGCTTTTCATCACTGATATAATCATTTTTTAAGTAAGTATAGATATTTTGCTTTTCATAATTTCTTTGCATTTTAAGAGCATTTTCTTTATTTGTAAAAACACTTAAATAAACATAATATTTATCATCTTCCTCAATCATTAAATAATTATCTAGTTTTTTAGTGTTTTCTTCCATGACATCTTTTGAGATATAAGAACCATACTGTAATATATAGATATTCCCATCGATACTCATAACACTACTTGTTTTATATGTAGTAAACATGGCTTTAGAAAAAACGATACATAAGCTTATAGAAAGAATAATAACACCTATATTTTTCTTAATAAATGCACCTCCTTTTATATAATACGAAAACAAAAAGAAAAAAAAGGTCGAAAAAAAGTGCAAAGAATCCTTTACACTTTATTTTTTCAAAACCAAGTTAAATATACTATCATTTATATGTTTTGTCAATTATCTAACTAATAGTTCTAATCGTAATCTTAAATTATCATTTCTTTTTAACTCATAACGAGCATTATTTATTTTACTAAAATCTGTATATGCAACGTCAATAATCTCTCCATAATAGGTAACATTATTAACGGTATTCTTAATATAAATTGTATAAGTTCCTTTAGTAAGTCCTTCTAAATCAATAGTATTTTTATACCATGCTCTTGTTTTATCTAGATTATCAGATACGGCTAGAGTAATTGGATAATCACCATCAATAATACTTCCTAAATCTCTTTCAATCACTTCAAAAGTTTCTTGATTTTCAAAAACAATTTTTCTTTCAACATTATCATTAATACCCAAACTAACACCATAATTATGACTTGTACCTTTAATGTTTAGTTTAGTATCATCAAGACTTATTTCATTAAAGAAATTATACATAGGATCCATTGTTTTAGGAACATCTAAACTTAATAAAGTATTTCGTATACTAAAGATTAATGGACTATTTAATGTTGAATAATCAACGTCAATTAAGTATTCTCTTCCCTCGCCTTTAGCTCGTCTTGTCATATCAACATAGGCAATATTAGTAAAGAGCGTCTTTGATGTATATTTTCCATTAGTTACCTTAACGTAAATAGTATAGTTACCAATTGGTAATGATGATAAATCAATAATACTTTTGAACCAACCACCATTATAATTATATACCTTATCATCATCAAGACTTGACATTTCATAAGGGAAATCTTCCCATTTATCTAATTTATAAGGATATTCCGTCTTGGTTTGTTCATTAACAAAGATTAATTCATTAACAACGTTAATATTATCCATTCCTTTTATACCCATAAAGCCACTAAATAAGAATTTATTCGCTTCTTGATGTTTTAGATTATCAAACATAAATAAGGCACTCTTCTCTTCAAGAGATGATATTGTTACTTTAATTTCTTTAGTTACAGTATCACCATAAGAATCTGTTAAGGAATAAATAACTTTATATACTCCACATTTATTAGGATCAACATTATTAGTCGTAACTATTATTTTATTTGTTATATCACCATCTTCTTGATCGATACCAGTAACATTTTTTAATGAATCAAAGCTACTTCCTTCTACTAAAGTAATATCACTTGCATTAATTACTGGTACAACATTTATATAATTAAGAGTATAACTAATATTACTAATACTAGCATCAATATATCCATATGAAATATTATCAGTATTTTTATATTGTACTTTTAAATAGGTTTTATCACCAACAGTTTCTTTATCAACAATAGGGATAAAGTTACTTGTATATACTTTTAATACACTTTTGCCGTTTATTTTATCATATACATCAATATAACTATTTGAAGTATCTATTTTAACACTTAGTAAATCTTTCTTAACTATTTCAACATTGTTACTACTAATCCATGCTTTTTGATTAGTTCCATAATCAGTTATTACTAAGTAATTAGTGGTATCATTATTTTTTATATCTTCTAAAATAACAACATAACTACTCTTTTTTAACGTTCCTTTTTTATTAGATAAAGTTGACGAATAGAAAAACTCTGTATCCTCTTTTAATTTACCAACGATTGGATCATAAGCCGTTTTACTAGCATATGTATTAATTTCATAAGTACTTATATCTTTATTAACACTACTAGGTTTATGATAAGTATTATTTTCATCTTTAGCATCATTTATTTTTTCAAAGTATGAAGAATGAACATACAAAGCACCATCCCAATTATATTCTGGCCATGTACTACTATTTGATCCAATTAACTTACCATTATTATCAACATTTGAATCACTTTGAATCTTATACCAAATATTATTACCATTAACACTCGTTCCTTCTACTTCTTCTAAAAGAATATATGGTATTCCTGCTTTTTTAACTCTTGCAACAGTAGTAGAACTTGTATTTGGGGTCGTTCGTATATTAACATCACTATTTTTGGAAATAATTAATTGATAATAATTATAATCAGCCATACCATTATCTTTATCAAAACTATAATAATAACTAGCAGCTTTCTCTCCCCAATAAACATCGGATGCATACATAACATTCATTCCGGCATTTTTATTACCAAAATGACTGCCATTATATCGAGAATCAGAAAATCTTGCATAGCCATAGTTTACATAACCATAACCATGTGTATAAATACTACTTCGAATATCCAAGTAACCTGTAGCGCTTGAGTATGCCGCTCCATCGACAGCATTATGACCAAAAATATTATTTTTATTAATAGCAATTGAACTTTGACCATTAGCTGATTCATTACGAGAAAGAGAAAAAACCATCAAGGCATTAGCACCATACATTTTTTCACTATACATAAAGTATTCGGCGGCACCATATATTGTTGAAAAACCTTTAACATATGTTTTTCCATAAGTACTTCCTTTAAAATTCAAGACATTGCGAATATATGATTCTAAATCATCAATTTCATAATTTGTTTTAGAACGATGTGGTAAATATAAATAATAGTTATAATATGGATGATCTTTATTAACACTTCTCTCATGCGTATTACTTCGGTAATCATCAATCATATCAATAAAGTTTGCATAAAAATATATTCCATCAAAGCTTTTATAATTTGCATTCTCTATTTCAAAACTTGGTTTTGGTCCTAATGTTCTACTTGATTGTGAATAACCGCTATTTTCGATATTTTTTGCATAAAAGTGATAAATATTATTATTATCTATTTTATAATATGAAGAAGATTTTACCCACGTTATAGGAATTATTTTATATTCATTAGACTTAACCCAACCTGTTACACCACCAATACGTATTTTAGCAGCTTTATTACTATAATTTATTTCAATTAAAGCACCATCGGTTGCTCCATAATTAGCAGAGTTATTCATATAAGTTATAGTATTTTTTATATCTTTGGAAGAATATAAATATGTTAAAACATCGCCTCGATCAAGATATACTAAAGCATATTTAGCATCAATAATTTTAGTTACACCATTATTTCTTTCTAAAATGATTAAATCTTTATCTTCCATTCCATCCATTTTCTTTTTCGCAGAAGCATAATCATCAAAGCAAGATACACTTTCTATTCCATCATCTTCCTTAGCATGTGCAAGTTCTATCTTTCCACATGTATTTCGACCAGTTAGATTAGCATCATTACTTTTTAGGGCATATGTATTAAAAGTGAATAATAATATCATCATAAAAAACATTACATTAATCTTCTTCATTATTATTCACCTACCTTCTTATATAAATTATATCAAACAATATTTTAATTTGCATTATTTGACATAAAATTACTAATTATTAAGTGTAAAAAAATGTAAAAAAAACTGATTATTTCTAATCAGCTTACTTATTGCATTCCGTACATGAATTTAAATTTAGATATACTTCTTCCATATATCCTTTTAAAGTGTTTTTTAATTCTGTAACTTCTTCCTCTGTCCAATATTCACTAGGATCTTTTAAATCATGGGTATCCTTACTCGTTTCATAGTCATTGCCAACTATTTTTCCAGATACATGAAACGAAATATTTGGAACATAAATGCGAGGATTACCTTCTTCATCATTTTGTAAATAATCTTTTAATATTGAAACTATTTTTTGATATCCTTCTGTATTATTTAATCGATCTTCAAGGATATTATAGTAATATATTTTTTCAATTCCAACACTAAGTGCCACCTCATTTAAATATTTAACATAAGCATTACACCAAGGACACTCTGGAAATCCTAGGTAAACAACGCCTGTTCCTTTTTCCATAATATTAATAATTTCATCAAGATTTCTATACACAAAAACATTTTTCTCACTAACAGATGAATACTCCTTACTAAATTTAACATTATCTTCTTCTGTTTTGACACATCCATTATATATTAAAAATGTTGAAACCACTGCCATTACTATCAATAGCATAAACAAATACTTATTTTTTTTCATACTTCTCTTCCTTTCTTTATCATTTTATCAAACATAAAACAACATATCAATAAATTACTAGTTGAAAAAACTAAACTTGAAGTTTAGTTTAAACATTTATCATCCAAAGTAATTGGTACATTATACGATGTTATTTTACCACTATTATCCGTAGCTTTAATCTCGATATAGAAACTATCTTTTTCATAAACATTGCATACTTTCAAATAATTATCAACATTAAATGTAACTTGTGATAGAAAATCCTCTAGTGTTATTTCTTTTTCATTATATTGATAAGTACTAATCTCTTTTATGACATCTTTATTTTTTTCATATAAAGTACAACTAATATCACTATATATATTTTTTTCTTCACCACAATATTCAATTTTAGGAATAAAGATTAAAGATTTCTTTTCATTATAAGAAATAATTCCAGATATTTTAAAATTATCACAGGTCGTTGACATAGTTCTTGATTCGAAATCACTAGTACTTTTCGTAATAATTAACAAAATAAAACCAATTAGCAAAATAATAAAACCAATAAGTAATATTATTTTATTTTTATCTCTTTTTTTCTCATTTAGTTTTCCATCAATTAAATCATCAAGTGATACGTTATAATCCTTACTTATTTCTTTAAGGATTGTTACATCTGGCATATTCTTACCATTTTCCCATTTACTAACGGCTTGGTATGTTACATGGTATTTGTCTGCCAAATCTTTTTGTGTTAAATTATATTTTTTACGTATCTCTTTAATTAATTTACCAAACTTTTCTTCTTGCATAAACTTCACCACCAATAATTTTAGCATATTTTTATTTATATTGCTTTCTTTTTTCATTTCATATAATTATCACTAATCACCATTAAAGAAACGATCAATCTTGTTTTTTATACCATCTGTCTCTTTAACAAGGTCATCTTTATTTATTACCACTTCAGTTCTTCCTTTTTTGGCAACATTATTAACTGTTTTTTTATACTCTGCATCATATCGATCAACAAGAATCACATTAAATGTATCATATTTTTTATACTCTTTAGGAATCTTAATAGAAAAGCTTTTTTTATCAACATTTCCTTGCTTCATACTTTCTATTTCTGTTCCATTGGCAATGGTAACATGGACACCATTAATAACTTGCCCTGTTTCATTAACGATGGTTAAATATCGACCATTTTTATCTTTTTCGGCATTATCATTCGATAATTTATCTCTTTTAGAACAAGAAACGATTATAGAACCTACTATTCCTGCTACAACTAATATTAATATTAAAATCTTTTTCATATACATCCTCTTTTTACAATTATTTATCATTATTTATTTTTTTATCGTCAATTTTATCTTTAATTTTTATTGCCTGCTCTTTAGCACCCGATATATCATTACTCAAATAATTAATACCTTTTTTAGTAAAATGGTAAAAGTATTTTTTGGCGTCAGCGAAGGCTGGTTCAACAGATGCATATAACAATATACCTAAAAAGGAAGTTATAACAAAAACCGTTCCCCAAAGTGAGCCCATAGCAGCATTCAAACTAGTAATATTACCTAGTGCTAATACAATAACTACACCCATGCATCCAACACTAACAAGCTTTAATCCAAGCCATGAAAGAATTACTGCAACAACCAAAACAACATTAGTATCAATAGAAAAATGAAAAAATCTAAGTATACTAAATTCTTGTTTACATAAAAGAATCTTTATAAATGATGATAAAAGAATTGTCATAAGGATGGCAAAAATAATATCATACTTTGATTCAACGGTCCTTCGAATACCTTTAAAACGAATGAAAAAAGCACTATAAATAGCAACACCAAATATAGTTGATATTAAATCAGGACTAATTGATATGGTACTATGATTATGTTTCCAATTTATAAAAGACAATAAAATGGGAATTATCATAGTCACAATTGCATAAATTGCTCTCTTTTTACGAATAAATGGTTTCTCAACAACCATTATATTTCCATTAGTTGCAAATTCTTCTTGAAAATTTTGTTTAGCTATCATTTTGGCTTCAGACTCAGAATTTGCTTTTATCGCATAAGCCTTATACTGATTATCAATAACTTCTCCACAAACTTTTATAATATACTCCATCTTTTACCTCTTACCTCTTTATTTAATTATATCACGATATTAGTTAAAACTGCAATAAATCAATTTTATTCTATATTCTATCTAAATCTCTTTCATAAATTGTCTCTTTAACAATATAGCGAACAAATTCATCATCATCTTTCAAATTAACTACTTGTTTATAACGTGTACCTGGATAATCTAATACCATATGATAATAATTATCATTTTCATCTATTCCAAATAAATCTGGAATATCTTTAATATCATCGTTTAGTTTATTTTTTCTTAAAATATCCATTGCCCTCTTTTTTATTTCATCCATTCTTTTTTCTTTATTCATATTATCAATCACCACTATCATTATACTACAAAAAAACGAGATTGCTCTCGTTTAATTATTTACATGTTACATTTTCTTCTTCTGACATCTTCTTCAAGAAATCTTCTTTTGACATACCAATCATTGGTTCTTCTTCATCATCAGAATCAACATTAGCGAAACCTTTAATTGTAATCTTTTTTCCTGAACATTCAACTTTTACACCTTTATCGGCATCTTCTACTAATTTCATGAAAGCACAATATTGATTTGCTGTTTCTTCACTATCAAGATTATAAACAGCAGTAGCATCTGTTAACTTATCATTACCATCAAAATCAACGATAATTTCTGCTTTCATCGTAACTCCGCCTTCTGTTGCAGTTTCTTCACAAACAACGCGATTCTTGTTACCACAACCAGTTACAACAAATAGAACGACTGCACAAAGTACTACAAGAAAATATTTTTTCAATTCACTCCTCCTTTACTTTATTGTATCATATTTTTCAATATTTCAAACAAAAAATTTAAATACGGCTATTATCTTAGTTATTTATCAATAATATTCATATATTTTTATTAAAGAATAACAATTGTTTATTAACTAAGCCGTTTTATTTTCATTAATTATCACCATATAATTATACAAACTTTATAGAATTCAAAACTTTATTTTCAAAATCTTTAATATCGTTTTGTGATACAAAATGAAGGACATAAGTATTACCATCTTTATTAATAAAATAGAAATGAATTGTTCCATCTTTTCTTTCTTCATCAATCATTTGATACTCAATAAATTCTGTTTTTCCATCAATAAACTTAAATTTATTATCAATTGCTAAATCACCTCTTACAAAAGTAAAATCTTTTTTAGCATAATAAAATATGCGAAAGTAAAAATAATTTGAACTATCTTCTGGTTGATAATTATATTGAACATACTTACTCATCGGAGTACCATTATTAATTTCCCTAAATTCCGTAGAACTTTTATAACTTAGTCCTTCAAATTCCTTATCGGTATCTAAATGGAATTCTTTATCCTTTATTTTAAATAATGTCTCATCAATTTTATTATCTTCTTTATTGGTATTACCACAACCTATAATAGTAAATATCATCACAAATAACATCAAACTAAATAATATCTTTTTCATCATTAAACTCCTTTTTTAATCAACTCTTACTTTATTTTATATGTTTTGACATAACATTTCCCATTTGTTTTTCCTAAATATTCAAATATTCTTTGATAATCTTCATCATTGGGTGCATATATACAATTATTATCTTTAATCTCTTGATATGCATCATCAATAGAAATATATCTTACATCAGCAACTTCTTCTTCATAAATAACGATATCTTTTAAATCAATATTTTTTCTTAAAATAAATGTATCATAAAAAATATTTTCGATATAATCACTATTTCTTTTTTCTTCTTTAATTGTGTATAAATAATCTAGTTCATTAATATTAACACTAATACCTATTTCTTCTTTTATCTCTCTTATACATGCCATAAGAGATGTTTCATTAGCTTTTACATGTCCTTTAATAAATAAACTCCATAAATTAGGATATACTTTTTTCGTACTACTTCGCTTTTGTATTAATATTTTATCATCATCGATAATTAAAACAGCAATAGCACGATGATAATCACCATCTTTTTTAATTTCTGTTTTTGTTTTTATTTGACCTGTTTTATTACCATCTTTATCTAATACATCGATTAATTCATCCATATCTTACCTTGTTTTATTTCATAACTTTTATCAAACTAATATTCGTTTCACTATGGTCTTTAACAGCTGTAATGGCATTTACAACCCAATCATATGATCTTAATTCATCACGCATTTCTAGTATCTCATCATAAGAAAACCATTTAACATCAAGTATCTCATTTTTATTAAAATTAATTTCTCCATCAATAATTTCTGTACTAAAGACTATACCAATAAAAGTATTATCTTGTAATACTTGATTAGCAATATAGGCTATTCCAGTTAAATTAACATTAAATCCACACTCTTCGTATATTTCACGTTTAGCACCATCAAAAATAGTTTCATTAGGATCCAAGTGTCCTGCTGGAAGATTCCATTTACCCCTACACTTTTCTTGGGCTTCTTGTACTAATAAATATTTATTATCCTTTTTTAATACGCCACCAACAATTATTATTCCCATTTCCATCACCCACTTAATTATAACATGATTATTCCATTATTTTCTTTAATTTAAGAATAATATAAGGTTCATTTACATCTTTTAATTCAAGTTCATCTTCGGATACTTTAAATTCATAACTTGTATCAGTTGAATTTTCATTTATAAAATCAATTGATAGAATATTATCATTTATTTTATAAGTAAATTCATATTTGGAATTAGGTACAATTATTTTACCATGTCCATTATCATCAAATTGATATTTGGTATTACCATCAACATCCCATAAACCTATTAATTTATTAGAATTATTTATACTTTTTACAATGAAGAAAAGGATTATCGCTATAACTAATATAATACTAATAATTATTATTTTTTTCTTTGACATATTATCACTCCTATATTGAAAAGACTAGCATTTTCTTGCTAGTCTTAATCTTTTTTATTTATTTCCAAATAATTTCTTTCTGTTAAGATAAATTATTCCACCAGCTAAACATGCAACACTTGAAATAAGTATATAAACATAAGTCATAATATTATCATTAGTTTGTGGATTACTTGCATTATCAACAGTTGTACCTGGTATAGTTACTTCTTCTTCACTTCCTACTAAAGCATAAGCACTTAAATGTGGAAGAGTTCCTGTCATGTAATCGCCATCAATAGTAAAGTTTGCAATATCGGCAACAGCGAAATTATTTTCATCATCTAAATAGATAAACTTAAATGATTTATACTTTTTCATTTCTTCTGTTAATTTATATTTTACTTTAACAGCATTAGTATATCCATGTTCGCCTTCATTAATTTCAATGACAAATACACTTACGAATTCACCATCATCTTTAGTGTTATCTTTAATAGTTTCAAGTAGTTCATTAAACTTCGCTCTTGTCATTCCAAGAGCACTTAACTCTTCATCAGTGAACTTCATTATATCTTTAAATACTAATGTAAATTCATGTCCTTCTTCATAAGTAAATTTAACTTCAGCATTGCCATCAGTTAATGTATATTCAACTTGTTTTTGATTAGAATTAGCTTCGAATACAGCGGTTATATAATTAATTGGTTCATTAATTCCAGTAACTGTCGTAATTCCTGGTTTATATGTATAATCCTCACTTGTTGAAATTACAGGTTCTTTAACATAATTTTCTGGAACAGATGCCAACGGATCTGTTTGGAACCATCCAACGAAATGATATCCTTCAAGAGCTTTTGCTTTAACGGTTATTTCATCATTTTTCCAATAGTCAACAACGATTCCAGCATCTTTCCAATGATTTCCATCAAGAATTGTTTGTTCTTCTGCTCTATTTTCATATAAAACAGCGATTTGTCCACCACTAGTTGTCCATATATTATTATGTCCGGCTTTTGGTTCAAATACTGGCATTACATTATAGTAATCATTCGTTACATTGAATGTATATGTACTATTCGTTGTTAACACATCACCTACAGTTCTCCAACTCATAACACCTAAATTTTTATCACCAGTTATATCATATTCTTCCGCATTATACCATCCTTTAAAAGTATATGTACTATCAGCAGTAGCTTTTAGAGTTATTTCTATTCCTTTTTCAAAGAACTCAGCCTTTGTAGTTGAGAAACTTGTTAATCCATCAAATGTTCCACCCGTTATTGTATAAGTTCCTAAACCATTATAATCAATACTATTAATTACTTGAACTCTACTTGTATCAGTAGGAGTATCAGCTTCAAAGACAGCCATTATATATGTTTTATACTCTGTAACTGTAACAACATATGTTGAGTCAGCAGATAATAAAGTATCCGTATGACTATCAACAAAATGTGTTTCATTATTCATTACACCTTCATACCAACCAACAAAATGATAACCACTGTTTGCTGTTGCACTAAAGGTAACCTGATGATTTTCTATGGTACTTAATAAAACCATACTATTCATTGCTCCTGTGCTACCCGGACTAACAGTCCAATCCCATGAGCCAGCATTTGGTGTTATGCCAATTCCAAATTGTGCATATTCACTCCATTTAGCATAAATAGTTGTAGCTCCACTTATTGTTGTTTCATCAAAATTGAATGGTGTTGTAAATCCTGCATCTGCATACCAATTTACAAATAAATTATTAGTTTTTGTTGGGTCACTTGTAGGTCTCGTTACTTTTCCACCAGCATTTACAGCTTGAGGATTTGTTCCTGAATCAGTCCAAGTACCACCGTTTAATTCAAATGTTACATTATAACTTGTAGGCGCTATTGCTACCTTAGAATATTCTCTATCACCAGTAGCACCGTATTTAGCGATTTCTTCACCATTCATAGTAAATGTTGCATCATTTGCAAATTCATATCCAGAATTAGCGATAAAATGAACTCTTAATGAATATTCTTTACCTTCTACATATCCTGATTCATTAGTCAAATCAGGATATGGTTCTTCATGTAAATACCAAGTATCAACTGTTATCGTATAATTAGCACCATCTGGTACTACTGGATTAAAATCAGGTGTTGCTCCACCAACTGGAATTGTAACTGTTGCACTAGCTGAAGTAATTTGTGTTGCTGGTGCACTAGTTGCTATAAAGTCCATACCTCTTTGGGTAAAGGTATCAAAAGCCATAGCATTAAGTGTTTCATTTATGGTAAAAGTTGAAGGATTTTCTATTTCATATCCAGCGTTAGCAGTAAAATGAACTCTTACTCGATATTCAGTTCCTGCAACAAAATAATCCGAAGCGTTAATTTCAATTCCTGCATCAAGATCATACCAAGCCACAACTTCTGCTGTGTATGCTCCGGCATTTCCTGATGTTGCCGTAAATGATGGATGTTCTCCACCAACAGGGGCTGTTACTGTTGCACTTAACTCATTAATTTGCGTTAATGGAATATCTTCCCATATAGCATATACTGTTTTATCCTCTGTCATTTCAACAGTTGTAATAATAGCACCATCACTTGTTAAAGACCAACCTTTAAATTGCTTATTAGCTGGTGCTGTAAAACCATTTTCTGGTAAAGTATAAGTTCCTGTTAATCCAGTAACGTCATCCATTGTGTCACTTCCACCATTGGCATTAAACGAAACTTTATATGCCGAAAGAACTGTTGTCCCAATATATTGGGCAACTGCCGTCACATCAGATGTAACTTCAAAATCCTCTCCTGGCAAATATACTTTATTCCCTATTTTCCATCCATAAAACTCTTTTTCTGGAACCGTGAAGCCATAACTTTCAAGTGTACCTAAATTAACTATTGATTGATTAACAATATTCGTAATACTATCTGTTTCTTCCGTTTCATTATTTGGATTTAAAGTTATCGTATTAGTTTGAAGATTGGCATTTTCTACCCATCTTGCATATAATTCCGTAGGACTAGAAAATCTTGGTTCATTAAAATCATAAATATATCCTTGAGCTGTTTCCCATCTAACAAATGTATATCCATTTCTTTCTGGATTTTCTGGCTTTGGAACCGTTGATCCCTTAGTTATTGTTGTACTACTTGTAGGTGTTACATCATCTTCCATATGAATAAGAACAGTTATGGTAGAATCATTATCTACTGTTGAAAAATAATATGATGCCATGGCATTTGAGTCACCCCATTTGCCTGTTTTATGACCATTTATTAAAAATATTGTATCAGAAGAAAAAGTATAACCAGTCTTTGGTCTAAAAAGAACTCTAAAGTCATATTTACATCCTGCTTCAAAAGTTGTTACACTACCACTCGTTGGATATATTTTATTCCAAGTTATATAACTATCATCTATCCAATATTTGGAACTATCCCCCACCGTAACATTATACGATGGTGCCTCTCCAGCTACTGGTTCCGTAACCGTTACTGTAGCAAAATCAATTACTATTTCATTTTCGGCATTAACCTCCATTATTGGTATAAATATCCCTGCTATTAATAATATTGTTACTATAATTGCTATTCTGTTTGATAAATTTTTTAATATTTTTCTCATACAAATCTCCATTCTTATAGTACTATTCTAGCCTCTATACTATATCAAATTTATTATAACACAGAATTTCTTTTTTTTTATCAATTTTTTTTATTTTCTTTAAAACAACGATATTTGTTCATCTTTGATAACTTCTTTTTTGTATGCTTTAATTATATCTTTCATATCATAAAGTATTCCATATTTATTACATTCCAAGGTAAGTATCTTATATAGTTTTTTATAATTAGGAACAGGACAATTATATTTATTTCCATAATACTTTACATATTTCTCTTTTAGTCCTTTAAAGTGTTCATCTAACTTTTCAAAATAATAATCTCTTTGATTTTCTCTTAATGTCATTCCCATAAATGTTTGAATAAATTTCGCTCCACTTTCATGCGCAAGTTTGACTAATTTCTTTATATCTTCTTCACTATCCGTGATAAATGGTAAAACTGGATTCATCATTATTCCTGTAAATATACCATTGTCTGATAATATCTTTATCGCTTGAAATCTTTTAGAAGATATACATACATAAGGCTCTATTATTTTCGATAATTCATCATTAGGCGTTGTTATTGTAAATTTAATTATGACATTATTTTTGGCATTAATTTCTTTAAGTAAATCTAAATCTCTTAAAATTAAATCACTCTTTGTATCAATAGAAACGCCAAAATTATACTTAGATAATAATTTTAAAGCTCCTCTTGTTTGTTCATATTTTAATTCATTAGGATTATAGGTATCCGACATTGAACCAATACCAACAACTCCATGGTCATGTCTTTTAGATAATTCCTGTTCTAATATTATAAGAGCATTTTCTTTGCCTTTTGGAACATCAAAATTATCAATATGATAACAATTACTTCTGCTATCACAATAAATACAACCATGTGAACATCCTCTATATAAATTCATATTATAATCTACGCCATACCAAGTATCCCCATATTTAACTTTCGATAATATTGTTTTTGCCTTAACGAATTCCATTTTATCTCCTTATTTCTTTTAAACAATAATATTATATCATATAAAAAAAGCGATATAGAGATACATTTAACTTAAAATCAACAAATATCTTTACACAAAAATTAAACAAGATTACTTAGATTAACGTATAATCATTGACTATTAACATGTTTTCTAGTATTCTAATAATAGAGAGAAGGTAGATAAAATGAATTCACAAGATGCATTTGGTATGGCAATGCAAATTTCAAATAACCCAGAATATTTAAAAGCAATTAGTAATTATAGTCTTACATCTAACTCAGATTATTTATCTGTAGAAATTAGAGTAAATAATTATGCAAGTACGATTGAAGCTTATGCAAGCGACAAAAATCTTAAGATTAATCCATATAAGATAAGTTTTTTAGTAAAATCTTTAATGCTTGGAAAAATTGATGGTGGTGAATCATCAATGAACTATATAAACAATAACATCATAAATAAGGATATGTATATTACTGAATATGATGTAATGTTATCTAGATTAAAAAAGATATTCCCTGCTGATAGTATGGTTTTTTCTAAAGAAAGTTTAAAAGATTTAAAAAATCTATATGGTGATGATGATAGCTTAATTGAAAGTTACATTGTTAGAATTTCATATATTATAGAAATGATTTATAGTAATCTATATAAGAAACATAGCAATGACGATAAATTAAATACTGCTATTATATCATTGGCTAAAAAAATTGGAGAATTATATAAACTAAATAAAAAATTAAGTATTCCACAAGATATAAATAACTTAATAAATGATGCTGTCAAATCAATACCAGATTTACCTGATGAAATGAAAAAAGAAATTGATGTACTATTAAGTCAATATAATAGTGGACAATTAAATAAAGATAGTTTTATAAAAAATATTTCAAATATGCATTTATTTGAAAAAAAAAAATAAAATAGTGAGGTAATTTTATGAAGAGTTTTAATGAATTTGCTGATGTTACAACATTTATTCTAATGTTAACTCAATCACCTGAATGGCTTGCTCTTCAGGATAAAACACAAGTTTTTAATGACCGTAAAGAAGGTGTAAAATCACGTGGATCACATTGTGAAGATGTTGGTTTAATAGCGCAAAGGTTAACAGAGGCTTTAAAAAGGGGCAGTGAAGAAGAACGTAGATTAGCTATGGAACGAGCTAGATTAACCGGTTTAATTCACGATTTGGGTCATATCCCATTTGGACATGCTGGTGAAGCTGTTGCAAATTCAATAATAAGCGAACACAAATTTACTGAGCCAGAATTAGCAAACATTGCTGAAATTAGAGCTCTACTTTTTGGTAAAGAATACGCTAAAAGTAATAATACGCCATGTTTCGAACATAACGAAAATAGCGTTATTCAATTCATTATTTTCTGCGAAAAATTTGGATTTACACCAGATAGAGAAATAATGGAAGGTATTCTAGCGCACAGTACATCAAGATATGAAGATGTTCCAAAATCATTAGTTAATCAAGCTGTTCGATTAGCGGATAAATTAGCCTATATTAATTATGATATTGATGATTTAAGATATTCCTTTCCTATAGGAACAGAAGAAAGAAAAGCTATAGATGATATATATGATATTACAAAAGATAAGAAACCTTTTATTGATCCTGATGGAAATATAGTTAGGATTACTCTTTCTGATGGCAGAATTTTAACACTTACAGATTTTGTTAAACTAGATACTGCCGAAAGAATCAATATTTTAGTTAACGAATCAATTAGAGAAGCTCAAGAATATCTTAAAAATCATCCTGAAAAACAAGGTGAATATGAAACCCATTTAACAGGATGTAATGATATCATGGTTGAGATTGCTAAATTAAAAGATCAGTTGAAAGCTGGAGAAATTACTCAAGAACAACATGATGTAAGAAAAAAAGAACTAGAAAGAGAATTATACAAGAGAAGTCCTATCATGTATTTAGCATATGATGTTAAAAGAAGAACAGACGGTTATATAAGAACAGGTCAAGGTTTAAGTCTTAATACACAAACAGCTAGAACATTTAATGCTCAATCAGCAGTTGGTAACTATGATCTTAAAAATGAATATATTTACAAATCTTTAGTTACGGAAATAGAAAATGTTATTAATAAAGGAATAATAGTTCAAGATGAACCATTAAAAACTTTACTTGCAAGATATGCAGAATTTAAAAAAGAACAAAATGACGCCATCCAAAATTATCCGGGCAATGAAAAAGGAATTGTATTTCCTGAAATATATACAATTGTTAATTTTATTGGAATCCACTCTAATACTGAATTAACAAGACTTGCTCATGAATTAGGAATTACAGAACGTTACGAAAGAGAAGTATTACCACTTATACAAGCCCTTCAAGAAGATGATGATTTATATGACAAGAAAAACGGTGTATTAACAGCTAAAGGACGAGAAGTAAGAGAAGCTATTGTTACAAAATACGGTGCTAAAATACGTTTAGTATATGGTATGGAAGAAGAAAGTGCAATTCCAACAATAGACGATGAAATGATAGAACTGCTAGAGTTACATGGATACGAAGTTGGTAAACCTGATGCTACAAAATCAAGTAAAGATATTCTAGAAGCCTTTAGAAGTAAACAATCTGAAGAAGATCAAAAATATATCGACCATTTAATGCAAACATTAATTAACGTTAGAAAACCAAATAGCGATTCTCTAGACGAAGCAGGTAAAGCTAAATGATTGATTATAAAGAAGTTATTGACTTGTATAATAAATTAGATTTAAGTGACAAGAGAAATGAATTTAGTACCTTATTAATAAAAGTAGATGCCTTATTATTAGAACTATTAAACCAAAAGAATATTAATGCAAAATTTAGTACTAAAAAAATGGATGTTGTAGCTTTTAAAAATAAAAACGAAGATGATACTCTAACCTTTTTCTACGAAGATTTAATAAATATTAAAAACAAAATTCTATTACTTTTAAAGTTAGAAATAAATGAAAATGATCAATAAAAAAAAAGACTATTGGAAATTAAAATTGATTTTCTGATAGTCTTTTTTATTATTCAATTAACATAATCAATCTTTATATGGCTCTGCTTCACTTTTTGTACAAGCACCACCATTATTCTTTACATAGAAATCTATTTTATCTAATGCTTGATATGCATCGCTATATTTATCTATATCAATAATATTAGATAAATAACTATCTCCACCAGCTTCTTTTATTTCCCCTGTTGTCTCATAATAATTAAATTCATAACCATATGTTTCATCATGTAAAGTACATTTAATCTTAACATTCATAAGTCTTCCAGAATTATTTTCATGAATATTTTTAAAAATAATTCGTAATACGATTAGAAGAAATGGCATAGCAATTATAAAAACACCTATAATTTTAATCAACTTTAAAATTAATCCCGCTAGTTTTTCTGTATTGGATGTTTTTTCCACTAAGACATCCTTAATATCATTATCAGTTAATTCATCTAAACTAATATTAAATATTCTAGATAATTCTTTTGATTGTTTTAAATCTGGAGATGTTTCCCCTAATTCCCATTTTGAAATAGTTTGTCTTGCAACACCTACCCTTTCCGCAAGTTCTTCTTGTGATAAACCATTCTTTTTTCTTAAGACCATTATCTTTTTTCCAATTTCCATAATTCTTCTCCTTTCAAATACAATCATACGATATTTAAAATATCTTCTCTACCAATTTCACTAGGAATATTCGCCCGTTTTATTAACATTTAAATATTATATATTTATTCTATCACAAAAAAAAAGATTTTTACATCTTTCAAACATTTAATATTAAACTAGTAACCAAGTATTACACGAATAATACCAATAATACAAGCATGTAATGGATAGAATGAAATATATATTCTTCTGAACCACCCTTTATGATATCCTAATTTTCCATTATAAAGACTTAATATTAAAGCTGCAACAATATGGCCAATTATCCAAGGTAGATAATCTTGCATCTTTTGAACCCAACAAAATCTGTTCTTACCCAGAAATAAATTGGTAAATAAATAGCGAATATTATTAATAATCCTATAAATCTTTTCCACCAAGACCATTTATATTCATTATTTTTATTTCTTGATATTCTAATAAACCAATAATAAGCAATAACTAACCATGGACCAACTAAATTAAAATTACCTTAGTTGGCAAAGCCTAATAATAAGTATGAACTAATTAATACAAAAATACTACGATAATCTTTTTTACTACTTTTTTCTCTAGGTATTAACTTTTCCGTTATTAACATACCTAAAAATCCTAAAAATAATGTAAGAATATTATTTTGAGATTTAAAGTAACTTGCAAAATCTAAACCACACTCCATTAAATCATAGAAGAATTCAGAAGCAACTATTAATACGATAAGTGATGAAA
>CACZNM010000076.1 GCA_902782535.1 uncultured Erysipelotrichaceae bacterium
GAATATAATGATACTGATACAATAGGTAATAAAGAAAGAATAGTTTTAATGATTCATAAAAAAGGAGAGTAGAAAATAAGATGGATAAAATTAATGAATTAGAAAAAAGAATTACAGATATTGAAAAAAGAAATAAAAAAGTAGAGGGAGATAAAGCATGGGAAACTTCTTCTTTAAGAAAAATATTAATAATAGTACTAACATATATTTTTGCAGTATTATATTTAAAGATTGCTGATACAACTAATCCCTTTTTTGGTGCAGTAGTACCTTGTGTAGGTTTCTTTTTATCAACACAAACTTTAAAAATTATTAAAAATAAATGGCTAAAAAGAAAATAATCGGAGTGATATATGAATAATACTTTATATGATATGATCTTTAAAAGAAAATCTTTTCATTTATTTCGAAATATTGGAAATGAAAAGATTACTGAAGATGAACTAAAAGATATTGAATGTGAATTTACTAAATTAAATCCATTAATTAAAGACATTAAAGTTAAATTAAAAATAGTAAAGGATTCTTCTTGTAAGCGAGGACAGGAATATTGTATATTGTTTTATTCTGAGAAGAAAGATAATTATTTACAAAATATTGGTTATATAGGTGAACAACTTGATTTATATTTAGTATCAAAAAATATTGGAACATTATGGTTTGGTATTGGTAAAGTAGAAGAAAAAGAATTAGATGGTTTAGATTTTGTTATTATGATGGCTATATCTAAAGTTGATTCACCTAATAAATTTCGAAAAGATATGTATAAAAGCAAGAGAAAAGAATTAAAAGAAATATGGAAAGGTGATAAATATCTTGATATTGGTAATATAGTAAGATTTGCACCAAGTGCTTGTAATACACAGCCATGGTTTGTAGAGGCATCTGATAATTTATTAAAGGTATATAGATATAGAAATATTAATAAAAGAGGTATAATGCCAAAAAAAATGGTTGTATACTATAATCAAATTGATATTGGTATATTTTTGTGTTTCTTAGAATTATGTATGAATAAAAATAATATGAGTTATGAACGGGAAATATATATTGAAACCGACCATGATAACGAATTAAATTTATTAGCAGTTTATACTTTGTCAAATTGTAAAGATAGTTAAAATATTATATATAAAATCTTTATCATTGTGTTATAATGAAAATAGAGGAGTAAATTGTGGCGAAAGTAATTAAAATTGAAGGAGAAAATGTTTTTATTAATACAGATGATGGAAGAGTTAGTAATATAAGTATTCAAAATATGAATTTTACACCAGTAGTTGGTGATGAGGTTGATTTCTTCAATAATAATGGAGCTTTATTGGTAGTGAAAAAACAAAATCAAGTGGTTAATAACGGAATGAATATTGACAATATTAATAATTCAAATTATAATGTTCAGCCTAATTCAACTATTTCTGTGAATAATAAACCTGATAGTATTACCATTTTGTTATATATAGCATTAGCACTTAGTATGTTATCATGTTTTTTACCAATAATATCTATATCTTATATGGGAGTTAATTATTCTATTAATTATGTTTATAATGGAGGCAAAGTAGCAGATGGCGTTATAATTATTATTATACAGTTTATTGTTTTTACTCTTTTGTTTAGTAAAAAAAAGAAAGCTGCTTGTTGGGTAGAATTACTAGCGCTTGGTATATTTGGTCTTACTGTTTATAATTTATTTAGTAAAGCATCGGAATTACTTTCGATTCCACTATTTAATTTACTTGGTATTGGATTTTACTTTTTGGTTATATCATTAATCGCTTCTTTTGTTTTAGCGTTTATGATAAGGAATAAGTAGTTAACTAAAAAAGATAAAGAAATTTGAGTTCTATAAAGCGATATAATGAATATATCGTTTTTTTTATATTAATGATATAATATTAGTGAAAGATATAAAAGTTTGGATGGTTAGGAGAGAAAAATGAAAAATAGTATTAAGTATGATGTTAATATTGATTTAGCAAATGCTACAAAAAAAGAAATGGCCGAAGCTTTAAATACTGATGAAGTTAGGGTGTTAAATAAGATTGGAGCTTTTTCATCTTTGTATGATATTAAATTCACGGAATATAGTAATCCTGTTTTAGTATTAAAAACAGAGGAACCAGGTTCAAAACAATTAATAGCAGCGCAATATGATCGACTAGAGAATGTCTCATATGATATGATAAACCATTTAATTAATGATTGTATTGTTATGGGGGCACGACCTTTAACTGTTCAAGATGCTATTATATGTGGTAAAATGGATAAGAAAGCGATAAACAAAATTGTTAAATCTATTTCAGATGCCTGTAAAAAGCAAGGTTGTGTATTAACAGGTGGTGAAACTTCTGAACAACCTGGCGTTCTAAAGAAAGGAACTTATATTTTAACATCGAGTATTGTTGGTATTGTTGAAAAAGATAAAATAATTGATGGTTCAAAGATTGAAGAGGGGAATGTAGTAATTGCTCTTGAATCAAGTGGACTTCATACTAATGGTTATACTCTAGTTCGCAAAATTATGAAAAAATATCCTGAAATTCTAAATGAAAAAATAAATAATAAAGCATTTATTGATATTATATTAGAACCACATCGATGCTATTATAATGCTCTAAAGGATCTATTTGATAAAGATTGGATAACTGGTCTTGCCCATATAACAGGTGGTGGAATCTGTGAAAATTTAAATAGAATATTACCTAGTAATTTATCAGCAGAAATTGATGCTTCTCAATATAGAATATTAGATATTTTTAAACTGTTAAAGAAAGTTGCTAATATTGAAGAAAAAGTAATGATAAGAACTTTTAATTTAGGTGTTGGATTAACTGTAGTTGCTAAAAAAGAATATAGTAAAGATATTATTAACCATATGAAAATACATAATATTAAGGCATATCAAATTGGTGAGATAGTTAAAGGTAATAGTGAAGTAATAATTAAAGGTAATTTTAATTGGGAATAAGTCTAAACTATCTTTGTATATGGATAATGAAAAAAAATGATGAAATTTTATAAGTGAATATGATATACTTATGGTAAGGAGTTATTTTATGGATGTAGAAAGAGATATAAGTTTACCATTTAATTACAATGAGACATTGTTTAAGACATTGATTATAATTATAATTGTATTAGTAATAGTATATATATTTAATAGGTTTTTTAAAACGAGAGTTGTCAGAATGATACATAAACCTAATATTCCAAGACTAAAGAATAAATATACAGGAAAATTAGAGAATTTGTATAATAAAGTTAGCAATAACAAGATTGATGTCAGAGGTGGGTATACGGAACTTAGTAACATTGTAAGAGAATTTATTGAAAAAGCAACTGGGTTGAAAGCCTCAAGTTTTTCTAAAAATGATGCAAAAAGATTAGGAATGGATGATTTAGGCTTATTGATGGAAGAATACTATCCTCCAGAATTTGCGCAAGTGGGAACAGGAGATATATTAAATTCTATAAATAGAAGTATCAATTTGATAAGAAAATTTCAAGTAAAAGCAAAGAAATAATCTTTAAAATACAAAAAAAGATATTATGATACAATTATTAGAGGATAAAAATGAATGAGTTATTAATGAATATAGGAAAGATTCATACAACAAAGATGGGTATGCAAAGAATAAGTAAGAATTTGAATATTAATTCTTCTGATGTTATAAATTATTGTAAAAATAAAATATTAAATAGTAATTGTTTAATAGATAAAAAAGGGAAGAATTGGTATTGTGTAATAGATGATATTATAATAACAATTAATTCGCATAGTTATACCATTATTACGGCTCATATTATTAAATAATTGAACAGAAATCTGTTCTTTTTTGTTGTTTTATCAGAGATTATCGTGTATAATTAAGTATGAAAAGTATAACAAATTATACTTAAAGGAGTATTTATGAGAGAAAAATATGTTGGTATTGCAAAAGTTGGAGAAAAAGGGCAAATAGTGATACCTAAAGAAGCAAGAGATATGTTTGACATTAAATCCGGTGATTCGGTAGTAATATTATGTGATATTAAGAAAGGAATGGCCATTGTTAAATCAGAGATAATAGAAGATTCTTTTGATAAAATAATGCCTAGTGATAAATAGTATGTATTCAGTAGAGACTAAAAATTTAATTAAAAAGTATAAAGATAAAATAGCCGTTAATAATCTTAATTTACAAATTAAAGATGGAGAATTATTTGCTCTTTTAGGAGTAAATGGGGCAGGTAAAACAACAACTATTAAAATGTTATCAGGATTAATTCTTCCTACTTCTGGTGATGTGATTATTAATAAAATGAATATGCAAAAAGATATGCTTAAAATAAAAAATATATTAAATATTTCACCACAAGAAACCGCTATTGCACCTAATTTAACGGTTAAGGAAAATTTGGAATTTATGGCGGGAGTATATCAAATAAAGAATAAGAATATAAAAATGGAAGAATTGATTAGACTTTTTAAACTTAATGAAGTATTAAATAA
>CACZNM010000077.1 GCA_902782535.1 uncultured Erysipelotrichaceae bacterium
ATCTTATTAAGAGTGATGGAGGGAATAGGCCCTGAGAAATCCAGCAACCTATTTAGTTAGGTGCTAAATCCTACGGTTATACCGAGAGATGAGAATAATCCATAAACACTAGATTATTCTGGTGTTTTTTCTTAATAAGAAAAAGGAGGTAGTATGAAAAATTTAATTACAAGTGAATCTGTCACAATAGGTCATCCTGATAAGATGTGTGATATGATTTCTGATCATATTTTAGATGCCTATTTAAGAATTGATGATAATTCTAGAGTAGCAGTAGAGGTTATGGCAACTAGTAAAAAGGTTATAGTATCTGGAGAAGTAACAAGTAAAGGAAAAGTTAATGTCGAAGCATTAGTTCGTAAAACAATTTGTAATATTGGTTATGATAATGATGATGCTTGTTATAATGGCAAAACAATACCAATAGAAATTATTATGAATACACAATCACCTGATATAAGCATGGGAGTAAACAAAAAAGAAATTGGTGCAGGTGATCAAGGAATGATGTATGGCTATGCTACTAATGAAACAAAGGAATATATGCCTATAACTTGCGTTCTTGCTAATAATTTGGCTAAAAAGTTAGAAGAAGTTCGAAAAAACAAGGTTATTCCTTATCTTTTACCAGATGGTAAATGTCAAGTAACTTTTGATTATGATACGAATACTGTTGATACAGTTGTTGTTTCTAATCAGCATTTAGATATTGATATGGAAAAGTTAAGAGAAGATATTAAAGACAAAGTAATCTTAAAAGTTATTCCAAAAAAATATTTGACGAATAAGACAAAGTATTATATTAATCCAACAGGTCGCTTTAGAATAGGTGGTCCATTAGGAGATACGGGTTTAACGGGAAGAAAAATAATTGTTGATACTTATGGTGGTATTATTCCGCATGGTGGTGGAGCTTTTTCTGGAAAAGATTATACGAAAGTAGACAGAACAGGAGCTTATTACGCTAGATATGTTGCAAAAAATATTGTTGCATCAGGTCTTTGTGACAAATTAATAATTAGTGTATCATATGCTATTGGCGTATCTAAACCAGTATCTATTTATGCCAATATTTTCGAAGATAATCAAGATAAACTAAATCTTATTTATGAAATAATTGATAAATTCTTTGACTTTAGTCCTAATAATATGATTAAAGAATTAAATTTAAAAAAATTAGAATATCTTAAAACAACAGCATACTCACATTTTGGAAAAAAAGATTTACCTTATGAAAAACTTAATAAAGTATCAAAGATAAAAAAATATTTATTAATAAAAAATAATTGCTAATAAAAAACGAATGTGATACTATCTAATTATTGGAGAGAAAAATGAAAATAAATAAACCAAAGATAAAATATACAGAGGATATCGATATTAATGATTGTTTAGAGAATAATGATTTTAATAATGTTCATATAATGAATACAGAAAATATTATAATAGATAATATTACTATGGATAGTTGTATTTTTGATAAAGTTATTTTTTCCAAGATAGAAAATGTATCGATGATGGATATAATCTTTAATGATTGTGATTTATCGAATGTAAACTTTGATAATGAATATTTAACAAGAATTGTTTTTAATAACTGTAAACTATCCGGAACATCTTTTATTAATAGTAATTTAGAAGATATTGAATTTAATAACTGTGTTATGAAATATTTAAATATTAATACTACTAAGATAGAAAGAGTAATGATTAATAATTGTGATTTATCAGAAACTATTATTGATGCTTGCGAAGTAAAAAATATATTTTTAGATAAGGATAAATTATATAAAACGGAATTTAGAAATACGAAACTTAAGGACACAGATTTTACTACTTGTGATACATATGGAGTTATTTTTGATATGAAATCGGTTAAAGGAATTATTGTTAATAGTCTAGAATGTCGTGATTTAGCTTTGATGCTAGACATTATAGTAAGGGATTAAATGGATAAGAAATTATTGAGAAAGAGTTTAATAGATATTAGAAAAGATATTCTTGATAAAGATAGAAAATCCCAAATTATTGTCAATAAAATAATTAAGAAGAACTATTATCTTAATGCTAAGGTAATCGCCCTTTATAAGAGTTTGAAAGATGAAGTGAACTTAGACTATTTAATTAATTATGCACTAAATTGCGGAAAAACAGTTTTACTTCCAAGAGTTATTGGGAATGATTTAGTTTTCATTAAAATAGATAATGATACTAAATATGAAAAGAGTAATTTTAATGTCTTAGAACCAGTTTATGATAAAGAAAAGGTATATAATGATATTATTGATTTAATCATTGTACCAGGAGTAGGCTTTGATATAAATAATAATCGAATAGGCTATGGTAAAGGTTATTATGATAGATTTTTGTTTAATAAAGATATTTATAAAATAGGCATTTGTTTTCATGAACAATTAGTGGATAATATTCCCGTTCGTGATAATGACATAAAAATGAATATAGTATTAACAGATAAACTAAATTAAGATATTAAAAAAAACTTATATGTTTTAAAACACATATAAGTTTTTAGTTACTATTAATTATAACATTGTATGTTTTTCCTTGAACAAGTTTATTTGATCCAACTTTAACATCACTATTAGGAGCTAAATAACCAATACCAGAATTTGCTTTTTGAAGGGTAAATTTAAATGTTACACCAGGGCAAGCTTGTTTAAGTTTGGATTCAAGAGTTGCTTTAGTGGCATTAGCGTTTCCACTACTTAATTGATTAGCATCAATAATAACTGTATATGTTTTGGCAGGACCATTGCTTAAAGTAATTGTTATAGTACTTCCTTTATTAACACTTCCTTTGGTACTTTGACTTAAACAGATATCTTTTTCTGTATCAGAATAACCACTTGCGTATTTAAAATTGCATGTTATTCCTATTGATTTACAGGTGTTTGTTATATTAGATTTATTTTTACCGGTAAAATCAGGTACATTTACTTTTTCAACAATACCACTACTTAAAGTAATGATAACATTAGCTCCTTCTGAAACTGTTGTACCACTAGCTTTAGATTGACTTACAGCAATATCTTTAACGGTTTTTTCTGTTTTAGAACCATACTTAAAGGTACAACTGATATTTAAACTTGTACAAGTACTTTGAATTTCTGATTTAGTTTTATTTACAAAGTTTGGAATAGTAACATTTTTACCTTTTGATATCGTGATAATAACTGTATCATCTATTTTAATATCATCACCAGTTTTATGACTAGATTTGATAATGTCATCTTTTTTTACACTATTACTATATTCATAGTTAATATCATAAGAAACCTTGTTTTCTTTTGCCCAATTAATAAAGTCTTGAATATCATCAAAATCAATCATTTTAATATTTCCTTTGGATATGGTTATTTCAATAGTATCGCCACTTGCAACACTACCACCATTATTAACGGAAGAGGAAATAACATCTCCCATTTTAACGTCATCATCATATACTTCTTTGTAACTTACTTTTAATTCATTTTCCATAATCCATTTATTTATTTCATCAGTACTCATATTATTAATATCAGGGACAATCATTTCTTTACCTTTAGAAATAGTTAATGTTACAGAATTATCTTCATTTTTACTTTGTTTTATTATATTATCTTTTAGTACATTATCACTAAATTCATATTCTTTTACAACTTTAATTCCATTTTTTTCTAACCATGATGCAGCATATATTAGTGATTTATTAGTAAAATCTATTATGTCAACTTCACTTTGTTCCATGGTAGCGATAGTTAAAACGATTTCGGAATTTCTTCTTAAAGAACCACTTCCAACTTGATTAATAATAGTATCATAATGCTCTTCATCAACAACATATTTAAATGATACATTAGATAGATAATTATCTTCAATATATTTTATAACCGTATCATATTTTTTCCCTATAAAACTAGGAATAACTATTTCTTTATTTAAATCAGGTCCATTAGAAACAGTAATTGTTATTTCCTTAACATCTTTAGTTAAAGTAGGGTAATTAACACTTTGACCAATAATATTGTATTTTTTTATCTCATCATCATAAACATATTTTTCAATAACGGTTATATTATTTTTTTCTTTCCAATCATTTATTTCTAATATTGATTTATCAATAAAATTAGGTACAAATTCATCACTTGGTAAGGATACAACATTAAGAGTTAAAAGAGAATTAAATACACTATAAACGGTTAAAAATAATGATCCTAAGATAATAAATCCACTTCCTTTTCCTTCGTTTTTAATACTACTAATAATAAAGCATAAAATGATAAATAGAATTAATACTAATCCCAATAATTTAGGAAGAAAATTTAAAAAACTTGTGAAATTTTTTAATTCAATATATAAATACACTAAGAAAGAAATAAGAGCGATACATAAAAATAAAATATATACTTTAAATTTCTTTCCTTTTACTTTCTTTTCCATTTACTACCTCACTATACATTAAAATTATATCAAATAATATATTTTTTATAAATAAAAGATGTAAAAAAAACATAAATAATCTGTATATTTGACATTTACTTTTTTTGCTTATTAAAATCTTTTATGATAGAATAAACTAAGATGAGGTGATAATATGCGCTTACATACCTTTGTTATTCTAGCTCATAATGAAAGTGATGATTTAGAAGAATGTATTAAATCAGTCCTTAAACAAAGTGCTAAATCAAATGTTGTAATTGCAACTAGTACTCCTAATGATTATATAATTGATTTAGCGAGTAAATATGCACTTGGTGTATTAGTAAATGAAGAAGAAAGTAATAAAGGAAATGATTATAATTATGCAATAAACTCTTGTAATACAAAGTTAGTTACTATCGCTCATCAAGATGATTTATATGATCGAAATTATACCAAAGAAATATTAAAGATATATAGAAAAAATAAAGATGCAACAATATTTTTTACAGATAATTATATTATAAAAAATGATATAAAAATTAAAAAAAATAGAGAATTATTTATTAAAAGATATTTTCTATATCCTTTAAAGTATTCTTTTTTTCAAAATAAAAAATATTTTAAAATTAGAGCTTTAAGACGTGATAAATATATTTGTACGAGTAGTATTACTTTTAATAAAGAAAAAATTACCAATGATTTATTTCCAACTAATTTAGTATATGATAATGATTGGCAGGGTTTAATTGATTTAGCAA
>CACZNM010000078.1 GCA_902782535.1 uncultured Erysipelotrichaceae bacterium
AGTAGCTATTAGGAATGAAAGGTCACCGACTGAAAGCCTTTCTTAGTGAAGAGTATTTGAAGGTAGCTTGGGAGTTGTATATCTGAACTATTAGTAGGATATAATGTTAGTTACATTAAGACTTTAAGGTAATAAGATTATTACGAATTAAGGTGGTACCACGAGCAAATCGTCCTTTATGGATGCTTTGCTTTTTTTATTTGCTTGGAGATGGTAAAATGAAATTTATTTTTAAGAGGGATTATGTACGAGTCTAACTATTTTAATTGATTATATTTTAAAGAAAAGGAGAGATTAAAATGTTAGATAAAAAATATAATGCAAGTGAAAAAGAGAATATTTGGTTAAATTATTGGAAAGATAATGGCATATATGATTTTAAATTGGATGGAAGAGAAGTATATTCAATAGATACTCCTCCTCCAACAGTTAGCGGTAAGATTCATATAGGACATATATTTTCATATACACAAACAGAAATGATTGCTAGATATAAAAGATTAAGAGGGTATAATGTCTTTTATCCATTTGGATTTGATGATAATGGATTACCTTCAGAAAGATTAGTTGAAAAAGAACAAGGAAAGAAAGCTCATGAAATAGGAAGAGAAGCCTTTTCAAAGTTATGTTATGAAACCACTGATAAATATGAAAGTGAATTTCAAGAATTATTTAGCAAAATGGGGGTAAGTACGGATTGGAAATATTGTTATAAAACGATTAATCCATCAACTATTAAAATAAGTCAAAGGTCATTTTTGGATTTAATTAATAAAGGACATTGCTATCATAAAGAGTCACCAGCATTATGGTGTAATGAATGCTTAACTTCAATAGCGCAAGCTGAACTTGAAACAAAAAGGATTAAAACAACATTTAATTATATTAATTTTAAAACAAAAGAAGATAATGAAGAATTTACAATCGCTACAACAAGACCAGAATTACTACCTGCTATTGTATGTGTATTTGTAAATCCTCGTGATGAAGTACATAATTATTTGATTGGTAAAACGGCCCATGTTCCTGTAATTGATATAGATGTTCCCATTATGGGCGATGAAAAAGTTATGGTTGATAAAGGTACAGGAGTAGTTATGTGTTGTACTTTTGGAGATCAAACAGATATTGAATGGTGGAAAAAGTATAATTTACCACTTAAATATATATTTACAGAGGATGGTAGAATTATTGATTCTGTTCCTAACTATGGTGGAATGAAAATCAAAGAAGCTAGAAAACAAATAATAGAGGATTTACAGTCAGGTGGATATATAGTTAAGATTGAAGAATTAGAACATGAAGTAGGGATACATGAAAGATGTGGTAAAGAAGTAGAGTACACAGTTATGAAACAATGGTTCATTGATATTATGAATCATAAAGAAGATTTCATTAGAATTGGTAATGAAATAAACTGGTATCCAGAACATATGCATAAAAGATATAATGAGTGGGTTGAAAATATTCTTTGGGATTGGTGTATATCAAGACAAAGATATTTTGGCGTACCGTTTCCTGTATGGTATTGTAAAACTTGCGGTGAACCAATTTTTGCTAGTGAAGAAGATTTACCAGTTAATCCACTAGTAGATAAGCCTAAGTGTGCTAAATGTCCAAAATGTGGATGCCAAGAATTTATTCCAGAGACTGATGTAATGGATACATGGGCTACATCTTCAGTAACCCCATTAATTAATATGCATTATGGTGAAGAAGATAATTTTGAAGCAATATTAAAACCAATGAGCTTAAGAACTAATGCTTCGGAAATAATTAGAACATGGGATTTTTATACAATCGTTAAGAGTTTCTATCACTTCGGAACTAGACCTTGGGATAATGTAATGATTTCTGGATTTGTTATGGCGAGTGTTGGTGAAAAGATAAGCAAGTCTAAGGGGAATAGTAAAGTAGAACCCATGGATCTTATTAATGAATATTCTGCTGATGTATTAAGATATTGGGCTGGAACAGGAAGATTAGGTACGGATATAGTATTCAGTGATGAAACATTATTAAGAGGTAAGAAATTAATCAATAAAATATGGAATGTTTCTAAATTTATTGAAATGCATCTATCTGATTATCAAGATAAAGAATTTAATGATTACGAATATATTGATAAATGGATTTTAGGTAAATACGGAGAAATGGAAAAATCATTTATGAAATATTTAGATGATTATGAAGTTGGATTAGCCCTAAATTTACTTGAAAAATTCTTCTGGAATTTTTGTGATAATTATATTGAAATAGTTAAACATCGATTATATAGACCAGAAGAATTTGGTGAGATTCCTAGATATTCAGGACAAAAGACAGTTTATACGTTTCTTTATAAACTATTACAAGATTTTAGTATTTACTTTCCATATATTACAGAAGAAATATATAGTGAGTTATATCATGATAAGAAATCAATTCATATAACGGAAATGAAATCATTAAATTATAATTTTGCAAGTGAAATACAAAATGGTGATTTAATAGTTGATATTATTAGTCAAACAAGAGGAGAAAAATCAAGTAATAATTTATCACTTAAAACGCCAATTAAGACTTTAGATTTAAGTTTAAACAGTGAACTTAAAGAAGCTTTAAATAAATCAATCAAAGATTTTAAAGCAACATTATTTATTGATAATTTGATAATTAGTGATTGTGAAAAGGATTATAAAATTAATAAAATTGAATTAGATATAGAATCCGAATAGTATTTGTATAAAAAGTTCAAATAAATAGAATTTAAAATTTATAATATTTATAAATATGAAATGGGTGTGATATTATGAAAAAAATATTTGGTGAACTTAATATAACATGGAAGAGATTAATTATCTTTTCAATACTAATTGGAATATATACTGGTATAATGGCATTGCTTCCATGTACTACTGATACATCTTTTGCAGATATAGCAATTACTTTTGAATGGTGGGTATTATTTGGAACTTTAATTATTATTAATTCTAAAAGTCCAAAAGAATCGGCTTTAAAATGTTTTGTTTTCTTCTTAATAAGTCAACCATTAGTATACTTAGTTCAAGTTCCATTTAATCCTTATGGATGGGGAATATTCAGATATTATCCGGATTGGTTTAGATGGACACTTTTAACAATTCCTATGGGCTTTATTGGAAATTATTTAAGGAAAGATAAATGGTGGGGACTATTTATATTAATGCCTGTTATTGTATTTGTAGGATATCATTATGCGCAGTTTTTAAAAGAAACTTTATCGTTTTTTCCTAATCATTTACTTAGTACAATATTTTGTGCTACCAGTATTATTTTATATTCTTTATATATTTTTAAAAATAAAAAGCTTAAATATATTTGTTTAGTATTTTCTATATTAGTATTAATTGGTATGAGTATTATAGCACTTAAAAGTGGAAATAATTATTATAATACAACAGTTCTTGTTAGTGGTGGAGAAACAGGTATTGAGTTTGATGATACTTATACAGTTAAACTTAAAGATGAAAAATATGGTAAATTATTTATTGTTTATGAAAATAATATAGAATGTTATATAGTAAATGCAGAATTTAAAAAAACGGGTGATACGGAATTTACTATTATTTCTCCAGATGGAGTAGAATATGTTTATAAAATAAAAATTGAAAGAAGTTCATATAAAATAGAAAGAATAAATTAAATAAGTAAAAGAAGGTGATATAAATGAATGATGAGATTCAAATAAGGGAATATGAAGCTAAATATGCTAAAGGTATGTCAGAAATAATTTTAAGTAATTTATATACAATAAATATTCAAGATTATGGTAAAGAAGTAATTGATCATATCGCTAGACATTTTACAGAAGAAGAAATAAAAAAGAATTTTCCAGAAAGAGTAAAATGTTTTGTTGCCATGCGAAATGGAAAAGTTGTAGGTACTGCAAGTATGGATAAAGTAAAAAGCTTGTATGGTATTCAAGTTGATGATTCAACTAATAAATATTTAGTATTAACAGTCTTTATTGATATTAAAAGTCATCATCAAGGAATTGGAAGAAAATTGATTGAAAGAATAGAGGAATACGCCAAGGAGATAGGAGCAGAAGAATTAATTATTCCAGCCTCCATTCATGGAGTTGAGTTCTATAAAAAACTTGGTTATGATTATTTGAATGGTAACAAAGAATTGAATAAAGATGGAGAGTATGTACTTTCTAAAAAACTAGAAAAAGAAAAATACTAAATGATAAAAGCAATTTGTTCTTAACAAATAATTCCAATTTGAATGTATTTGTATTGAATTTTACAGTAATTTGACAATTTTTTTGAAATATGATACTATTAAATTGCATTGAGGGAGAAAAGTATCCAAAATGTTATTCGAGTGAATTAGGTATAGTGTGAACTAATAATAACATTTGGTGAAAGAACACTCCTGAGCAGACTACCGAAAAGAGTAATCTTAGTAGACTAGTCCGGAAAGCAATCCGTTACCATATTGCTAGGTTTGTTAGAACTGAAAAAAGAGATTACTGTAATAACAAACCGTTTATATGTATATATAGATGGTTTTTTAGTAATAAATTAAGGTGGCACCGCGGATACCCGTATTCGTCCTTATATTGTAGGATGATGCGGGTTTTTATATTAAAAAAGAAAGGAGGATTTTTGTAAAATAATAAAATTAGTATAAAGTAGAATTTTAATATTCATTTTGTATCTGCTTTATACATAAATAAAGTAGATAGTGCCTACAATCTATCTTAGCTTATTTATAAAAATAGTAAATTAAGAAAGAAGGTTTTAAAATGAAAAAAGAATTAAGTTACTTAGAATTAGTAAAAGCAATTGATGAAGTAAAAAAATATTTTGAAAAACAATTAGAGGTTAGATTATCGCTTACGAAGGTTGAGTGTCCACTATTTGTTAAATCGGATTCAGGGTTACAAGATACTTTAACAGGAAAAGAAAAAAGTGTTAGTTTTATGAAAGGTGAAGAAAAATTTGAGGTAGTTCATTCTCTAGCAAAATGGAAAAGAGATGCACTTGGAAGATATGAATTTCCAATGCATACAGGATTATACACTGATATGAAAGCAATTAGAAAAGATGAAGTAGTAGATGATATTCATTCACTATTTGTTGAACAATGGGATTGGGAAAAAGTTATTAGTAAAGAAGATAGAACTATCGATTATTTAAAAGAAACGGTAAGAAGTATTTATAAAGCAATAAGACAGACATTAGTATTTGTCAAACGAAAGTACAAATTTATTACTGTTGAATTACCAAAAACAATATATTTCATTACGAGTCAAGAATTAGAAGATATGTATCCAGATAAAACTCCAAAGATGCGAGAAGAACTAATTGTTAAAGATAAAAAGGCGGTATTCATAATTGGCATAGGTGATAAACTAAAATCTGGTATAGAACATGATTTAAGGAGCCCAGATTATGATGATTGGACATTGAATGGGGATTTACTTGTTTATGATAAAGTACTTGATAAGGAAATTGAATTAACTTCTATGGGAATAAGAGTAGATGAAAAATCTCTTTTATCACAATTAGAAAAAACAGATTCATTATCTAAACTGGAATTACCATATCACCAAAAAATTATGAAGTGTGAATTGCCATATACAATAGGTGGAGGAATTGGAGTATCAAGAATATTAATGCTTTTATTGGAGAAAACCCATATCGCTTTTGTACAAGCATCAAGTTGGGAGGCAAAAACTTTACAAGAATTACAAGATAAGAAAGTTTTATAAAAAGTAAGAAGTGTATTAGACTAGAAAAATCTAGTCTTTTTGTGTAAGATAATAATGAATTTTATGATATAATGAAAATAGTGGTGTATGTTATGAATAAGAAAATAGATAATAATACAAAAATGAAAATATCTTTTTGTATCAATATCTTAATATCTATTATGATGATAAATGCCATAATTATGTCGATTATGGGCTTTAAATTTATGTATGGTTATGAACCATCTTCGGAAATAACGGGAGTATCTATTTTTAGTTATTATACAGTTCAATCTAATATCTTTATGGGAATTATTTCCTTTATCTTTGCTAATAGAGAATATATGATTCTAAGAGGAAGAAAAAGGGATATTCCATTAGTTTATTATATTTTAAAAATGGTTGCGACTATATCTGTAAGCTTAACATTCTTTGTAGTATTTGCATATTTAGGATTTATAACTAAAGGTGGTCATCTTCCTTTATTAAGAAATAGTAATTTGTTTTTCCATCTAATAATTCCTATCGTAAGTATATTAAATTATGTTATTTTTGAAAAGACAAATATTATCAAATTTAAGCATATTTTTTATGGATTATTACCAACTTTTTTATATGAAATATATTATACAATTAATCTTTTAGTAAATATGAAAAATGGATCAGTATCTTTGAGAAATGATTGGTATTCTTTTGCTCAAAATGGTTTATTAAGAACAATATTAGTTGTTCCAATGATGTTATGGATAACATTTTGTTTATCTTTAATCATTTGGAAATTAAATAAAAAAATGAATTAACAGTAGAGTATTCAATTAATACTGGATTATATGTAGGCTCTAAATTTGATATAACAATATTTGGCGATAAAGGTGAAGTAACATTTACATTAGATGATAAATTAAAATTATATTTACGCTCTTCAGTTGGAGAAGTTCAAAAAATAAATCTCGATGGTGTATATCCTGATGAGATAGAGAATAAAGTATCAATTTTTTCTGGTTCATATAGATATTTAGCACCTAAGTTAATAAGAGCGATAAAAACAAATAATAAGGATGAAATTAAAGATGCCTCAACGCCTAAAGATGCAATTTATTGTTTAAAAATTTTAGATGCTATAAAGAAAACATCGAATAAAAGAATAAGTATTAATTTTAATGAAGAAACAAATAATTATTTTTAATAATTTAATAATACGTTTTCATTAACTTAGTTAAATTTAATAGTGAGTTGGGAGGTAAATTATAGTATATGAATAAAGAAGCATTTATGAATCTCGTTAAAGATAATGACGGATTTGAATTTGTTATTGGTTATAAGAATTTTGTAGATCATAGAATTGGTGGTAACGAAAACAAGTATTGGTATTTAATAGATTATGATGGAAAAAAACAAGAGTACTATATTGGAACTTATGAAAATGGTTCATGGACTGATAAGTTTTATATAAAAAAAGGTAATAAACTTAAATCTAGAACTGTGGAAAGCGGAGCTACAATAAAAATGATTGTTGAAAGAGCATATTTTTATCAAGATAAGATAGCTAGTAAGAAGCCACAAGAAGTAGAAAAACATGGATATATGTGTAATCACTATATGTTTGGTTTTGGAGAAAAAGCAGTTGAAATTGTAAAAGAATATGGTATAACAGTTGATTTTAATGATATAAATGATAATGAT
>CACZNM010000079.1 GCA_902782535.1 uncultured Erysipelotrichaceae bacterium
CCAACAAGTTCAGTTTTACTATTCTCTTTAAGCATATTAGATGTTAAATATACAACATGGTTGAAGAAAGTATGGAAATTACTTTTAGAATTTTTATTAGTAATATTTATTACATACATAATTGTTTTACAATTAATATAAGGACTCTTAAGAGTTCTTTTTTTGTCGATTTAAATAATCAATAATTATAAGTAAAATCCATATAATATGATTGGAGGAGAATATGCTTATAAAATTTAGTGAGGAAGCACAAAAGATATTAAAAAATGCTAAGGAAGAAATGCTTAAACTACATCATCCTTTTATTGGTAGTGAGCATGTTTTATTAAGTATATTAAATAGTGATAATGAGATATCAAAAGAATTAAAAAAAAATCATATAAACTATAAATTATTTCGGGAAGAGTTAATTAAAAAAATAGGTTATGGATCTAGTGATAATAATTATTTTATTTATACGCCATTATTAAAAAGAATCTTAGAAAATGCAATTATTGATGCAAAAGAAAGTGAATTAAAAGAAATAAGTATTCATAATATTTTTACATCTATTTTAGATGAAGGAGAAGGTGTTGCCAATCGGATACTAATGAAAATGGGACTTAACATTGATAAACTATATGATGAATTAAATCATTGTTATAATATCAAAAATAGTAATAGAAAATTATTAATTAATGAATGTAGTGTTGATTTAAATAAAGATTGTCAAAGTAATAATAGTAATCCTTTAATTGGAAGAGATAAAGAAGTTGATGAAATAATTAATATTTTGTTAAGACGAAATAAGAATAATCCTTTATTAATTGGTGAAGCGGGTGTTGGTAAAACGGCAATTGTTGAAGAGTTATCAAGACGTATCGTAAATGGTAATGTGCCAGAGAAATTATTAAATAAAAGAATCTTAAGTTTATCTATGGCATCTTGTGTAGCAGGGACTAAATATCGTGGAGAATTTGAAGAAAAAATAACTAAAATAATTAAAGAATTAGAAACAAATAATGATATAATTCTTTTTATCGATGAAATTCATACTATCGTTGGAGCGGGTGGTGCTGAAGGAGCGATTGATGCTTCTAATATTTTTAAACCAGCTCTTGCACGGGGTCATATTAAAGTAATTGGGGCAACAACAATTAAAGAATATAAAGAGACAATTAATAAAGATAAAGCTTTAAATAGAAGATTTCAAACAGTATTTATTAATGAGAATACAAAAGAAGAAACAATGGATATCTTACTTAAATTAAAAACAATATATGAAGAATATCATCAAGTTATTATTAAAGATGAAATAATCGAAGAAATTGTTAAATTAACTGATAAATATATAACAGATAAAAGTAATCCTGATAAATCAATTGATATATTGGATATGGTATGTACGAAAGTAGCCCTTAAAAGAAATAAAAAGAATATTGAATTAGAATATTTAAAAGAAAGATTAGATAGTATTAAAAATAGAAAAAATCAATTAATTATTAAACATCATTATTCGGAAGCATCAAAATTAAAAAAATATGAAATGGAAGTAATTAATCAAATTAATTTATTAGCATTGGCGATAACTAAAGAAAAGAGGAAAATAATTAAGATTAGTGATGTAAAAGAGATTATAGAAACAAAGACAAGAATTCCTGTTTATAACTTAAAGAATAATAAATTAATAAATATAGAACAGTCTTTAAAGAAAAAAATTGTTGGTCAAGATGAAGCAATTAGTGTTTTATCTAAAGAAACAAAAAGAATAATGTTAGGACTTAAAGATAATTTACCATGTTCCTTTCTTTTTGTCGGACCAAGTGGTGTAGGAAAAACAATGCTTGTTAAAGAATATAGTAAATATCTTAATATTCCCTTAATTCGTCTTGATATGAGTGAATACAAAGAATCATCTTCCATAAGTAAGATTATTGGTTCTGCACCAGGTTATATTGGTTATAATGATATGGATAATGTCATAGAGAAAATTAGAAATAACCCATTTTGTATTCTATTATTAGATGAGATAGAAAAAGCTTGTAAAGAAGTAATTAATTTGTTTTTACAAGTTCTTGATGAAGGGATAATTACGGATTCCCATGGAATAAAGACTAATTTACGAAATGTTATTATAATTATGACAAGTAATATTGGTAGTGAAAAAAATCATATTGGGTTTACAAAAATTGAAAATAATTATGAAATCTTGGATATTTTATCCACTGCACTTGTGAATAGAATATCTAGTATTTGTTATTTTAATAGATTAACAAAGGAAAATGTTATAACTATTTTAAATAACAGAATTAAAGAATTACAAAAAATATATAGTGAATATACATTTAAAATTAATAATGATCAAATAAATGATATTCTTACTACGAGTAACATTGAAGTATTTGGTGTTAGAAAAGCTCTTAAAATATTAGATGATAAAATCGAAGATATAATTCTCAATAATATGTTAAATAAAAAGAAAATTCTATTGTAATTATATCCTATTAGTGTTAGAATTATGAGTATATGATAGATTTAAAAAAAACCCCTTAAAAGGTAATTTTTTAAATCTATTTTTGTTTGGAGGAATAATATGAACAAAAAGTATATTTTTATTACTGGTGGTGTAGTATCAGGATTAGGCAAAGGAATAACAGCAGCTTCCCTTGGAAGATTATTAAAAAATCGTGGTTATAAAGTTACTATGCAAAAGTTTGATCCTTATATTAATGTTGATCCTGGAACAATGAGTCCTTATGAACATGGGGAAGTCTTTGTTACAGATGATGGTGGAGAAACAGATCTTGATTTAGGACATTATGAAAGATTTATTGATGAGAGTTTAACGAAGAATTCTAGTATATCAATGGGGAAAATATATTTAGATGTCATTAATAAAGAAAGACATGGGGATTATCTTGGTAAAACCGTACAGGTAATACCACATATAACTAATGAAATAAAAAATAAAATCTATAGTTTTGAAAATAGTGACGTAGATATTATTATCACTGAAATAGGTGGTACAATTGGTGATATTGAAGGATTATCAATGATTGAAGCGATAAGACAAGTTGGCCTTGAAAAGAATAAAGATGATGTTTTATATATCCATGTTACTTTATTACCGTTTATTTCTGGATCAAATGAAATAAAAACGAAACCAACACAACATTCGGTAAAAGAATTACAAAGTTTAGGGATTCAACCCGGAATTTTAGTTTGTCGAACAGATAGTCATATGCAAGATGATACGAAAGAAAAAATCGCTTTATTTTGCAATGTGCGTAAAGCAAGTGTTATCGAGAATATGACAGCAGGTAATCTATATGAAGTACCACTTTTGCTTGAGGAAGCCGGATTAGGAAGAGAAGTATGTAATCATTTAAGATTAGAAAGTTTTATACCAAATAATATTGAATGGGAAAAAATGATTGAAGATATTCATAAAAATAAAAAAGAAATTAAAGTGTGTATTGTGGGTAAATATGTTAAATTAGATGACTCGTATTTATCCGTAATAGAAAGCTTGTATCATGCGGGATTTAAAAATCATGTTAATGTATCGATTGATATTATTGATTCTTCTACTTTAGATGAAGATAATGTTGAAAAAACTTTAAAAAAGTATCAAGCGATAGTTGTTCCTGGTGGTTTTGGTGATCGTGGAATAGAAGGAATGATTTTAGCGATTAAATACGCAAGAGAGAATAATGTTCCTTTCTTAGGTATCTGTTTAGGTATGCAATTAACTGTTGTTGAATATGCTAGAAATGTTTTGAATTTATCTGATGCTAATTCTACAGAATTTAATAAAAAGATTAATCATCCTGTAATAAATATGATGGAAAAACAAAAAGAGATTAAAAATATGGGTGGTACTATGCGTCTTGGTAAATATAATTGTAATTTAATTAAAAATACTCTTGCTTATAGTTTATATAAAAAAGATATTATTAGTGAAAGACATCGTCATCGTTATGAATATAATAATGAATATCGAAATATCTTAGAAGAAAATGGTCTTGTAACATCAGGAATAAATGAAGAAATTGATTTAGTTGAAATAGTTGAACTACCTAAAAACGATTATTTTATTGCCTGTCAATTTCATCCAGAGTTTAAATCTCGTCCTAATAATCCAGCTCCTCTTTTTTATGGATTAATTAAATCTTCCTTAATGAAAAAATAAATTTAATTTTCAATTGCTTTTTTCTAAGTGTACATATTATAATATAAGTATAAATAGAATATGGAGGCTAGTGCTATCTATTTTTTACAGAATAATTAAGAGCATTTAGTTATTGGATAGATGCATTTTATTGAAAAATGAAGAATTATTTAAATAGAGTAGTTTTATCTTTGATAGCATTATTAGTTAGTTTTAGTGTTCAAGATGTATATTCAGAAAGTAAATATACAATTAATTATTATGTTGGAAATGGGGCAACAACAAAAGGTGTTACTCAGATTGGAACTTCAACATGTGAATATGGAAAAGAGTGTCAGTTAAAATTATTTGAAACACTATTAAGTGAAACAGAAAGTGGTGTATCATCTTTTCCATTGCCAAGTAGACAGTGGAGTTTTTACGGATGGGTAAAAGAGGAACAAAAAAATAGTGAATTAGAGAATATCGATTATATTGATGGAGATAAATTTACTATTAATCTTGATGATATTCAGAATGATATATTGAATGTATATGCAATTGGTAAAAGAGAGTTTATCTTTTGGAGTGGGATAAGTCCTACAAATGGAGAAGATAGAGTTATGCAATATTGGAATCCTTATTTACGATCTACTACATATGTATCCATTGTTAGTATTCCTAAGGCAACTGAAATACCTAGTTGGGAGTTTTTGGGATATCGTGCAAATGATGATGTAACTGCTGATGTTACAATAGCAGGTGATAAAACATCATTAAAAGCAGATCCTTATAGTTATACAGATTTAACTTTCCGTTCTAAGTATCGAAGACAATTAACATTAAAATATAATGCTAATGGTGGAAGTGGGTCTTTAATAAGTGATAGTCAAATGCAATACTATAGTTCAGGTATTGGTGTAGATGGAAAAAATGAGGGAGCAAAAATATCAACGGCTAGTACTTGGATACTTTTAAATAATCAATATACTAGAAATGGCTATGTATTTTATGGATGGGGTGAAACTCCAAATGATGAAGATGCCAATGGTCCAGGTGTGCATTATGGATACTTTTATCCAGGCGTTTCTGATAATTCTACAAAAGAAATTTATGCAATTTGGAAAGAAGAAAGCAAATATGGGCGAATTGTAGGACGCTATGACTCATATGAAAATGCTATAAAAATTGTTAAAGAGTTAATGCGAGATTATTTTGTTAAAGGTCCTTTAATTAAATACAATTCTGCTAAAAAAACATATGGTATAGATAATCCCGAAGAGGCAACGTCACAAGATACTATGTATAAAACTTGTACAGGGTATACATATAGTGTTTACGTTGAAGCTTTTGGTATGAATAGATCAGTTGATAATTTTGTTAGAGGTTCTTTTGAAATATTGGATGTGGCACGTGATTATTATAATGCTCATAAAAATAATTTAGAATCTTTGAATGGTAATTATTTATTATATTACGAAAAGAAAGAAACAACTGATAAGTATGTTTATGATAATAAAGAAAACATCAATGATTTTATAGAATTGTTAAGACCAGGAGATATTTTAGTTTATACTGGCCATGGATTAATCGTCTATGATAAAGTAAAGAAATCTGATGGTACATGGGATGTATTAATACTTAATGCAGTAAATGAAGGAGAGATTAGAAGTCGAAATTACGGTACAAGTAAACTTTATTATTCTATAAACACTCTTTCCACAGGACTTTCTAGCATCATTCATTTGGATAATGTTGGAACAATAAAACCGTTGATGATGAAAAATAGTCAATTTGTTACTGATGATAAGTTATCGTGTAAGCAAACAGAATGTGCTATAATAAGACCTTTTTATAATGATGATGGTTATGCAAATTTTAATTATAGTATTTTAAAAAGTTATTATGATAAAAGTATGTTAAGAGTTAAATATCCAAATTTAACTATTGAAAAAACAGTTGATAAAGGAGATAACAATAGTGTTTATTTAAATGATACTTTGTCATATAAAATAAAACTCACGAATAATAGTAGTTTTGTTGAAGATGATAATACAATAGCGGAAGTAAGTGGTTATTTAAATGAAGATGGCTCTTATAAAGATAATTTAATTGTTGAAGAAGATTTAGGCGAATACATCTCGTATGTTGATTCATCGATAGATGCTATTATCAATAATGAGTCAGTTGTTGGTAATGGTGTAGTTGTACAATATGATAGTCAAAACAATAAGATTAGATGGACAATTGATGGAAGTGCTTTGAAACAGGGTAAGAATAATAGTATTGAGTTAGTATTCAAAGTTAAAGTTCCACAAAATTATAGTTTTATAGATAAGAAAATAGAAGCAACAGGAAAAATATATAATTCTCTAGATGCAAATGTTTATATAACAACAGGTACAGTATTGAATACAATTATTCCTAAAGTAAGTGAATATCAAATGTCATACAATGAATGTTTTAATAGTTTAAAAGATAACTTTGAGGGATTAGAATTAATAAATCAAATATATAAATGTTCAAATAATGTTGATTTAAAACTAGATGAATTTGATTTTGAAAATGTTATAGGTGGAATAAATCAAGATGAACCAGAATATGCTCAATTAAAAACAAAATTTCTTCGTGAATATCCTAACACAGTATATTTAAAGGATAATAATGTATATAAAAAAATGATATTAAACAATTATTGGAATAAACAATTAGAACTTAAGTTGGATTCAAATAAATTGTTTTTACATCTTCCAAGGTATAGTGGAGAACAATCAAAATATAGAGCAAAGACAATTAATAGTATTGATTTTAAAAACGGTGATGTGTTGATATATTATGTGAAATACATTCAAAATGATAATCGTTTTAAAAATCTAAGCGATACTGAACTTGGAAAAGTTTCAGATGCTACTTATAGGAAAAAGTATACAAACGAAGATGGTATATATGCATTTATTTATTTGGATGGAAAGTTTATTGGCAGAAATTATACAGGCGAAGCGAATGAGAGAAATGAATTTACGTATGAATACTATATTAAAGATTTAACTGATGATACTGAAAAGTTAGCTGCATTGAAAGATAATTTATATTCAGCGGCTTCTTTGAGTAATGTGGAAGTATTAAAATACGTTAATTATCAAAGCTTATACGATAAAAATGACTATGTTATTCTAAGACCTGAATCAAGTATTGAGCAGGTAGATTCAATTGTTATAAATAGTGAACCTCAAAAGAAAGATTATTATGCTGGAGAGAGCTTGAATTTAGATGGTATAGATGTTTCTGCAACTTATAATAATGGTAAACAAGAATCTGCACCTATAAGTGATTTAGTAATTAGTGGCTATAGTAGTATTGTTGGTAATCAGACAGTAACTATAGAATATAAAGGAAAAACAGCAGAATTTAATGTGAATGTTATGGAAAATAGTAATACATTAAAAAGTACTCTTGAAAATAATGGTTACAATGTAATAAATGGTTATGTATTATTAACATTAGATGATAATGTGGATACAATAATAAACAAATTAGATGGTGATGTAACAATAGAAACTAATAATGATATCCTTACAACAGGAGCAGTTATAAAAAATGATAATGAAAGTTATACTGTAGTTGTTAAGGGAGATATTAATAAAGATGGGAAAATAGGAGCCTTAGATTATATAGCAATAAGAAATCATATGATGGGGACAAATATTATGAATAGTAATAGTATAGATTTTTTAGTAGCAGATATGAATAGTGATGACAAAATCTCAGCTTTAGATTATATAGCAATTAGAAATATTATGATGGGAATATAAAAATCTGTTCTTTGAATAGATTTTTATTTTATTAGATTAAATAATCTTAATGGAAATGAAATAATTATCTTTGTTTTTCATATGTTTTATTGTATAATAATAGCAAATGGAGGAGTTTTATGAAAATTTATAACACATTAACAAGAAAAATAGAAGAATTTGTTCCTAATCAAAAAGGAGTTGTTAAGTTATATACTTGTGGTCCTACAGTTTATCATTATGCTCATATTGGGAATCTTCGTACATATATTTGCGAAGATATACTAGAAAAATATTTGAGGTATTCTGGATATCAGGTAGAACGTGTTATGAATATAACCGATGTTGGTCATTTAACGGGCGATAGTGATGATGGTACTGATAAAATGGTTAATAGTGCGAAAAAAGAACATAAATCAGTTTTAGAAATTGCAAAGTTTTATACCGATAAGTTCTTTATTGACGCAGAGAAACTAAATATTCGAAAACCTGATACTATTGTTCCTGCCACGACAGAAATCGATGAATTTATTCGTGTAATAGAAAAATTGATGGAAACGGGTTATGCTTATCTTGCAGGTGGTAATGTTTATTTTGATACATCTAAATTAAAAGATTATTATCAATTGACTAATCATAATGTCGATGATTTAATTATTGGAGCTCGTGATGATGTATCAGAAGATACTAATAAAAAGAATAAAGCAGACTTTGTTTTATGGTTTACGAAATCGAAATTTGATTCACAAGAACTTAAATGGGATTCTCCTTGGGGAATTGGTTATCCGGGATGGCATATTGAATGTTCATGTATTTCTATGAAATATTTAGGGGAATATTTGGATATTCATTGTGGTGGTGTTGATAATATTTTTCCGCATCATACGAATGAAATTGCTCAAAGTGAAGCTTATTTAGGTCATAAATGGTGTAATTATTGGTTTCATGTTGAATATCTTAATGATATAAATGGTAAAATGAGTAAAAGTAATGGTGATGCTTTAATTGTTGATACCTTAATAAAAAAAGGTTATCATCCTTTATCATATCGTTATATGGTATTATCAAGTCATTACAAAAAACCTTTAATGTTTTCATATGAAAATCTTGATAGTGCTGAAAATGCATATTTAAAATTGAAAGCTAAAGTATTAAAACTTAATAAAGAAAAAGATAAATTATCAAGTGATTATGCTAAATATAAAGAAGAATTTCAAAGTGCTATGGATAATGATTTAAATACTTCTTTAGCCTTAACTTGTGTTTATGATGTTCTAAAAAGTGATATGAATGATTATACTAAATA
>CACZNM010000080.1 GCA_902782535.1 uncultured Erysipelotrichaceae bacterium
AAAAAAGCACGAAACTATCGTGCTTCTTCTTGAGCTCTTATTTCCCTTATAACTGTTACTTTAATAGTACCAGGATATTGCATTTCACCTTCAATTTTTTCTTTAATATCACGAGCAATTTTGTAACTTTCTAAATCATCAACTTCGTCTGGTTTAACGATAACACGAAGTTCACGTCCTGCTTGTACAGCGAAAGTCTTATCAACTCCTTTGATATCTGTTGCAATTTTTTCAAGTTGCTCTAATCTTTTAATATAATTTTCAAGTGAATCGTTTCTAGCTCCTGGACGAGATGCTGATAATGCATCCGCAATGGCAACTATTACACTAATAACACTAGTAGCATCAGTATCACCATGATGTGATGCAATAGCATTAATAACTGTTTCATTTTCATGATATTTCTTTGCCAAATCTACGCCAATTTCAACGTGACTTCCTTCTACTTCGTGATCAATAGCTTTACCTATGTCATGCAAGAGTCCTGCACGCTTAGCAAGCGCAACATTTTCACCAAGTTCACCGGCGATTACTCCTGCTAAATGTCCAACTTCAATAGAATGAACCAAAGCATTTTGTCCATAACTTGTTCTAAAATGAAGTTTACCGATTATTTCAACAAGCTCTGGATCAACTTTTGTTATACCTAATTCAAATAAAGCATTATTACCATATTCAATTATTTTAGAAGTAATATCCTTTGCCGTCTTATCATATAATTCTTCAATTTTTGTTGGATGAATACGTCCATCCTTAATCAATGTTTCAAGCGTTACTCTAGCAATCTCACGTCGTAACGGATCAAAGCTTGAAATAACAACAGCTTCTGGTGTATCATCAATTATTAAATCAACACCTGTTATTGCTTCGATTGTCCTTATGTTTCGTCCTTCACGACCAATTATTCTTCCTTTCATTTCTTCATTAGGAAGATTTACAACCGTTACTGTTTCTTGATTAGCAACATCACTAGCATATTTTTGCATTGAACTAACAAGCATTTCTCTTGCACGTTTATCGCATTCCATCTTAGCTTCAGCTTCACGATCTTTGATATATGCTGTTATCTCCTTTGACATGGCTTCTTTTACTTTTTCCATGACCTTTTCTTGAGCTTCTTCACGAGATATTCCTGATATTTCATTTAAAACTCGAATTTGTTCTTGTTTAATTTCTTCCACTTTTGCTCGTTCTTCTTGAATACTTGCCTGTTTACTAATAATTTTAGATTCTCTTTCGTCAAGAGATTCTTCACGTTTCTGAAATAACAAATCACGTTTATCAATGTTTTCCTCTCGTTGTGATAAACGATTTTCGGCATCTTTAATTTCCTGTTTACGTTCTTTAATCTCCTTATCAGCATCCATTTTTAAACGATGGATTTCTTCTTTAGCCTCCAAAATAGAATCTCTCTTATTTTTTTCAGCTTCTTTTTTTGCATTTTCTAAAATTTTATCAGCGGCATTCTTAGTACGACTTCCTTTAAGACGACCTAAGATGAACATTATAAGAATACCTACAACTATTCCTAAAACGGCGAACAAAATGGAAAGTGTTGTTTTATCCATTTTCTCTCCTTCTGGTATTTTTCTAATTAATAGCAATCCCCAAAATACCATGGTTCAATACTACGTTTAATCTATTAAAAAACAATATCTAAAACATAACATCTAATTTTATTTTAAGAGTTTCTGTTCCTTATGTCAATTCTTTTTCTTATTTTATTTACGCACTAGACACTTTATTTTTTATTTTTAGTGGAAAAAAAAGAAGTTATATAGTATAATTTAATGTAGGTGGTCAAAGTGAATTATCCCAACGGCATCAGAAAAGAAAAACTCATCAAAAAAAAAGAAGATATTGTTTATAAAAATCGTGGTATGAATTTAGAAAATGATATTAATGAAACTAATCAATACTATCAAGAAAAAGAAATAGCATTTATCTATAAAAAACCGACACCTATTAAATTAGTTAAAGTTGACTATAAAAAAAGAAAAATTAATGAAGCATATTTCGATATGCCGTCAACCACTGATTATAATGGTATATATAAACAAAAATATATTGACTTTGAAGCGAAAGAAACGATTAACACAAAAGGTTTTCCGTTAATTAATATTCACAAACACCAAATAAAACATATAAGAAATATTTATAATGCTAAAGGAATATGTTTTCTAATTGTTCGGTTTACTAAATTAAATAAAACATATCTTTTACTAGCGAAAGATTTTATTAATTACATTGACAATGTAAAGAAAACAACTATTCCTATTAAATATTTCGAAGAGAAAGCTTACATGATAAAAGATAAATTTATTCCCAGAGTTGATTATTTGGAAATAATAGATAATGTGGAGGATGTATGAAAAAAGAAGAAAAAAAAGATACCAAAAAGAAAGAAGTTGTTAAAAGAAAAGATGCGTCATTGCATGAAAAAAAGAAATTTAATCCTATTGGTTTAATAATCACTGCCCTTTTAATTGGAATATGTGCTATCTTGGCATACCATTTTCTTGGACTTATCGAAGCAGGTGTTGTAGCTGTAGGATTGTTTTTTGTCTTTTTGATTGGCTACTTTCTTGATAAACCAAAAACAAAATCCAAAAGAAGGAAAGTATTTAAAATAATTTTAGTCTTTATTTTAATTATCATTATCCTCGCTCTTTTAGCGGGATGTGGTTTTATCTATTACATCGTTAAAAATGCTCCGGATTTTAAAGAAGAATTACTAAAAGAAAAGGAATCAACGATTTTCTATGATAGCGAGGGACGTGAATATGCTAAAGTTGGAAAAGAACTTCGTGAAAATATTGAATATGATCAATTATCAGAAGCATTTATTGATGCCCTAATAGCCGTTGAAGATTCTAGATTCTTTCAGCACAATGGATTTGACTTAATGCGATTTGTTAAGGCAGCTGCCGGTCAAGCAATGGGACAAGATTCAGGTGGTGGATCAACGCTTACAATGCAGCTTTCTAAAAATACTTTTACAAGTAGTGAGGCAACAGGTTTTGCAGGAATAGTCAGAAAATTTACAGATATTTATATCTCAATATTTCAAATTGAAAGAAACTATACAAAAGAGCAAATCATTGAATTTTATGCTAACAATCATCCATTAGGAGGAATAATATTCGGTGTTCAAGAAGCTAGTAAATATTTCTTCAATAAAGATGCTAAAGATTTAAATATATCAGAAGCAGCAATAATTGCAGGAATGTATCAAGCACCAAGCTCATATAATCCTTTCCTTCATCCACAAGCTTCGCAAAAAAGACGTAATACTGTTTTATATCAAATGGAAAAACATGGATACATTACAAGTGAAGAAAGAGCTATGGCACAAGCAATACCAATAGAAAGCTTATTAACAGATGTTAATACTTCAACAAATGAATATCAAGGTTATATTGATTTAGTATGTCAAGAGTTAAAAGAAAAATTAGGTGTCGATCCTTATAGTACGCCAATGCTTATATATACTAATATGGTTAGAAAAAAACAAGATGGCATTAATAAAATAATGAATACCCCTACTGGTAAAGCCATTTATAGTTTTAAATGGAAAGATGATGATATGCAAGCTGGTATTGCAGTTGTAAATTCAGGAAGTGGTAAAATTGAAGCTATTGGAGCTGGAAGAAATAGAACAAGTGCTAAAAGTTTTAGTTTTGCAACCTTTGATAAAGATACACAACGACAGATAGGTTCAACTGCTAAACCATTGTTTGATTACGGCCCAGGTATGGAATATAATAATTGGTCAACATATACTTTATTCGAAGATAAAGCATATACTTATTCAAATGGAAAACCAATAAGTAATTATGATGGTAAATATGCTGGAACTATTACTCTTCGTTATGCCCTATCTGATTCACGTAATATACCGGCTTTAAAGGCTTTCCAACAAGTTGATAATAAAAAAATAGTTGATTTAGTAACAACGGTTGGAATAACACCAGAAATATCAAACGGTTTAATTCATGAAGCTCACGCCATTGGAGCATTTACAGGAAGTAACCCACTTACCATGGCAGGAGCATATCAAATGTTTGGTAACGGTGGATATTACTATGAACCATTCTCTGTTAATAAAGTAATATTTAGAGATGATGATAATAATACGGTACATGAATTTTCGTCACCTAAAGTCAAAGTCATAAGTGATTCAACGGCTTATATGATAACAGATGTCCTTAAAAGTGTTTTGGCAGGTACTGTAGCACACAATGGTTTACCTAACGATAAATTTGCATGTAAAACAGGAACAACAAACCTTGATTCTGCAACATTAAAAAAGAATAAATTACCATCAAACTTTGTTCGTGATTACTGGGTTATGGGATATACGCATGATATAACTATTGCAATATGGATTGGTTATGAAAAAATAAATAATAAACATTATTTACGTTTTGGTTCTGATGGAACTTTAAGACCGCAACTATTAAATGCGGTTGCAAGAAGTGCCTTCAATCATGACGGAAAAGACTTTACAATGCCAAAAAGTGTTGTAAAAGTCGGTGTTGAAGCTGGTTCTAACCCTGCAAAATTACCTAGTGCTAATACTCCTTCAAATCAGATAAAATATGAATTATTCAAACGTGGAACCGAACCTACTCAAACATCAACTAAGTATCTCTCGGTATCTACGCCATCAAATCTAACCGCAAGTTATCAAAATAATCGTGTTCAATTATCATGGACGGGAGTATCTGATCCTGATTATGTAGATGATAAACCATTTGGTTATTACATATATTTTAATGGTAATGAAATAGCGTTTACGCAGTCAACTTCATATTCTGTTACTAATCAATCAAACTACTTTGGAACATATTCCGTCCGTGCAGGATACCAAGGCACAACAGATGGATTAAGTGGTGAAGTTACTACGGAATTAAAGCAAAATGTTTATAAAATATCCGTTAAGTCACAATCTGTAACGTATACTGAAGGTGAAAGTATAAATTCTTCTTATTATGATGGATCCATGGTCGTTCTTACAAATAATGGTACTGATGTAACAGCATATGCTAAAATAACTTCAACAATAACAGACAAAAGTGGTGCTACTGTAAGTTCAATTAGTAGTTCATCTCCAAATACATATACAATAACATACCATGTATCATATAATGATTATTCTGGAAGCACAAGTAACAGAATAATAATTAAGGAAAAGGAAACACAACCAGAACCACAGCCACAACCAGAATCAGAACCTGAAACACAACCACAAGATAACCCAGAAAATACATAAAATTAACAAAAAAAGCATTTTGTTTAAAATGCTTTTTTATATTAAAACTACTAAATAAAATTTAGTAGTTATTTTTTTTCATCTGATTCCATTGTCTTTTTATTTTCTAATACTACTTTATGAATCATCGTTTCTATTTCATCTAAAGCTCGTTTATCAATGTTAGTAATGAAGATATTTTCCTTTACTGTATCAATTTCAATCTTTCCAAAAATTATGCCACTAGTAATAGTTAAATCATTAAATAACTTTGTACTGACGTTAATAACATAATATCCAAATAAAGCTCGTTTCTCTCCTACTATAATTCTTTTACTTGTAAGCGCTACAACACAACTATCAAATAATAAAGTGTTACTATCATTTCTTTGGCCACAGAAAGTATAATATACATGTTCATCGTTATCTAAAAAATTTTCAATTACTGCAGCGTGTTTTTTTAATCGTATCGCTAAAGTACGTGGGTATTTCTTCTTAAATCTAGATACCATCTTATAAACTTTTTTATTAGTTTTCATTATTAACAACTCCATTTCTTACTAACATATTTATAAATCCATCATATCCTATATTAGAGCTTATTGATTCTAATTCCACACCATTTTTAAATATTATCGTCGTAGGTGTAGGAATAACCGGTTCCCCTTCATCACTATACTCATTACGTAAAGCATTTATGCTACTACGTAATTCAGTAAATTCATTTTCTTTCAATCCATTAACATCCAAATATAATCCATTTAAATGATATTTCTCTAAAGCTTGATTCATTAACGGTTTATAACTTATACAATGACTACAATTTGGTCTTCCCAAAAGAACTATTGTATACTCTTTTTTAAATATTTCTTTTTGATATTCTTTATATGATACTTCTCTAAATTTATTTTTATTATTTTCTTTAATATCTTTAACAACCATTATTGCAAAAGATCCAAATAGAAAAGCTACAATTAAAACTATAATAATATTAATTAAGCGATCATTACTATTAGCTCTTTTCTGTTTCATAAGCCATCACCCCTTTAATTATACAATTATTATCGTATTTACGCAAATAGTTCAGTAAAAATAAAATTAAATATTTTATAAATTGCATAAATTATTTTTTCAAATGTACTCATTTCTTCAGTGTTCGCATCATCAATTGTATCCGGTAATATTTCCTCTTCACTCCAAATACCAATTTTTTTATTTTTCGCTTTTTCTTCTTCTTTCTTTAAGTCTTCTAAATGATTATAGTCACCATATATATAATCAACTTTAGCATAACCATTAGAAATAAGCTTGCTTTCCAATAATTCATCATCAACAAAGACAAAAGCAAGTATTCTTCCGTATTTATCTTCTTTATCACTATTGCCATCATACTCTAGAGTAATCTTATGAGCATTCTTTAAAGCATTACACGTATAATCACTCGCTTCTTTACCATATGGTTCTTCATCTTTTAGGTTAGAAGCTACTTCCGGAGTATTAATAGCAAGAAATCGTACTGTCTTTTCTTTTCCCTGAACGATTAATTTTGCAGTATCACCATCAATACACTTAGAGAAAGTAACTTCTTCAAAAGTATTAATTGGCTTGATATAACACGCTGGTATTTCTACTACTTCACCATCACTTACCCACATATCTTTTACTAATTTAGCTTTATGCCAATGAATAGGATTACCATGATTACCATAATACTCTCCATTACATTCAATTATACTATTTTGTTTTAATGTTCCACCTGATGCAAAAATATTGATATTTATAAAAAATATTAATATAAAAAGTATTTTCTTCATTCAACACCTACTATCTATACTAATAATATTATAAATTAAGATTTTTGACAAGAGAACTATCACTATTTACTTTTTTTTATAGTTTCCATATACTTATTTACTTTAAATGCCCATGTGCTATTTTTACCATATTCTTGATACATTTTATTAGGGTTTTGTAACTCTTTTGTATAAAAATTCTTACTTATATAATTTACTAAATCCGTAATTCCATCTCCTACACTGTCATACTTTCGATAAGTACCTCCGAAACATCCAGGTTCACCTTTCATTCCTGAAACATTATTACATTGCTTAAAAAGGATATTACATTCCATTTTACAAGCGGTACTCTCTAAAATAATTCCACCAATTAAATATGGATTAACACTTTTAGCAATAGCAGTCTTAGCAACATATTCTCCATAACCTTCTAAAAGAGTCTTAGCAAAAACTTTATCAAGTTTCTTTCCAATTTGTTCATAGTTTTCACCATCATAATCAGTATTTATAACTTCTTCCTCTTGATTCTCATCTTCTGTTTCTTTTGGAACATCAGGTTTGCCTTTAAAATATATCATAAAATTATTCTTGAACATATATTCATTAGCATAATTAACGCCATATATGAATAAAAAGTTAAAACCTAATAATATTATAAAGACAAGAACCTTCCTCATTACTAAACCTCCATTGTTAATCTATTTCTTTATGCTCAATAACCGTTATTTCATTATTTTCATTTATCTTCAATTTGTCTATCTTCTTGGATAAAATATATGTTATTACCAAATCAACTCCTGCATCTATAATTAAGAAACATCCAATAATTCTAATTAATAAATCCGAGATATCCTTTGCATGAACAATTATATATATCGAAAATCCTAAGAAAATCAAACTAATTATTAAATAAATCCACCATTTATTAACTGACAATCTTTTCAAACTGACACTTTGATATATTAGTGTTAAAGCATCCATAAATATAATTACTCCCGCGCAAAAAGGAATTAAAGAGAATAATACATCTGGATTAACTATTAGAAATAATCCAAAGCTAACACATAATATTCCCCCTAATAAATTAAATTTACTAAAAACTTCACTATTTTTCTTTTGATATAAAGATATAACATATATAACTCCGTAAAGAATAGCGAAAATTCCCATGATATAATTAATAGCATTACGCACAAAAACAGGATTAAGTAACATTATTAACCCTATAATTATATAAATGATTGAAACAAAATATGCACTTCTTTTTAACTTATTTATTACTTCCATCTAGACCACCTAGTAGTATCATACTACAAATTATTCTTTTTTACTATATTTTTATGAAAAAAAAATAAATTTATAATCTATTTGTAATACAAAGGTTTAAATGATATAATAATTATATAGGAGAACATGATGAAATTAAAAAAGTTATTATTTATTGGATTATTTTTACTTATTTTAACAACAAATGTTTATGCGAATACTATTTATTCCATTGATATGGATATATATCTTGATGAAAATGCTAATGCCAATATCACAGAAATATGGAAAGTCAAAGGAACAGATGGTACAGAATGGTATAAGCCATTAAGATCATTAGGAGAATCAAAATTATCTGATTTTACTGTTTCAATGGATGGAAAACCCTTAACTTATAAAAATTGGAATATCTATGAAAGTTTATCGGAAAAAGCGGGATATTATGGTATTAATTATACAAGCCTTGATACAGAATTATGCTTTGGAAAAAGTGACTATGAAGAACATACATTTACCGTTAAATATAAATTATCAAACTATATTTTTAATGCTAGTGATTCCCAAATATTATATTGGACGTTCTTTCCGAAGTTTCAACAAGTCGACTTTCAAAATTTGAAAATAACTATTCGTAGTTTCTATGAATTTCCTAATACTCTAGACGTATGGAGCTATGGTTTTAAATGCTATGCCTATGTAGATGGTGGTGTAATAACATTTACTAATGAAGATTATCCATCAATGAATAATCAATATGCCGTAGGTCTTGTTAAATTTCCACTTAATACTTTTAATACATCATATACTGTTGACTATTATCAAACATTTAGCGATGTTAAAAAAGCTGCAGATGAAGGATCATTTAAATATGATTACAACGACGTTAATTATAATGGAAATAATAACTATAATAGTAATTCAAATAAATCAATACTTTCTAAAATATTTAATTTCTTTTTAGAATGTTGGTATATTATTCCCATAATGCTTGGTATTGGTGGAACTATAAAGTATGCTTATAATAACCAATATGGTTACAAAAATAATAAAACAATCGATAAAAAAAATGTTCCATTCTTTAGAGATATACCATGTGATAAAGATATATATTATGCTAATGCCCTTGTATGTTTAAATAATTTTGATTATAAAGAAGCCAATATCTTAGGTGCGATAATATTAAAATGGATAAGAGAAGAAAAAGTAAAATTTATTAAACAAGAAACAGGATTATTCAAAAAAGAAACAAGTTGTATTGATATGCGACTTAACCCTACTTTTACAATTAATAATGAAGAAAGATTATTTAGAATAATGTATGAAGCAAGTGGTGATGGAATACTTGAACCAAAAGAATTTGAAAAATGGGCAAAAAGAAATTATTCCCGATTCTTTGATTTATTTAAAGAACTAAAAGATAATAAAGTAAACGAATTAAGAACAAATGGTCATATATATACAAGAACGACAAAAGAAGAATGCAAATTTAAAAATGTTATGGATGATACATTATATGAAGAAAGTACAAGACTTTATGGACTTAAAAAATTCTTACAAGAATTCTCTAATATTGATTCAAAAGAAACATTAGAAGTACATTTATGGGATGAATATTTAATGTTTGCATATATCTTTGGTATTGCTGATAAAGTTGCTAAACAAATTAAAAATTTATATCCCAATTTACTAGAACAAAATAACATAGATTTTGATACAATTATCATTATTAATAATATTTCAACAAATACTGTCCACGCTGCATCTTCCGCAAGAAGTGCTGCTGAGAATTATCATTCTGGTGGCGGAGGATTCGGAATGGGCGGAGGTGGCGGTGGCTCCTTCGGTGGCGGAGGATTCTCTGGTGGCGGAAGCCGATAAAAAGAAAATCGATTTAGAATTGTCTAAACCGATTTTTTAATATTAAATTTCTTTAGCATGTAAAACCATTCTGCTCTTTCCATTACCTGTACATGTCGATAAGGTTAAAATATGATCATTTTCTGATACTTCCACTTGATAATTATAAACTGATCTTTTAATTAAATTATTAACAAATGTTTTAAAGGCTTTATCATCTTTAAATTCAGTTTCAATATAATAATCTTCAACAGGAATTCGATAAGTTGAAAATACTTGATATTTCTTTGTCTCTTTTCCTAATACAAAGGTAATAATATAATTATCCATATTTGTATACCATTCTTTAGTAATAACGCGTCTTAATGTTCCAAACATGCTACCATCACTAGTATTATGACCATAGATAATAATGTTCTTATCATTACCATCTAACTTATTACGATAATCCATAAAAATCCAACCAGAACGATTATATTCTTTGTTAAAGTTATGTTTTAAATAATATTTATTATCATTTCCTTTAACCACAATATGATTAATATTCGTACTATTAACACTAATATATCCAACTGTATCAGGATTTTTTTCTTTTAAACTATCAAAATCAATTATATATTCACTATTATCATTATCACCATCATTACTATTCTCATTAATAATGATATTCTCTTTTAATTCTTCAACAATATTTTCATTTCGCTTGTTATCAATATACCAAAAAGCAATATTTAAAAGTGAATAGATAATTCCTATAACAGAAATACACATAATAATTTTAATAATTATTTTCATTTTATTATAATTCATAAATTCCCCTTTTTTAACAAAATAGACTAGTTTGATGCTAGTCTATTATTGTTAATTCTCACATTTTTTTAAATATGTCTTTCCACTAACAAATCCAATTATACTAATAAATAATGTTATTAGATATAGAACAATATTATCTCCTGTTTGTGGATTAATGTGTGGTGGTGGTTCAATATCACCTTGTCCTAGACCATTATGAACGATAAAGCCATCTTTAGCATTACCTTCATAAGAAACTACATAATCTTCTGGAACATTTTCTTCTTCTACAGAATACTCAATTTTTTCACCATCTTCATAAACTGGTAAATCAGTGAATACATGTTCCCAATTTTCTTCAGCATTGAATGTATATTCTTCATATACTTTTCCATTGGCAAGTAAAGTAATAACAATAGTTTCTGGACGTTTTCCACTTTCATTATTATCGTCAATCCAATCTTTTTTAACAGATATTTCCATTACTTCTGGTAAATGAGTATTAGTTAATGTTGTTACATAACCATCTACACTAGTATCCGTTAATTCATAACCATCTATATCGGATTCAACCCATGTATATTCGATTTCTTTACCTTCACTATATACTGGTAAATCTTCAATTGTTGCCGTCCAATCATTATCTTTATTTAATGTTACTTTCATACCATTACTTAAAGTTACTTCGATATTTTCTGGGCGAATTCCATCTTGGTTATTATTATCATCCCATACTTTCTTAACAGTTACATTTGTTTTTTCTACTTCACGTGAGTTAGTAATCTCTAATCCATTAATTTCTGTTTCGTATTTTTCTACTTCAACTTCATTAACAGTATATTCAATTTCTTTTCCGTCAGCATATTTGTCAAGATTTTCAAATGTATGACTCCATTCATTACCTTTGCCAGATAACTTAACAGAATCTACTTCTTCACCATTGGCAAGTAAGATAACTTCAATTTCAGTAGGTCTAAATCCTTCTTGATTATCATTATCTTTCCAAATCTTAGTTACTGTTATATCTATTTTTTCTGGTACATAAGTATTGGTTACTGTATAACTTCCATCATT
>CACZNM010000081.1 GCA_902782535.1 uncultured Erysipelotrichaceae bacterium
TAATAGATTAGGTTTTGTTAACTTTAAACCTCTTATAACTGTATTATTATCAAAAAAAGATGTTGATGATGATACTAAAGTAAAAGTGTTAAAGTTAATAGAAAGATTTATTTTCTTACATTATAGATTAAATGGATATTTTTCAACGTTTAAAAACAGTTTCTTTTATAATTTAGCTCATTATTACTATTTTAACGAAAGAACAATAGATGATGTTATTAAAGAATGCAGTGATATTGATTATTTAAGTTCAAATAACGTTGCAAATATGAATGGTATATTTGGTAAATTTGATAAATTATTTAAGTATGCTGGATTCTATTCTTGGGCCTCTATTAGATATGTTTTATATGAGTATGAAAGATGTTTAATGGCTGATAAAGGAACAGTCAAAATATTACCAGAAGATATCTTTAAAAAGGATGAAAAAGATCATTATTCTATTGAACATATTTATCCTCAAACACCAACTGAAGATGATTGGTTAAATAAATTTAATATGTTTGACGATAATCAGAAAAGGAAATTGAATGGAACTTTAGGTAATTTACTTCCATTATCTCAAAGTATAAATAGTTCATTACAGAATTATACATTTGATGCAAAAAAAACAAGAGAACCTAGAGGATATTTAAATGGTTCTTATAGTGAAATAGAAGTAGGCAATTATCCAACGTGGACTGCTAATGAAATTCTTGAAAGAGGTTTAAAAATTGTTAACTTTATGGAAAAAGAATGGGATTTTATAATACCAAATAAAGCAGACAGAATTAAATTTTTAGGATTAGATTTTATGATACAACCTGGTGATGAAAATATAGACGTTACAACGCCAATAAAAGAAGAAGAACAAGCAAAAGTTAAGGAAGTTGTATTTGATGAAAATGTATTTAATAAATTAATATCTGGTTCTAGTTCTGAAATAATGAATGTTTTCTATAAATTAGATAACTATGTTATGTCATTAGATGAAGAAATTATGAAAGGAACAACAACAGTTTATTACACATACGCAACTTCAGTAAAACATTTCATTGATATTTGGTTTCAAAGTAACAGTTTAAAATATATTCTAATGCATGGGGAATATGATGATCCAAAAGGAATGGTTAAACAACTTGCTGAAAGTTACAATTGGACTAATGATATGTATATGATTGTTACTCCAGATTGCGATGTTGAGTATGTTGAAAACATTTTGAAACAAAGTTACGAAAAGTTAAAAAATAGAAAATAGTTTTTTAATGATTATTGTATTATAAAGATTATAAAATGAATAATTTAAAAAACATGTGTTATAATATAACCACATCTTATTACGAGTGATGGAGGGACTAGCCCTATGAAGTCACACCAACCTATTAAGTTAGGTGGTAAAGCTAGATCAATAAGATAACTTAGACTTAAGGTATCTTAAGTCTTTTTTCTTTTTTCTAATAAGATGTAGAAAGGAGGGAAACTATTTATGAAAAAAACACAATTTATTGTAAAAGTAGCAGGTAAAGAGGAGAGAAAAGCATTTTATGAGTATATAGTTAATACATATAAATTAGATAAATATTATCCATTCTTTAAAAGAAGATTTATTAAAAGTGATTTTCCTTTTGTAATTGATTTTAAAGAAAAGAGTTTTTGGATATGTGATAGTATTACTTGTTGTGCTTGTGCTGCTCAGGCGAGAGTAATTCATACAGTAGATCAATTTAAAGCAATGACAAAAAATGGCTATGAAAAATACAAAAAAAATGTATGGCATGATGAGCATCGATAATGAATTATAATTATATGTCAAAATTGATGTAATTTTAAGTTTTATGATGATTATTTATGATACAATGATACTGTATTTTAGATATCGTATAACGATATCTTTTTTTGAGGCAAAGAAATGAATGATATGGAAAAACTTATTTCGGCCATTGTAGATACAAACAATGATGGCTTATTCATTAAAAAAGGTAAATTTCTTAATAACCAATATGTTAAAGATATAATTATCAAATATGGTTTTAAAAAACGAGAAATAGATAGATTGTTGGAATTAGCAAATAAATTAAGTAAGCATTATAATGCGCATTTAAAAAAAGTTCAATTTAGCAAGAAAGAAATGGTAAAGAAAATATTTGATGGCATTGTATGCTTAAATGATATTAAGATGAGTTATATTATTAATCTTATTGATAAATATTGCTATTGTAAAGTAGAAATGATAGCTAGTGAAAAAATATTGGATAAATACATAAATAGAGTATTAGATAATGACTTTTCTTATGATGATAGTATTAGATTTCATTTTTATATTAATAATAATGAAACAAGAATTGATGTAGCATTAGTTGATAAATATAATTTGTCTAGTTTGATAAAAAAGAACTTGCTTCCTTATTCATATAGAGAGTGTTATGTAGAACAGGATGTTTTTAAATTTATAATTTGCTCGTTAGATCGTTATTTAACAAATAAGCAAATGGATTACATATCAAATAAAATAATTAAAATAAACAAATATAAAAAATTTAATAAGATAGAAAACTTAATTGTTGATAGTAATAGAATATTTAAAAAAATAAAAGAAATGAAAATGGCAAGTAATGTTTTGAGAATAAGATATGGCTATTTTAAAGATTATTCTAGTGAGATCTATCCATTAATATTATATGGTAAAGCAAGGAAAGATGTTATGAGGATAAAGTATACGGGGCAAGAAAGATTTAAATCATCACATGATGGTGAATTTATAACAACGGGTGGAAAAAAACTTGTAGAGGTAACATCAGTTGCATACGATAAAGAAGAAAGTAACAATATGAAAATGTTAAATGTTTTAGGAATTATAAGTGGAGATCCAAGGTATGAAAAAGAAGAGTATCTAATTGATGATTTAGTGGAAGCAATTGACAATAAAACAAGTTCAGATAGTTATTGTGATGACACAACATTACTAATAGATGGCTTAAACATATCATTCTTAGATATAGAAGATATGAAACATATAATAGAGGAAGTAAGAAGTAGAATAAAAAGTACTGGAGTGTTTAGTAGAATAGATTTTATTATACCTAAAGAAGAACATAATGTGCAAATATATAGTATTATTTAGGAAACTAGGTTAACCCCTGTTTTTTTTCATTATCCATCTATCTCACCATATCTTTCTTTATTTAATCAACCAATCCACTATCTATTATTCATAATTATCTATTTTGTAATAATCTTACTTAACTAATTAACTATTGAGCTTAAAATAAAAGTATTTTTATGTTATAATTATTATGAGGTGTCTACTAATGAATTTAGTATTAAAAAAAGATGTTAAGTCATTTGTAATAGTTATTATCTTTGGAATATTAATGGGTAGTTTATGTGCAGTATTAGATTTATTTCCATATGATAATATTTGGACATTTTCATCATTTTCTGGTTCACTTGGTTTTTGGGCAATAACTGGTATGATTGTATTGATGCAATCTGATAACTATAAATTAGCGGGTATTAATACTTTTTTATATTTTGCATTCATGAATGCCTTTTTCTTTTTTGTATATTTATTATTGCCAATTGCCCATCCAAGAATTACTACTTTTTTAGATGCTTCCATAAGTGCACTTTATTGGACTATACCATCTTTTATATGTGGTATATGTGCCATAATAACTTATCAAGCTAAAAAAAATAATTGGTTAGGAATAGTTGCTTTATCTTTACCACTTGGACTTTTAATAAGTGAATTTGTATCTCTTGGTTTATCGGTTATTATTAATCATAAATATTTGTTTCAAACGATAATAGATTTAATTGGCATAGTATTAATATTTATTTTATATAAAGATAAAAAAAGTAGTATAAAGGTATTATTAACTAGTATACTTGTTGGTTTAATAATTTTATTAATACAATTTCTATTATATGGTGGTATATTAGGTTATTGATATTTAAAA
>CACZNM010000082.1 GCA_902782535.1 uncultured Erysipelotrichaceae bacterium
TATGTTACTTATTACTTTTTCCACTTGTGTATATTCCCTTATTTTTTTTATTAATACATCAGGATAAATAAATAGTGAATGTTCTCCATTACCAAACAAGCTTTTTTGATTTAGTAACTTACGTCTTTTTCTCATATACTCCGCTAAAGATATATCAAATTTTTCTACTCTTTCTACTATCAAATTAAATACATCTAAATCATTAAAGTTAATAACTTTTTCTACTAATTCACTTGATTCATCAGCTTTAAATATCTCTTCAAAATCACTATCTACCATCTCTAATAAATCACTATTCATATTAATCACCTCATTATAGTTGTTTATAATATGACTATATTATAACAAATATCTTTTTTTTAAACAAAAATATCTTACCAATTTTTTTAACAATTAACTGTGCATATTATTTTAAATATGTAAACAATTATTATCGTGTATTTCAATCTATAAAAAAACAGAGTAATGATAACATACTACATCATTGTATTTAACATCATTATTTTTCTAATATTAATATAATCAAGGGCAGAAATTTTATTATCCTCATTTGTATCAGCAGCAATAAATTCTATTTCACTAGTATTTATTATTTTTTCTTTTAAAAGATGTTTCCTTATAGCTATATAATCCAGCGATGTTATCTTTCCATCTTTATTAATATCCCCATTTATAATTATCTCATATTCATTATTTGCTAAGATTATTTTGCTACCCGTTCCTAATATTGTGCTACTATTAGTAACAATACTATCATTAGCATCCTTAAAAACACTATTTTCACCAATTATAGCGATTTTTTTATTTAATTCTTCTACTGTTAATACATAATTATAAGGTATTTTTATGATTATTTTATAATTATTAATACTTGTGTTTATATCATTTGAATAAATTAATTCAAAGTTACAATTAATTATTTCTTCATTAGATATGCTATAATTAACACCTTGACTCGCAATTAATGATATTGTAATTGCTTTATCAATATTTTGCTTAGGTGTAATAACCACTTCTTTTTTTTCATTATTAACACTACAAGTTACATAATTAATATCACTACTTGTACATTTTACTATTCCATCACCATCATATGTGTATGCAATTGTTTCAATATTATTATTTAATATAATATTATTTTCCCTCACTGTTATTTTCCCTTGCGGTATAGTATTAAGCATAAAGTTTGATATTGGAAATTCACTTTCATTATTAGAACTAACATTTGGTGTACGGAAATGTATTATCTTGTCAGTATCCCCATAACTACTTTTTATTTTAACAATATTATAATCTGTTTTAAGTATACCATATCTTTCATTTATCTCATCTTTAGTAACTGTATCATCTGCCATATATCTAAGTATTTCATTATCATCACAATCTTTTACTACTTCTAATACATGATAATAAGCACTACTCCACATAACAACATTATCCATATCATTTTCTTGAACCATTTCTACTATTCTTTTTATTTCAGTTTTTCTTGTTTCTTTTTCTTCATCAGATAGGTTTACATTTTCAAATGGTTCCTTTAAATCAAACTGGACAGTCATTTTATTTTCTTTAATATATTTTAATGCATCTTCAAATTTTGTAATTGTATTATCACTATAATCTTGCAATATTTCACCACCACTAGTTATATTAAAGATATAATCATTAGAAAGTTCTTGATAACTCTTACTTCTAAGACGAACATCATTTGCTTTTTTACCTGTTTGTTTATCTATAGCAACACGATCTATTTTCGAATCATGGCAAAGAATTGGAATATGATCTTTTGTAAATCTTATATCTATTTCGACGCCATAGTATCCGTGTTCTTTAGTCATTTTGATTGCTTCTAGGGAATTTTCTGGTGCATCCCCCCATCCACGATGAACATAGATAAGTTCACTAACTCTTATTAATTCTTTATTCTCTTCATAATATGCCCATTCTGTATCATTTTCTTTTGTTGTTGATGGTACTATATGCCATCCATTTTTTAAATAGTAAATAGGATTATTTTCTTTAATCTCGACATAATCTGCTAATTCTTCATCAAGATTATCGCTATTTAATTCAACATTATTTTCACTAGCATATAAATAAAAAAATAAAAAAAATATCACTAATAAAACTATAATACCCATATATTTTTTCATATTATTAACCTCATTTTTTTAGTAAAATATAAAAACACAATACAATTACTATTATATACATATTTATTTTAACATTTATCCATGTTCTATACAATATTAAAAAAAGAAATGCTATATATTTAGTGTCATTTTACTATAATAAAAAAACCTCGAAAGGTTTATATCAAAATGGTGATCAGTACGGGATTCGGACCCGTGTATGTAACCTTGAGAGGGTTATGTGTTAAGCCACTTCACCAACTGACCAAAATACCTTTTAATAATAACATAAAAAGAATAATATGTCAAAAAAAGATTCTATTTTAGAACCTTTTTTGTTATTATTTTATTTCTAATATATTTTCTTGGTTTTTCATAATCTTTTTCACGTACATCAGTTTTATCAAAAATCATAACTTCAGGAACAATATAATGTATCTTACCATTATCATCATAGTATATTGTTAAGAAATAATTTCCCATTAAATTTGGTAATTGATTTTTCATCATATAACTAGATTGATCAACATTACATGGTAAAAGGATTGTATGAACACCATCATAATTCATATAATAGTTTTTATGATAATGTCCCCAAAGGGATAAGTCTACTCTTTTCGAATATGGTAATTGATCTTGGCTATTTTGTGGTTTAGTCGATAAAATA
>CACZNM010000083.1 GCA_902782535.1 uncultured Erysipelotrichaceae bacterium
AGAGAAGATTTTTATAAATTAAAGACGGATTGTTTAGATATTATTATTAATCATTTAATTAAGGAAACTATTTAGTTTCTTTTTTTTTGCATAATAAAATAAATATTGGATAAATTATAATTGGAGGATGATAATGAAATTAATAAAGTTTATCTATGTATTAATATTTAGTGTTTTTTTACTAACAGGTTGTAATAATTTAATGAATACTCCTACTAAAAAAGTAGAGTTATTATTAAGTAAATATCAAAAGAAAGATGAAGATGTGATAAAACAACTTGGTGATATCTTACTTACTGATGCTATATTAACCGTTGAACAGAAAAATACATATAAGGAATTATTAGAAAAACAATATAGTAATTTAACTTATACAATTAAAGATGAAGCGATAGATGGTAAAACAGCCGTAGTAGAAGTAGAAATAGAAGTATATGATTATAATAAAGCGATTACAGATAGTGAAGATTATTTAATAACGCATCAAGAAGAATTTACGGATGAAACAAAGAATGTTAGTACAGAAAAATATAATGATTATAAACTTCAGGCGATAAGTGATATGAAAGATCGTGTTAAATATACTATTAATTTTACATTATCAAAGATTGATGAAGAATGGATGGTAGATGATTTAACTGATACAGAAAGACAGAAAATCCATGGATTATATGCTTATTAGTATTATTTTGTTTGACATTATAAATAAAAAGTGATATTATACATACGATTTTTATGGAGGGGGATAAAAATGGGAGAAAACATTATTAAATTTGATCACTATAGTAATAGATTTTCATATCTAAGATTTATTATGGAAACTTTAGATAGAGGTAATATCGAAGAAGCAATAGTAGGACAAATATTTAATACTTTTTTAAGTAGATTAGATAGTAATGAAATTGCGGAAATTGTTATATATTCATCTTTATTTGAAAGTAAAGTAAATTCATTAGAAAAAGATAGAAAACAAGAATTACTAAATAATTTATACGATTGTTATATTAAAGGTATGATAATTAATTATTCTAATGGTGATGTAGAAGCAGTTATTTATTTCTTCAAAACATTAATGGAAAAAGTTAAAATGTATTCTGGTTATTATGGAATATATGGTGAAGAAGGATGCTTCAAAAGTATTGAAAAAAGAGAAAATAATTATATAAAAGTAAGATAATTGTGTCAAGACAATTGTCTTGTTTTTATATTTATGTTAAAATATTTAAAGTTTTTTAAATTAATTAGTGACTTAATTTAAATTTATTGATATAATTGTTATGTTATGATATAGTATTTTACTCTTGAAGGAGTAATTTAGGTATTAATTGTATAAAAATAGAGGTGGATTTATGTTATTCATTTTATGGAGTCTTGGTGGCACTATTTGTAAGGTTCTATATAGTTTTGTGGCATTAATTGATTATTATGTATATGGTCTTGCAGGAACTTGCTTTGATTTAATAAGAAATATTTATGAATATAGTTTTTTTGGTAATGCAACTGATTTGATTAATAACATAAGAAGAAATATTTATATCGTTCTTGGTGTTTTAATGGTATTTAAAATTATTCTTTCTGCTATTCAGTATATGATTAATCCAGATACATTTGATGATAAAGAAAAAGGAATGGTTGGTATATTAAAGAATGCTATTATTACAGTATTATTAATAGCTTTCATGCCGGTTGTTTTTGATTTTGCCATGGATATCCAAGCAGATATTGTTGGTGCTATTCCAAATATTATTTTTGGTAATTCAATTGAAATTGAATATCCAGAGGTAGATGAGAATGGTGTTCCTACAAATAGTGGCAAAGTAACTAAGATAACACCTACAGATAGTACTAGTGGACAAGCTGTTGCTTATGCTGTTTTGCGAAGTTTTATTAGTGTGAGTCCAAATAAAGAAAACTGGGTTACTCCAGGAACAAACAGTAAGGAATGGAATGAAGGTCATAGAACGACAAGTATAGGTCCTTATATACGAACTATACCAGGGGACGCATTAAAGATTTGTAGTAAAGAAACTGCATCAGGGGAGTCAGTAATTGATGAAGATTGTTATAAGGAAGAAAATTTTGATTTCACAGAGATTCATGATTTGGCAAGCTTCAAAAATCATATAGCTGATGGTATGGAAAAAGGATTGGACAAAAGTGAATATAATTATATGGTTTTAATTTCTACAGCAGGTGGTGTATTCTTAGTTTACCTTCTACTTTCAATGTCATTAGATATTGCAATTAGGACAATCAAGCTAGGCATTATTCAAATGTTAGCACCTATACCAATTTCAAGTTATATGTTTAAAAAAGATAATTTCAATAAGTTTATGACGATAAGTGGTAAGGTATATGCTGATTTATTTGTTAGGATGGCTATTGTATTTATAGTTATACTTGTAGTACAGATATTGGTTGCTTCAGGTATTTTAAATCCTGCTAATAATGTTAGTGGTGACAATTGGCTGCAAGATTTATTAAGAAATGTAATTTTAATTTTTGGATTATTTATGTTTGCTAAAACTGCACCTAAATTTGTTACGGATTTGCTAGGTCTACCAGATATATCCGGTGGAGATATTGCAGCTATGTTTAAACGTGCTGGTGCAATGGCAGGTTCAACAGGTGCAATGGCTACAGCTGGATTTAGTAACTTTAAGGCAAGTAAAGGTAAAAATGCTGGTGAAAGATTAAGAAGTACTATTGCTGGTATGTCATCGGCTAAATTTAGAGGAATGAGAGCTGCCTACAATGGAAAAGGCATGAAAGAAGCTTTTAAAACTGGTCATGAAGGTGCTAAACAAGCAAGAATTAATAGGGGAATAGATGAGCAGCAAGATATTCACTTTAAAGATAGAATGAGAGCACGCTATAATGAGTTTACAGGTGTAGTAACTAAGGGAAATATCGCACAGAAAAGATTGGAGGCTTTGGAAAGGACTGAGAAAAATATGTCTGCTACCAAGGCACTAGATAACAAATTACTTGATAAATTTGGTGATTATGTAAATGTAAATGCTGCAGGTTCAGGAAAAGCTAACAAAGATGCTTTAGCATCAATTGGTGCAGATTTGAGTCAAGTTATTAATCAACAAATTGCTAGTAATTCAACTTGGAATGCTGCAGCCCATAGTGGATTTCAAAGTCTAATACGACGTACTACAGATGCAACACAAAAAGCAAATTTACGTAATATTCAGACTAGAATGAGTGCAGGAGCAGCAACAGCGGCGGATATTGAGTATTTAAGATCAAATTTCTCTGGCACGGATTTGAACAATATTTTAGCGTCAGGAACCCAAAAAGTAGATTCGAATTTGATGAGAATTAGTACTGCGTTAAGTACTCCAGGAGCAGCAGTTAGCTATAGTGATATACGTGCGATTCAAATGGCAGCGGAAGCTGATACTACAGGATCAATGAAGTCACTTGCTGTTAAATTGAATGCCTCAAGTCAACAAATGAGAGCAATTCAAAAAGAACAATTTGATAGAATTGAAAAAGGTGATGTTAGGGACTTAAGTGGAAATGTGTTTGCTGATATAACAAATGATGCTGATTATCAAGCACAAAGACAACAAAACATACGAGATTTAGAGCAAGATTCTATTTATTTAGTTGATAGTGACCCTACTAGGAGCGTGGCTGGTGCAACATCTAAAGCAGATCTTTTAGCGAAGATGCATGGCGGATTAAATGGTTTTGCGACTGAAGTTACTAAACAAGTTGGAAATACGCGTGAGGAATTACATACAGATGCAGAGGCTAAGGCACAAGCATCGCTTGAACGTAGAAGAAGTAATAAACAACAAAATGGTGGCGGAAAGCCATAATTATAGGAGTGTGATACTATATGAATAATAGATATTTAATCCCTGCTAATACGAAAAGGGGACAATTGATATTAAGTATATTTAGACCAGTAGATTTGGGTATATTTATAACAGGGATGGTTGTAACATTTATTTTACTTATTGCTTTAGGTGGTTTAGTGAGTTCTAATATTTTCATTGCAGTATTAGCACTTCTTCCAGCTCTTATTTGTACAGGACTTGTTATTCCACTTGCTAATTATCATAATTTTTTAGTGGCAATACAAGAATTAATTCATTTTTATTCAAGTAATCGTAATTATAAATGGAGAGGATGGTGTGCTGTATATGAATCAAAACGCGATGAATAATGGTAAAGTTCAAAAAAAACCTAATAATACAAAAGGTAAAAAAGCTCCAACAAGTGGTAATAGTATTTTTACAGAAAACTGGGTTAAGATTAAATCGATAAAAAATGGTATTATTACTTTACCTAGTAAGGAAATGGTAACAGGAGTCAGAATTGAACCACGTAATATCTTTATTATGGATGATGTTCAACAAGAAAATGTTTTATATGCTTTAAAAAACTGTTATAATACCTTTAATTTTGAGTTTTGGTTAATTGCTGCTGATCGTCCAGTTGATTTATCTGTATATACATCACAACTTGAATTAATGCTTAATAGTAATTTACCTCCTGCTAAAGCCAAAATGGTTGTACAGGATTTGGAAAAAGCTGATATGTTTATTAATAATCAAGTTGTTGATACAGAATATTATTTACTTTTTAAAGAAACAAGTATGGAAATGATTCAACAAAAGATTAGAGCGATAATAACAGGCTTTGCAAGTTGTTCACTTCTTGCAAGTCCTGTTACCGATGATGAGTTAAGAGTTATTCTTGATAACTTCTTAAATGGAGGAGTAAGAACTAATTTTGGAACGGTGGTGTTAAAATGAGTATTTTTTCTTCAGAAATTGCACCTAAGGGATTACAATTTAATCCTAGTGACTTTGTAATTAGTGATATGTATGCAACAATTATGACAGTTGTTTCATATCCTAAGTTTATTACAACTGGGTATCTTGCGGGACTTACTAATATGTCTGGGATAAAAGTAGTTATTAAGCATATTCCGGTACCTTTTTCTGTACTTCGTAAAATGCTTAATAAACAGATAGCTGACTATCGTGCTCGTTATGAGAAAGAAAAAGATCGTACGTATCAAGAAAGAATTAGACAAGATTATGAATCTTTGGAAAACTTTGTTCAATCTGTTGCTGCTAATCAAGATTTAATATTTGATTTTCAATTACATGTTATGATTACTGCTAATACGAGAGAAGAATTAGAAATAAAGAAAACGAATGTTAAGAATTATCTTGATTCTATTGAGATGCGTGCTGTATCATTACGTTTTGAACAGGAAAATATTTTAAAATCTATTTTACCTATTTTCCCAAAACAGAAAGTAGAAGAAAGAATTGGTACACCAATACCATCTCTTACAATTGCAGGAATGTATCCATATGTCTTTGATTCTGTTAAAGATCCAGGTTTATCAAACTTAATAGGTGTTGATTTCTCTGGTGGAGTTATTCTATTTAATCAATTCTTGTATAAGATTAGAAAAGAAAATAATCGTAATAATGCTAATTTAATAATTTTAGGTGGTTCTGGTAGTGGTAAAAGTACTGCTGCAAAACTAATGTTACGTGGTCATATCCGTAATAATTGTCAAATTGTTGCAATAGATCCTGAAAATGAATTACAAAATATGTGTGATTTATATGGAGGGGATTCTGTTGACTTAGGTAAAGGTGGTAGTTATGGTATTATTAACCCCCTTGAAATTATTATGGATGCTGATGAAGAGGATATTAAAAATGGTATTGGATATACAGTACTTACTAGAACATTACAATTTTTAAAAGCCTTTATGCGTTATTATTATCCTGATATTGAAGATGATGTTTTGACACTATTTAGTGAAATTGTTCAGGATACATATCATCGTTTTGGTATTAATTTTGAAAGTGATTTTACAGGTCTTTCTAGTGAAGATTTCCCAACATTTAGTGATGTTTATGCAACGGTAAGAGGAAGACTAACGGCAACAACAGAGAAGACACATGAAAGAGATGTTTTAGAGCGTCTTGAACTTAAGGTTCGTCCATTTGTTCGTGAACTTAAGTATTACTTTGATGGTCATACGTCAATCCCTCATAATGCAGATTTTATTGTCTTTAATATTAAAGAATTAATGAATTCTGATGAAAATATTAAAAATGCTTTATTCTTTAATGTTTTAAAATATGCATGGGGTTTATGTTTAGATAGACGTCGTGATACTATATTGATGGTAGATGAGGCACATGTACTTTTAACTGGTAATAATATTTTAGGAGCGGATTTCTTAGCACAAGTACAAAGACGTGCTAGAAAGTATAACACTGGTACAATAATTATTACGCAACAACCTAGTGATTTCTCTAATCCAGAAGTTATTACGCAAGGTAAGGCCATCTTTGGTAATTCATCATACTTTTTGATTATGCAACTTAACAAACAATCTGTGGAAGATTTAGGCAAATTAGTTGATTTAAATGATAATGAAAAAGATAGTATAAAACGTTATTCACAAGGTCAAGCATTATTTGTTTGTGGAAATAAGCGTATGCAAATAGATGTTATAGTTACTCAAGATGAATTAGATAGTTTTGGTTCAGGTGGAGGATTATAAAAATAAAAAGACCTTTTAATAAGGTCTTTCTTTAGAATGGAGGTGATTTAATTGGAAGGGAATAATACTGATAATGGTACTAATGATGCGCAAAAATCAGAACAACAAAGAGCGGCAGATAACAATGCTAAAAATATTCAGAATGCTGCGGAAGTAGCAATAGCGTCGAAAAATCCTTATGCAATGGCAGCTGGTGCTGCTGTTAAATATGGTGATAAATTAACAGGTGGAAAAATTAGTAAAGGTTTAGGTAGTGCTACTGAAAGGTTAAATCGCCATAATCCCATGGGTAAAAAGGTGCAAAAAGCTTCCAATAAATTAGCAGAAAGTGGAGCTAGTGATAAAATTGGTCAAGCAGCAGCAATGAAAAATGGCATGGGTAAAGGTAATCCAGGTGGAGGAGCAGCCGGTGCATTAAAAAGTGGTGCTGGTGGTAATAAACCTCAAGCCTCGAATGTAGGACAAGAAAAACTTAAATCTTCTTCTTCCAATCGCTCGCAAAATTTTATGAAAAATCGTAAGAAGAGACAAGAAGATGCGGGTGGTGAAGAAAATCAAGGTAGTGGTTCAAATGACGATAACAATCAGCAAGAAGATGGAGGAGACGGCAAAGGTATAGCAAAGAAACTGAAAAAAATAAAGCTGTTAATATCCATTATTTCAGCTTTATTACCTATTATTGCTATTGTACTTATCGTTGTTATAATAGTCAGTTCATTTTCATCATTAATTGGGTTATTAGGAAATTTTTTATTTAATCAGCCTGATAAGGAAGAGTTGTTTAATAAATGGGAAAATAGATATTATGAAAGATTACAAGAAATTAAAAAAGAATATAAAGATAATTGTGGTAATGAAGAGGACTATCAAGAATTAGATACAAATTATTTTCATGTTGTGTTGTATTATCAATATTACATACAAGATGATTTTCTAGACGAAATAGATGAGAATGCTTGTGTAAATATTGATTCTGATAATCCTACTGCTGAATGTGTTAATGCAGAGGAATTAGAAAGAAAAGCTGAAGAAATGGTTACAAAATTAAATCAACTTTATGATTATTTTAAGAGCGATATGCGATGTAAACGTATAGATTATTCTAGAAGAGATAAAGATACTGGTACATATGGAAATCTATATAAATTATTTTTAGATGTGATGACACCTTCTGGACAGTTAGGTTTCTATAGACAATATATCGGTGTAGGAAAAGAATATGCTACTTCTGAAGATCTTTTGGATGAAATATTTGACTATGCAGAAGGTATTTCTAGTCTTGATCATGAAAGTTATAGTGAGGTAGAGGCTATCCCTGATACATTGGCAGTCGACAATAAAGATGCTAATAAAAGTATTCTTATTAAAGACTATTTAGCAGGAGTTATTTATGCTAATGTCGATAAAAGTGTTCTTACAAATCCAGAAAGATTAAAAGCATATACCGTTGTTTATACAACTAATATAATGTCTAAAAATACTATAACAGTTAATACGCAATCTATTAGTTCTGATAGTATCAAGAATCTTACGTATTGTGATCCTAATAGTGATTGTAATGGTAGAGGTTCTATTTCTGATTTAGCCAAAAACACTGTTACTAATGCTATTAATGAAGTATATGGAAATGTTTTAGTAGATAAAGATGGTAAATATGTAACCTTGAGTGTTGATAAATTAAATGACGTAGATAGTGATAGCTTTACGCTTATTTTATCGAATGCTTATGAAGGATATACCTTAAGAAACGCTAAGGAAGATGTTTATGATAATGGTGTTAATTATGGTAATGAGAAAGTATTAACGGATGTTATTTTTTATGATCAGACAAACTATACAAGTAGTTTTTGTGGATTAAAAAATGAAACGATTAAAAGTAGTGGTTGTGGTACCACTTCTATGGCTATAATTACCTCTACCTATGAGAATAGTAGACAATATGATCCTGTGTATATGGCTGAAGAAGCGAGAAAACAAGGACATTGTTCTAGAGGGAATGGAACTTACTATGGACATTTTAAATATATCGCTAATAAATTCCATTATAAATACTTAGCGGTGAAAAAAACTTCGGACGTTAATAAACTTAATACTGTTACATCACATTTACGACAAGGTCATTTAATTGTAGTACATGTTGGTGCTGGACATTTTACTAGTGGTGGACATTATATGGTTTTGGGTGGAATAGATCCAGCGACAAAATCAGTTTATGTATATGACCCGTATAATAAAGTTAATAAATCATATCGAAAAACGGGAAATGGTTGGTATAAATTTAATGACATTCTAAAGGAGACAAAACCTTCTCCGACATATACAGCTTTTCAAATAATATGGAAGGATGAATAAGATGAAAAAAATTGGGATATTATTAGTTTGTCTTGTTTTAACAGGATGTAATGTTAAATACAACATTAAAATAGATGATGATTTAAAAGTTTCTGAAAGTGCTTTCATTGAAGGTGATAGTGAACTTTATCAAGCATCTTACAAAACTAGTAGAAATAAAATATTACAGGGATTTTTGGATATATATGGTGAAACACTTGGACAATTTGATTATACGTATGAATTAGTTAAAGGAGAAAATCCTCATGTTGAAATAAAAAGACAATATAATAATATCAGTGATTATTTAGATGGTTCAAAATTATTTAATAATTATTTCGACAAAATTGACTATAAAAAGGATGGTAATATTGTTAAGATAGAAACGATTGGTTATAATCAAAATATTACAGATGATCCAGAAAGATTTTATGTTCATTATTTAGATATTGTTGTTAATTTACCGTATAAAGTTACTAATCATAATGCAAGTATAGTTGATGAAGAAACAAATACATATCATTTTATTATGCAGGGTGATATGGAAGATTTTAAAGTATTATTGGAATTTGATGCATCGAGAAAATTTAATCCACATATGAAAATAATTATTAAAATATTAACAGCTCTTGGTATTATTGCTTTAACATGGATAATTGTTTTCTATTTAAATAGACAAAAAAAATATAATATGTGATATAATAGAAGAAAAGGGTGATAAAAATGAAGCTTACATTTGATAAAGATGATTTAAAGAAGTTTTTGATATATGCAGTTGTTTTGTTTTTTGTTGTTAGCATTTGTATATCTTGTTTGGTTTCATTTTCTCAAAATGGAAGTTTAGATCATTTTAATTACTTTATTGCATTTAGTAAAGATTATATTGCAGGAACTTTTGTTATTTTTATTCTCCTTTTATTAGGATTGGTTTCTAGTACAAAGAAGAAGTTTTTTGGCTTTGAAAAAGGCTTTGGTATTTCAACAGAAAAGAAACTTGATGGTTATAGTAAATGGTGTGATGCTAAAACAATGAAGAAAGAGTTGAAAAAGATTGAAGCTATCGCACCAAAAGCTAATGCAGGAGGAATACCTTTAATTAATAATGGAAAGCATCTTTGGGTTGATGATAGTGAATATCATAACTTAATTATTGGTTCTACTGGTAGTGGTAAAACACAGACTGTAATATTCCCACTTGTTCAAGTTCTTGCTAAACATGGCGAGTCAATGATTATAACCGATCCTAAAGGTGAAATATATGAAAAAACGAGTCAAATGTTAAAAAGTCGAGGATATAATATCATTTTATTAAATTTCCGTAATCCATCGCGTGGTAATGCATGGAATCCATTAACTTTACCATATCATTTATGGAAAGATGGAAATCAAGATAAAGCGATAGAGCTTTTGGATGATTTGGCTCTTAATATTTTGTACGATGAAAGTAATAAAAATGCCGATCCGTTTTGGGAGAAAACATCTGCCGGTTATTTTGCAGGTTTAGCCCTTGGATTATTTGAAGATGCAGAGGAAGAACAAATTAATATCAATAGTATCAGTTTAATGACAACTGTTGGTGAGGATAAATTTCGAGGAAGTAGTACATATATAAAAGAATATTTTAATTCGAAAGATCCAACAGGAGCTGCCTATATTAATGCCTCAAGTACGATTCTTTCACCTAGTGATACTAAGGGTAGTATTCTTGCGGTTTTTAAAGAGAAAATTAAACTATTTGCAACACGTGCTAATTTATCAGAAATGCTTTCGCATAGTGATTTTAATATTCAAGATATTGGATTAAAAAAATCAGCTTTGTTTATTGTTATTCAAGATGAAAAGAAAACATATCACTCACTTGCTACTATTTTAGTTAAACAGATTTATGAAACATTAATTGATGTTGCACAATCGCATGGAGGAAGTCTTCCAATAAGAACAAATTTCTTGCTTGATGAGTTTGCCAACATGCCACCGTTGAAGGACGTTACGACGATGATTACGGCGGCGCGTAGCCGTGCAATGCGATTTACTTTGATTATTCAGAACTTCGCTCAGTTAAATGAAGTATATGGTGAGCAACAAGCCGAAACTATTAAAGGTAACTGTGGTAATTTAGTATACCTATTAAGTACCGAATATAAAGCTTTGGAAGAAATAAGTAAGATGTGTGGAGATGTAAAAGTAAAAGATGAAGATGACAAGAGTGCATCCAAACCACTTGTCTCAATTACAGATTTACAGAAATTAAAGCAATTTGAAGTAATCGTAAGACGTGTTCGTCTAGCACCTTTTAAGACAAAATTAACCCCTAATTTTAAAATTAATTGGGGAAAAAAGTATCCTGTTGTTTCAATTAATGATGTTCCAGCTCGTGAAATAAAAGAGCTTAAAACATTTAATGTTAAGGAATATGTTGATGAAAAATTAAAGAAAAATAAAGATAATATTCTTGATTTTGCAGGTGGCGGTGGAGGAGCTTTACCTTTCTTTGGTGGAGGAGCGAATCCTTTTGGTGGTGATAGCTTACCAACATCTAATCCATTTATGGGCGGTATGGGTGATTCACCAATAAATAACATGATAGAAGATAAACCATTTGACGTTGATGATATTGTTAAGAAGATTGATGCCAAGATTGCAGAACTTGAAAAAGAAGAAGAACTTAATAATCCAAATAATGATAACAATAATAATCTTGGTAATGACAATATGAATAGTATTATAAATGATACAAAAAAACAAGAAGAGAACAATAATAATTTAGAAAAAATAATTAATGAAAGTAATGATACTACAAATATTGATAGAACCGATATTTTAGATAATGTTATTAATAGTATACCTAACGATAATTATGCTAATATAAATAGTAATATTAATGGTAACATTAATAATGTCGATAATTATAATGACATAAATAATAATATTAACGGTAATATTAATAATATCAATAATTATAATGACGTAAAAAATAATATTAACAGTAGTATTAATAATATCAATAACTATAATGATGTAAATAATAATATAAGTAATAACATTAATAATAATCTTAATAATGTTAATAATTTTAATAACGTTAACAATACTTATAATACTATAAATAATAATGTTAAAGAAACAAATGATGATGAATTTTTTGATGATTTCTTTGAATAATTTATGGAAGGATTTTTAATCCTTCTTTTTTTGTGTTTAGAATGTAATATGTAATATTACTTGAAAAATAAGATTGGTAATGCTATAATTTATATGTAAACTAGGAGTATATATGAGAAATAAATTAATTCTTTTTTTTCTTTTGATATGTAGTTTTTTTGTTGTTAATGCTGAAGGAGAAGCAACTTTAAAAAATGTTAAAGTAAATAATATTGAATGTAAATGTATTGAATATAATTGTAGTATTGAAACGGAAAAGAGTAGTGCAATTATTACCTATGAATTGGATGATACTAATGCTACAGTTGATAGACAAAGTGGATTTCAAATAGATTTAACTTCTTTAACAACAACAATTAAAATTAATGTTAGTAATACATATAATGATGAAAAAAGAGAGAATACTTATGTAATAACAATTAATAAAAAAGAAAAAAATGGTGACAATACCATTAAAGCATTAATGATTAATGGGCAGAATATAACTTTAACACCAGATATTGTTGTATATCCTTATACAGCTAAATATGATGAAGTAAAAATTACCGTGAAAGCTGAAGTGAATAATCCAGCTGCCAAAATAATTACACCAAAAGAAGAATTTGAGTTTGAATTTGACATGGAAAAAACTAGTCAATCATTTGATTTTGTTGTTGAAGCAGAGAATAAAGAAACGCTTACATATCGTGTCTTTTTAACGCGTGAAGAAAAACCTGATACATCATTAAAAAGTATTAAATTAGATCATGGTAGTATTCTTTTTGATAGTAAGAAATATGAGTATTCTTTTAACGTAGAATATAATATAAATAAAATAAATATTGATGCAGTACCAACTAATAGTGAAGCAACTGTTAAGATAGAAAATAAAGATTTAATAGTTGGCGAAAATAGTATAAAGATAACAGTAACAAATAAGAAAGCAACATCTGTTTATACATTAAATGTTATAAGAGAAGAAAACATTGATAAATCAATTGCTAATTTAAAATCATTGGAAATTAAAGAATATCCAAAATTAGATTTTGAACCTAATGTTTTGGAATATAATTTATATTTTAGTGAAATACCGGCTTTTTTAAATATTAAATCGGAACCTATTGATAAAGATGCTAAAATTGAAATCATTAATAATGAAGACTTAATAGAAGATGATAAAGTTGTTATCAAGGTTACACTTAATAATATAACAAGAGAATATATTTTAAATATTTTTAAAAAAACGGTTAATGGTAATAATAAAACAGCAGTGTTAATTGCTTTAATTATTTTAATTATAACGATAATATGGATGCTTATCATTGAATTAAAAGGTAAGAATAAAAAGAATAGAGAGATGATTAAAAAAATTAAAGAAATGAATAAAAAGAAAGAGAAAACAAAAAAATTAAATAAGAAAACTATTAAAAAGGAAAAGGAAAAAGAAGAGGAAATAGAAATTATTTAATTAGGAAGGAGTAATTATGTTAAAAAAAATGGATAAAACTTTATTAATAACAAGTATGATTTTACTTGTTATTGGTTTAGTTATGGTTTTTTCGGCTAGTAATGTTGCAAGCTTTATGAAATTTAAAGTAACACCTTATCATTTTTTTAACCGACAATTACTTTTTTTATTTGTTAGTTTAATTATTTCATTTATTATTATACGGTTTAATACTAAATCTTATGGTTATCTTAGTTGGATTTTAATACCTATTATGATAGCTTTGTTGATTGCTGTTTTAGTATCTGGTAAGATGGTTAATCAAGCACGAAGCTGGATAAATATTTTTGGTATTCAATTTCAACCGAGTGAATTTGTCAAAGTTATTTCAATTGTCTGGATGGCTTCCATTTGTGGTAGTAATAAAAAACCAACTTTAAAAACCTATTTTATTATGTTTGCTATCATTGCCTTAATGGCCGTTTTGATTTTGTTACAACCAGATCTTGGAACAACGCTTATTTTTCTTGCCATAATTTTTATTATGTTTATGTCTTTGGATATTTCCCATAAGGTTAAGAGAAACATTATTTTAACAATTGTAGGATTAGGTGTTATAGCGATCCTTTTATTAATTAGTAATGGTGTTCAAGTGTTTTTTGAAAGACAACTTTCACGTTTTGATTATTTTAATCCTTGTAGTGAAGAGAAATTTTATACGACAGGTACGCAATTATGTAATGGTTTTATCGCGTTTAATAATGGTGGACTTACTGGCTTAGGATTAGGGAATAGTACGCAGAAATACTTATATTTACCAGAAGCTTATACCGATTTTATTTTTGCTATTATAACGGAGGAACTAGGTTTAATTGTTGCTATTATAATTTTAATATTAATGTTTATTGTGCTATCCCGTATTTATCTCATTGGAAAACGGGCTAGTACCGAACGAGGAAGACTGATGTGCTACGGTATTTTTTGGTACATTCTTTTACATATTGTTGTTAATCTAGGGGGAATTATGGGACTTATCCCACTTACTGGTGTACCACTTCCTTTTATGTCTTATGGTGGATCATTTTTAATGTGTTTAGTTGTTTCAATATTTATTGTCTTACGTGTTGGTATAGAAAGTAAGAGTTAATTTGAAAAACCTGTTGTAGTAAAGCAAGAAAGATGTTATAATATTTCTAACGGAATGGTTCCGTGTTGAAGGAAAAGGTGATAGTCATGAATAAGAATTTAATTAATTTAACTCCTGAGAAAATATTATATAAGGAGTTTAAGATTGATACTAAGGGATATCGCTTAAAAGAAGTGGATCAATTTTTAGATGAGATTATTGCGGATTATCAGGCTTTCGAAAGAATAATCGCGGATTTACAAAAAGAAAAAGAAGAGCAAATCGATACGATTTTAAGTTTAAAACAGGAAATTCGTGATTTAAGAACAAGTGTTGAGATTTCTAAATCAAGTCAAAATATGGATGGCAATGTTAGTAACCTTGACATAATCAAACGTCTATCCAAGCTTGAAAAGATAGTTTATGGTAAAGATGAATAATTAGAATACTTTGGCAAACGCTGCACGATGTGTAGAGGAAAGTCCATGCTCACAAAGTCTGTGATGACTTTAACGTTTGTGCTAGGGAAAAAAATAACTCTAGGTAGACTTGTCTAACGGCCACGAAATAACCTAAGTCTTTGGATATGGTTAAAGTAGTTATAAAAGTGCTATAGTGATGAAGAATCTGGAAACGGAGGAAGTGGAACATAGTAAACCCCACAAGTGAGA
>CACZNM010000084.1 GCA_902782535.1 uncultured Erysipelotrichaceae bacterium
ATAATTTTCCTATTAATATTAGTTTTAAATTATAGTATACTTATTATTAGGAGGATTATAAATGTATTTATTAACAAAAGTTGTTCTGGCAGTTATGCTTGGATTTATCTCATCTGCAATCGTTGGTTTAGTTATGGTTCCTCTTTTAAAAAGAATGAAAATAGGGCAAAGAATTAGTAGTTATATGAATTTTGCTCATCGAGGTAAAGAAGGTACTCCTACGATGGGAGGATTAATTTTTATTTTATCTACTGTTATGATTATGGCAATTTTGCTTATAACGAAAAAGATATCATTCAATAATGACTTGAAAATAGTTTTATTTGTTTTTATTAGTTATGCTATTATTGGTTTTCTCGATGATTTTTTAAGTATCAAAAGAGGGAAAAATGAAGGATTAACTGTTATTCAAAAGTTTTTTCTTCAATTAATAGTTGCTTTAGTTTTTTTCTATTTATATATGAAAAACGGTGGAAAAACATCCTTAATTGTAACAACATTGGGAATTCATATTGAGATGAAATGGTTATATGGAATATTTATTTTGTTTATTCTAATAGGTAGTTCTAATGCGGTTAATTTAACTGATGGATTAGATGGCTTAGCAGCGGGACTTTCCGCAATTGCTTTTATCGCTTTTAGTTTGATAAGTTTAATGGTTGGATATACGGATATGGGTATTTTTACACTGGTTTTAACTGGTTCGCTCGTGGGCTTTTTAATATTTAATGCTTATCCGGCAAAAGTCTTTATGGGTGATACAGGCTCCCTCTCTTTGGGAGCGGTAATGGGAACAATCGCTATTATAACACATCGTGAAGTAACACTTTTTATTGTTGCTTTTGTCTTTGTTGTGGAAACACTTACGGTTATTATTCAAGTTTTTTGGTATAAAACATTTCGTAAAAGATTGTTTTTAATGACGCCTATTCATCATCATTTCCAAAAATTAGGTTGGGAAGAAGTGGAAATCGTAAGAACATTTTGGGTTTTTGGTTTTATTCTTGCAATGGCCGGTATTGTTTTTGGTGTTTGGATTTAAAAGAAAAAAGATATTTTTTTCTTTTTTTTCATAATATTAATTGGTGATACTAGTGAAGTATGATAGATGGCTTTTCTTTGATATCTTACTATTAATGCTTTTTGGTCTATTGATGATCTATTCATCAAGTTATATTTGGTCTGAATATAAATTTGGAAATGCTTTTCATTATGTTTTATATCAAAGTATTTTTGTATTAATTAGTATTATATTATTAATTGTTATATCGAAAGTAAAAACGGATTTATATTATAAATATGCTACAAAATTATTAATAATTTCTATTATTTTATTAATGCTTGTTTTAATACCGGGAATAGGCATTATAAGAAATGGCAGTCGTTCGTGGTTTGGTATTGCAGGTTTTGGTATTCAACCTTCGGAATTCGCTAAGTTATCATTGATAATCTTTGCCTCAAAATATCTAGAAAAAAGTAATAAATTTTTAAAAGATTATAAAAAAGGAGTCTTTCCTATATTATGTATTTTATTTTTTGTTTTTGGTTTAATTATGCTAGAACCAGATTTTGGAACAGGAATGATTCTAGTTATTAGCATTATTGCCCTTTTATTTATTGCAGGGGTTAATATGAAATTCTTTATTGGATTGGGAATTATCGGTTTAATAGGGATTATTGGATTAATAGTTATCGCTCCATATCGTATGGCAAGAATTACTTCTTTTTTAAATCCTTGGTCTGATCCATTAGGAACAGGATTTCAAATAATTCAAAGTCTATATAGCATTGGCCCAGGAGGATTATTAGGAATGGGACTTTTTAACAGTCGACAAAAACATTTTTATCTTCCTGAACCACAAACAGATTTTATTTTTAGTATTATCTCTGAAGAATTTGGTGTTTTAGGAGTATTAATTGTTTCAAGTTTATTTGTTTTTCTATTATATCGTTCAATTAGAATATCGTTAAGACAAGAAGATAAATTTAAAAAGTATCTTTCATTTGGTTTAACTTTTCAAATAATTATCCAGACTATTTTAAATTTATCGGTTGTAATAGGTTTAATTCCTGTAACAGGGGTTACTTTACCATTTTTATCTTATGGTGGAAGTAGTTTATTAATAAGTAGTATAAGTATGGGAATAATACTATCTATTTCCAAAGAATATTAAAATATATTTTGAATAGCATTGTAATGTTTATTGTATTAATTTCGTTTAGTTCTCTTTTATGCTTTTATAAATGAAAAATATTGATATTTATACTTGGTTTTGATATTATATTTGATGGGAATTATTGATATGACAAAAGAAGAGATAGTATTACAATTGATTAGAGAAAATAAAACGTATAATGATCTTATTAAAGATTCAGGTTTAACTATAAAAGAATTATATAAAGTATTAAATAATATTAAAAGTAAAGGTTATTTAATAGAAAAAAAATATTATTATGATGGTGAAATAAAATATAGTATAAATAATAATTTAGATGTACCAATAGATAATATTCTTTTAACTAGTAAAAGTGATAATGATCTTGAATTTATGATTATTTCGGATTTACATTTTGGATCATTATATGAAACGCCTAAATTAATAAATAGTATTTATGAATATTGTACGAATAAAAATATTCATATTATTTTAAATGGTGGAGATTTCATTGATGGTGAGGTTAATCTTGTTAATACAAAGTTATCACCAATTAAACAGATTGATCATGCTTTAAAGGTTTATCCAACATCACCAGAGATAATTAATTATTTAGTTTTAGGTAATCATGATTATAGTATGTTAGTTAATTATGGTATGGATATTTCTTCTGTAATTAAGGAAAGAAGAGAAGATATGGTTCCTTTAGGATATGGAGAAGGGATAGTTAAAGTAAAAAATGATCAAATAGTGTTACAGCATCCTCTATTATATAAAGCGAGTAATAATGGAAGTTATTCTAAGACAATAATTATCCGTGGTCATGGGCATGAACCTAAAATAATATTGGATACTTCGAATTTAGTTATTTATGCTCCATCATTATCGAATTTAAATTTTAATAAATGTCATTTTCCAGGCGCAATTCACCTAAAAGTTAAAATGCGTTGTGGATTAATCGAATATGTCTATATTGAAGAATTGTTAGTTTTTAATAATAAACTTTGTACTTCTAATGAGTTAAATATATATTTTGGTCATAATAAAATATTTAAAATGAAAGATGAAATATTAAATGAAGAAGAATATCCTAAAGTATTAAGTAAGGTGATAAAATGAAAAATATTTATAATTATATTGATGAGTATGGCGATGATAATATAGTAAAAATAAATAGTTTAGATGCTTTAGTTTTTTCAAGACTATCCTATGTACATATTGAAGATTTAAGGAATATGTTACCATTTACTATAAGTGATTTGAATAACTATCTTAATGGTATTGGTAAAATTAAAATATCTTCTAAAGATAAAAAATTAGTAGAGTTACTAAGTAAGAAAAAAAGATTTAAAGATTTAGTTATTTTAGGATGCAAAAATGTTTTTAATAAAACTGAAGGTATCCAATTTTTTGCAATGACCATAGAGTTACCTAATAATACAGTTTTTATCGCTTTTAGAGGTACTGATAAAAGTATTACTGGACTTATGGAAGATTTAGAGATGAGTTATAAAATAATCCCATCGCAAGTATGCGCACTATCATATGTTCTTGATACTAAAGGATATAAAAAAATATATTTAGGAGGTCACTCTAAAGGTGGTAATCTTGCTGTATATGCTTTTATAAATGCTAGAATAACCAAAAAATTACAGATTAAAAAAGTATATAACTTTGATGGACCAGGCTTTTTAGAAATAAAAAATAATTCTTTAAGTTCAAGAATTAATAATTATTATCCAGATGGTTCTTTTATTGGTAGAATGCTTAATGGAATAGGGAAAGTTAATATTATTAAATCTTATAAAAATGGATTAGAAGGACATAATCTTTATAATTGGGCAGTTGATAAAGATAAGTTTATAGAAAGCTCATTTAATACATATAGTGATGAATTTGATGTATCTTGTAAAAGATTATTGAATACTATTAAATTAGAAAAAAGAGAAATAATTATTCATTATATATATGATCTTATGGAAAAAGGAAAGATTAATTTAAAAGAATTTGATATTAAGAAACTAAAAGATTTATTAAGTAAATCACCAGTTATTAATAAAGAAGAAAAAGATGAATTAATGCGTTTTCTTAAAGTATTAATTAAAGTTTCTTTTATTGAAATAACGAAAAAAAATAAAATAAACGGATAAAATATTATCTTAAAGTTGATAATTTATCCGTTTTTTAGTACAATTTTATTGGTTGGTGTTAAATGAAAGTTATAGATGATTATAAGGATTTTGAAATTATCGATACAAGTTTGGGAATGAAATTAGAAAGATGGAATTCTATTTATTTATTAAGACCTGATCCACAAATTATGTGGGATAATGGTAATTTAGAAAAAAGATATAAAGATAAGATTCATAGTATCTATTATCGTTCTAGTACTGGTGGGGGTCATTGGGAAGATGTGAAAAAGGTACCTGATAGTTGGATAGTTTCTTATCGTGATATGAAATTTAATATTAAAAAGATGGGTTTTAAACATACGGGCTTATTTCCGGAACAAGCCTATAATTGGAATTATATGCGCGATAAAATATCTTCTTCCCAAAGAGAGGTTAATGTTCTTAATTTATTTGCATATACTGGTGGTGCTACTATCGCTTGTATGATGGCTAATGCTCATGTTACACACGTCGATTCATCACGTGGGATGGTTGATTGGGCAAAAGAAAATGTTAAAATAAATAAACTTGACGAAACTAAGATTAGATATATTGTGGATGATGTATTAAAATTTGTGAAACGTGAAATTAGAAGAGGTCACAAGTATGATGCCATTATTATGGATCCACCTTCATTTGGTCGAGGTGCTAATGGTGAAACTTGGGTTATTGAAAAAAATCTTTATGAATTATTAGAATTATGTCAAGAATTACTTAGTGATAATCCTTTATTTATGCTAGTTAATTCTTACTCGGGTTTATCACCTATACTTTTGGAAAATTTATTAAAATTAACAAATAAAAAAGAAGGAAAAATAACTTGTGATGAAATAGGTTTACCAATAAAAAAAGATAATTTAATATTACCATGTGGTATTTATGGAAGAATTGACTATGAATAAATTAAATATATTATATGAAGATAATCATCTAATTGTCGTGGTTAAACCCGTTAATGTATTATCGCAGTCTGATATAACGGGTGATGTTGATATGCTTTCAATGATTAAAGACTATTTAAAAGAAAAATATCATAAACCTGGTAATGTGTATCTTGGACTTGTTCATCGTTTGGATAGAGTGGTAGGGGGAGTTATGGTCTTTGCTAAAACTTCCAAAGCTGCTTCTCGTCTTTCTGATGCTATTCGAAAAAAAGAATTTGAAAAAGGCTATTTAGCTATTTGTCATGGTAAAGTAAAAGACAAAGATACCTTCGAAGATTATTTGGAAAAAAAAGATGACTTTAATACAATTATTTCTAATTCAAAAAACGGTAAATTATCGCGTCTTTCTTATGAAAGAATAGCTTATTTAAAAGAGAAAGATTGGAGTTTAGTTAAAATATCTTTAGAAACGGGACGTCATCATCAAATTAGAGTTCAATTTGCTTCACGTAATCATCCTTTAGTAGGAGATAATCGTTATGGTATTGATAAGGAACGCGAAATAGGCTTATTTGCCTATAAATTAACGCTTACTCATCCAGTAAAAAAGGAATCTATGACTTTTACTTATATACCAAGTAGTAAACCATTCAATCATTTTAAGAAAATTGATGTATAATTATGTCAATTTTTTTTATTGATTTTTTATCTATGCTAGAATAATTGACATTGAGGTAATTATGAATGAGATGGATGTAAAAAAGTTTGTTTATTTATTTATGGCGTGCAATTGTTATCGTGATTGTTTTTATCTTGATTTAGATTATTTTAATAATTATTTGTATAATGTTTTTAATCTGGAATATGATGAAATTGATAGAGAATTAAAAAATATTATTGATGAAATGCAAAAAAGTAATTATGTAAGTGTTATTCCTGGATTTGAATATCTAATAAAAGTAAATAGTGATTTTCCGTATCAAGAGATTGTCTTTAGCAATAAGCAATTTACTAATAATATGTTAATGTGTGTAAATGATTATAATTCTTATGTTTTCAATGATCAAAAAAATGGCCAAATAAAAGTTAGGAAATAACCTAACTTATTTTTGATTTTAGTATTCTTTCAGTGTTCATAAAGTTTAATTTAGCACAAGAAAATAATTTTTCTTCACCATATTTTTCAACTATTTCTTCCCCAATTTTATCGACTTCTTTACCTGCTCCTTTAGGAAGTGGTATATGAAGGGAACTAGATAATTTATCAAATTCTTTAAGGAATAAATACCTACTTATAATACTAGCACAAGCCACGGATAAACATTTATCCTCGGCTTTAGTTAAGAAAGTTATTCCTTTTTGAATATATGGAGAATCTTTAATATATTCATAGTACTTATTTTCCTTGGCAAATTCATCAACCATGATAACATCACATATAGGGTTTTCTTCATGTATCATTTGATATAATACTTTATTATGTAAAATAGCTTTTATTTTATTCATATTGTAATCTTTCGAATGAAATTTATTATAATCTTCATTAGATAGTATTAAACTTTTATATTTAACTCTTTTAGCGATTAAAGGAGCGATTTGCATTATTTTATCATCAGTTATTTTTTTAGAATCCATAACACCAAGACTATCTAAATATTCGACATCATCTTTGGTTACATAAGTACTTGATACAACAATAGGACCAAAATAATCACCAGTACCAACTTCATCAGAGCCAACACTACTTATATTATGATAGATGGATTCATCTTTTTTTTCTTCACCTTTAATGGTTTTTTTGGATTTATCTTCACTATTTGTAACAATAGCTTTACCAGAATTTATTTTTTCTGTTTCTATCCAATATTCACTAGATAAGTCTGCATCATTTCCTTGAAAAACGGCTTTACCACTTTCATATAAAGTTACTACTGTATCACCATCATCTGCTTGAAATAAAGCATATTGAGGTGTTTTTTCTCTTTTTAAATCATTATAGAATTCTTCCATCATCTTTTTTGTTTTATCGCAAGTTTTTAAAGTTATAACCATTTATATCACCAAAATCATTATAATATATATTTGATTAAAAGTAAATTTTAAGTTCATTTTTCTTGTAATTATTTTATTTACAGTATATAATTAATAGAGTAGTAGGTGAATATGAAAAAAAGAATTATTAGTGCATTAGTAATGTTAGTAATTTTTATTCCTATTTTGTTAATTGGAGGAGTTTACTATTCAATGCTAGGTGTTTTATTGGGAATTTTTGGTTTATGGGAAATTCTTAATTTGGAAAAAAAGATACCATTTTATATGAAAGTAATTACATACTTTGTTGGCGTTTTTTTGATGCTTTATAATTATAAAATGCCTGATTTTGGTAATTTTTATAGTTTTCCTGTTATTACCTGTGTTGTTTTTATATATTTATTTAGTATCATCATAAATAAAGATTTTAAACAATATACTTATAAAGAAGCTTTTTGGTTATTAATGGTCGTTTTATTAATGGGATTATTCTTTAACAGCTTTATTAAGATTCGATTAATTGGGGTGTATGCTGTTATTTATTGCTTCATTATTTCAGCTTTGACTGATACATTTGCATATATTGGTGGAAGTATTTTTGGTAAATGCAAGTTAGCGAAAGATATATCACCAAATAAGACCGTTGAGGGTAGTATTATAGGTAGTGTTATGGGAACAATCGCTGGAACGGTTTTTCATATTAGTGTTATTGGTAATATTGATATGTATGAACTTATTTTGTTAACATTTATTTTAACTGTTTTGGGACAACTTGGTGATTTATTCTTTTCAAGTATTAAACGTTATTATAAGATAAAGGATTATAGTAATTTGATTCCAGGTCACGGTGGAATACTTGATCGCCTTGACAGTGTTTTATTTGTTATTTTAGGTTTTTTGTTGTATATTAGTATTGTTTAAGGAGGATTTTTATGATTTTATCAATTATATATTTTATCCTAATATTAGGAGTAATTGTTTTAGTTCATGAATTTGGACATTTCTTTTTTGCTAAATTATTTGGTATTTACGTTTATGAATTTGCATTAGGTATGGGTCCTAAAATTTTTAGTAAAAAAGGAAAGAAAGGCGAGACAGTATATAGTATTCGCGCAATACCTATTGGTGGTTTTTGTCAATTAGCAGGGGAAGGACTTGAGGAAGATGAAAAACTACCTAAAGATCGTCTTTTACAGTCTAAACCGGTATGGCAAAGATTTCTTGTAATGTTCTTTGGAGCAGGGAATAATTTTATTCTTGCACTTGTTGTTTTGTTTTTATTAGGCCTTATTGTAGGAAGTCCATCCAATAGTACGGTAATTCCTAGTATTATTGAAGGTTCTCCTGCTGAAACTGCAGGCTTGATGGCTAATGATGATATCAAGAAAATTAACGGTAATACGACAAAAACACTTGATGATGTGCAATTATATTTAGCTATTGCTAAAGGAGAAACAGAATTTACTGTTTTAAGAGATGATAAGGAAGTAACAATTAAAGTAACACCACTTGAAGGTGAGGAAAAAGAAACAAAAGGTTATAGTTATGGTATTGAATTTAAAAGAGAAGTAGAACGTGGCTTTTTTCCGGCGATTAAATATAGTTTTACTAAATTTGCATCTTTATATCGACAAATGATTATTACTTTTAAGGAATTATTTACCGGAGGAGTTAGTCCCCGTGAATTATCTGGACCAGTTGGTATATATACGGCAGTAGATCAAACAAGAACATCGGGTTTCACAAATCTTTTGTATCTTCTTGCGCTTTTATCACTTAATGTTGGTTTTGTTAATTTAATTCCTTTCCCAGCTTTTGATGGAGGAAGAATATTATTCTTAATTATTGAAAAGATTAAAGGAAAACCAGTTAAAGCTGAAACAGAAAATTTAATTCATAATATTGGTTTCTTTCTTCTACTTGGATTAGTTGTTTTAGTAACAATCAATGATATAATTAAATTGTTTTAAAAATAGTAGATTAATCATAAAATATAATGGTGATTATTATGGAATATATCTTAAGTTTTTATTATCAAATAATTGTTGATAATAAAAAGATAGATAGTAATGGATATTTTTCCTATAATAATCATCTTTTTTGTTTATATAAATATCAAAGAAATATTGAGGAAATTAAGGCTTTAGTATTTTTAAATAATTATATGCTTAATAATAACATAAGTGTTAATCAAATTATTAATAATATCTATAATAGACCTTTAACTTACTATAATGGTATTAATTATGTTTTGATTTTAATAAAATATCAATATCAATCTGGCGTATTTAGAAATATTCTTATTCCAGAAAATAATACTTATAAAATTTTAGAAAGAAATAATTGGGGATATTTATGGAGTATGAAAATTGATTATGTTGAATATCAAATTGAACATTTAATTAATAAATATCCCGTTCTTTATAAGACTGTTTATTATTACATTGGGTTAAGTGAAAATGCTATTAAATATTTTAAAATGTTAAGATTAGATAATGTCAATTTATTTATTGAACATCGTAGAATAAATGATAATTATTTATATAATCCTGTAGAGTTTGTTATAGATTATAAGATAAGAGATATTAGTGAATATATCAAATATTGTTTTATTAATAATAAGAAAAGTATTTACGAAATAAAAAAATATTTAATACAATTTAGTTTATCAAATATTGATTATATATTATTATATGTTAGATTACTTTATCCTAGTTTTTACTTTGATATCTATGATAAGATAGTTAATTATAATGTAGAAGAAAAAAGAATATTAAAGGTTACAAATATGGTCATGGAATATGAAGAACTATTATATGAAGTATATTTATTAATAAAAAGAAAGATTAATATTATAGGAATCAATTGGATTAATAATAAATTTAAAAATATGTAAAAAGAATTGATTTATTATTTAAAAAAATATACAATGATATTAGGGATTACAGTTTTGGATAAAGGGAGGATATATGAATAATAAAATAGATAAAGATAAAGCATTAGAGGATGTATTAGCATCACTTGAGAAACAGTTTGGAAAAGGGGCAGTTATGCTTTTAGGAGATAATCATCATGCGGAAGTGGAAGTATGTCCAAGTGGTAGTTTATCACTTGATTTAGCATTAGGAGTAGGTGGTTATCCAAAAGGCAGAATAATTGAAATATATGGACCAGAATCGAGTGGTAAAACAACGTTTGCTTTACATGCTATTGCTGAAGTGCAAAAAAGAGGGGGACGTGCAGCTTTTATTGATGCCGAGCATGCCCTTGATCCTATTTATGCCAAAAATTTAGGAGTAAATATTAATGAACTTTTATTATCACAACCAGATACAGGAGAACAAGCTCTTGAAATATGCGAAGCATTGGTACGTAGTAATGCCATTAATATTGTAGTCATAGATTCAGTAGCAGCTTTAGTTCCTCAAGCCGAAATAGATGGTGAAATGGGAGACAGTCATGTCGGACTTCAAGCAAGACTTATGAGTCAGGCTTTAAGAAAATTAGGTGGAACAATTAATAAAACGAAAACGATTGCCATTTTTATCAATCAATTACGTGAAAAAGTTGGTGTGATGTTTGGTAATCCAGAGACAACGCCAGGAGGACGTGCACTTAAGTTTTATTCTAGTATAAGACTAGAGGTAAGAAAAGGTGAATCAATTAAAATAGGCGATTCAATAATTGGTAGTAAAACAAATATTAAAGTTGTTAAAAATAAAGTCGCACCACCATTTAAAGTCGCTACAGTTGATATTATGTATGGCGAAGGAGTAAGTCATGAAGGAGAATTGATTGACTTAGGTAGTGAATCAGGTATACTAGAAAAAACTGGTGCATGGTATTCATATAATGGTGAAAAATTAGGACAAGGTAAAGAGAATGTTAAATTATTATTAAAAGAAAATAGAAAGTTATATGATGAAATAGAAACCAAAATAAGAGAATATTATAATATTAAAATTGAAGATAAAAAGAAGAAGTAGTTTACTATTTTCTTTTTTTTGTGATATAATACCATTTAGTTGGTGAAAGATGGATAAAGATTTAAATGATTTATTAATTATCGATCAAGAAATTGGTAATTTTTATTATGATAATACTACTTTAACTGATGATGAATTTGTGGAAAAGTTTTATAACATGAACTATATCGATAAGGCATTAAAGAAAGTAAAAAAATTAAGTGGTGAAAAAGTTTTAGAGTTATTAAAACGTTCAAATTATTTAAAAGATTTTATTGATTTAAAGAAATTTTTAAAGCCATATAAAATTAATAAGAAATATTTAAAAGAAAATAAAGAAATGTATATTGAAGAATATAAAAAATTACGTAGGACGTGTTATTTAATCAGTGATATATCACATGATAATCATGACTTTAATGAATATATGGATGTTTTAGATGTCGATAATATTGAATTGTATCTTTTGAATAATATGCCTAATGAACAAATATATAAATTATCGCTTGAAACGGGTGTTTGGGATGAAAAATTATTTTATTTTAGTTTTTTAAAAAAATAAAGGTTTATAAATCCTTTATTTTTTCTATCGCTTCTTTTAAAGTATTAATCGAATTTTGATATTTCTTTTCCTCTTCATCATTAAGTGGAAAAGCGATTCTTTTTACCGCACCATCTCTATTTAAAATGGTAGGGTAACCAATAAATATATCATTTTCTTTATCATATGATGAAATAGTAAGTAAAGCATTTTCATTATTTAAAATAGCATTAGTTATTCTTGTTGTTACCATTCCAATACCATATGATGTATTACCTTTCATTTTAATAATTTCATAGGCCATATTACGTACTTTATCTTCATAATAATGCATTTCTTTATCACTAATAAATTCTTTGATATCAGTAAGGCCAACTGTCGCACTTGTCCATGGAACAAATTCTGTGTCACCATGTTCACCAATAACATAGGCATGAATATTTTTGGTATTAATATTAAGCTTATTACCAATTTCATAACGAAGTCGTGCTGAATCAAGACAGGTTCCGGTTCCAAAAACTCTTTCGGCTGGAAAACCAGAGTATTTCCATGTTATATAAGCCATAATATCAACGGGATTAGTAGCGATAATAAAGATTCCTTTAAAACCACTTTTAACTATTTTCCCAATAATATCTTTAAATACCACTTGATTTTTATAAATTAAATCCATTCTTGTTTCGCCAACTTCTTGATTACGACCTGCTGCAATCATAACAATTTTAGCATCCTTACAATCTTCGTAATCGCCAACGCGGATATCAATTTTACTTGGTCCAAAAGGAAGACCATGATTAAGATCCATCGCTTCTCCCATTGTCTTTTCCTTATTTAAGTCAATAAGGATTAATTCATTAACTGCCGTTTTCTGATTTAATAGTGAATATGCATAACTCATACCAACATTTCCACATCCTACAATAACAACTTTATTTTTCAATTTATCCTCCTAATTTTATTATAACAATTTTTTGCATTTTTTTATATCTTTTTACATGTTTTATGATAAAATAATTAATTAAAGGAGTATTTATGATTAAAAAAGAAAACATCTTTATTATTACCATGATTTTGTTTCCTTTTACATTGGCTTTAATGATTTTAAGATTTATAAATCTTTTAAAAAGTTTTTTGTATAATTATTTAATAATAATATTAATCTTGATATATCTTATTTTCTTTATTGAAACATTATTTTTTATGTTAGATGATATTTTGCATAGTAATAAAAAGAGTAGATTAATATATGTCTTTTTATTACCAATAATTTATATACCAATATATTATTTTAAATATTTATCAAAAGATGAAAAAATGCTTAGTATAACGATTTGGGGATTAAGTATCCTTTTACTTATTGGTTTTTATTTTAGTTTTCGAAAATCGTTATCAGATTATATTATTTTAAAAGGAAAAGATGATATTATTTTAAGAGATATTTATGGCTATTCTGATAAGAATAATGAGTTTACTATTAATATTGATAGTAATTATCGTTGTGATAGAAATTTAGAAGGATATGCTATAGCTTGTGAGAATTTAAAAAATGATTCTTTTATTGGAATATATAGTTATAAAGATAAACGTTTTAATCAAGGAAAATTAGATGATATTATGTCTTTTCATTTTGAGGATATTATAAAGGTTATTAAAGATAGTGGTTATGAAAGTAATGTTGAGTATTTAGATAAATATACAAAAGTTAATTACAATGATATGAATGTACTAATAGCACAAAGAAATTATTTTTTTCCCGATAATGGTTATAGTTTAATCTTTATAATGGAATCTAGTAATAAGGAAGATAATGTTAATGATTTAGAAAAAGTTATTGAAAGTATTCAATTTTTATCTTAATTTTGATATAATCTTCTTGTGTCCTCTTAGTATAATGGATAGTACGGATCCCTCCTAAGGATTAAATGTGAGTTCGATTCTCGCAGGGGACGCCATTTTATTTAGGTGTTTTAAGAGTGTAAAATATCGAGTAGATATTTTTTTTATAAAGAAAAACAGTATTTCTACTGTCTGTTATCTCTTCTTTTTACCTTGAACCATTTCTGCCAATTTTTCAAATCTTTTTTTTAATTTTTCTGATTTTTTCATTAACATTTTTGCGTGTTTAAGTCTTCTAACATATCCATTCATTTCTCTTTTACTAACTATATGATGATTAGTTACACTATTTGATTCATAAGTACCATATTTTAATTTATTATCATAATAGTCATAATAAAATCCTGTATTAGCAGGTCCTGAAGCAAAATATCCCATACTTGTAAATGATGCAATAGGCAATTTATTATCATCTATTTGAATGGTTAGAATTAGATCTTCATAATAGCGAATTACTTCTTCAAGTTGGTCAATAGTATGCAATATTAATGGTAATTTTGTGTCATCATATTCTCTAACGCCACCATCACGTATATCTGCATTGCTTAGATCGTTTTGTATCATATTATCATCTCCTAATTTTTATTTCTTCTTTTTTTCAGAAGCTACAGATGATGCAACAATTGCTTTTATTTTTTCATAAAGTAATTCCATTTTAATTCTTTTTAGTTTTTCAAGTTTTTTTTGCTTCATAATGTTAAAAATCGTTGTCTTCTCTTTAGGATTGTTACCTTTAAGGTAGTCAATTAATTCTTTATCAATTCTAGAACCTAAAAGAGCTTCATCTACGTAACCTAATGAACTAATTTTAAATTCTGGTTCAAGACCATTTACACATATTAGGTAAGCTTTTGTGTAAATATCATATGCTCCTGCACCTGCATCTGGATAGCATGTAATATCATATATTACTCCGTTTTCATATACACTATGTATACTTAACTTAATATTAGCTCCCATATACCCCATGGGTATATCTTCAAAATATCCATGTCTTATTTCAGTAAGTTCGTTTTGATTTTCTTTAATTAAGCTTATAGCGCGACTTGTCATTTCGTAGGAATCTTTAAATTCTTCCTGAATTGCCATATCCACCTCCATATATTTTCATTATAGCATATATTTTTTTATGTACAACTAAAATATTAAATATGAGGTAAATTTTTAATAACTAAATAATTTACAATTATATTCATTAAGTAAGTCATTTACTTTGGATATTTTATATATTTTATTGATAAAACAAAAACGAATAATTAAGTCATAATAATTATTTTTAGGTAGAGAATATGATGCACTTTCTAATAAATCTTCTATTTCTTGTTCATTAAGTTCTAAAGAAAGACCTAATAATATAATTGTTTCTTTACTAGGATGATAAAGATTATTATTTCGTATTTTAGAGAATAATCTTCTATCAATATGAACTTTGTTATAGACATCACTATCTTTTAGATTTCTTTCATCTATTAATTTAAATAACATCGTTTGAAAATCATTATAACTGTTTTTTTGTTTAATAAAATCATTTATATTAACGGTACCAACCGAGGCTTCGTAACAGTTATCAATTTCTTTAAATGCGGCTTTGGCTTTCTTTAATGTTGGTTTTTCAAGATTTTCTTTAATATATAATCTTAGTTTTAATTTATCTTTCATTATTTGTCTCCTTTTAAGTGACCAATTATTATCACCAATCAGTTATTATTATATCAGAAATTCGAAAAAAAGGAATTTCAGAAAGGATGATATAAAATGAAAAAAAAGGAAAAGGAAATGGATATTGTTTTCTTACTTGATCGAAGTGGTTCAATGTCTGGTATGGAAAGTGATACAATAGGGGGGTACAATAGTTATCTTGATAAGCAAAGAAAAAATAATGTTAAAGTTACAACTATTTTATTTGATGATCAGTATGAAGTTCTTCATCAAAGAAAGAATATTCAAGATGTGAAGAATTTAACAGAAAAAGAATATTATGTAAGGGGGTGTACCGCTCTTTTAGATGCCATAGGTAAAAGTATCAATCTAATGGATAAGGAAGGTGCTAAAAAGACAATTTTTATAATTACCACAGATGGATTAGAGAATGCATCACGTGAGTATAATAAAGAACAAATAAAGAAATTAATTGAAAAGCATAATAATTGGGAATTCTTGTATATTGGGGCTGATATTGATTCATATAAAGAAGGAGAAACAATTGGTATTAAGAAGAGTAATATTGCTAATTATTCTAAAAGTAAAAAAGGTATGCAAAACTTATTTTCATCTCTTGGAAAAGCTTCAGCATCATTCTACGAATGTGAGAGTGTTTGTGCTAATTGGAAAGATGAATTAGAGGACTATATTGATAATAATATTAAATAACTTAAAAAAGAAACTACTTTATTACATAGTTTCTTTTTTTTCTACTTTTTAAAGAATCTTTTAAATAAGTAACGCATATTATTAGCTTGTTCTATTTTACCAAGAGGAGTATCACGCATTTTATTATCGAATTCTTCTCTTGCTTTACGCCTTGCTGGCATTGTAATATCATCGGCAATATACTTGGCATTACTTGCTATTTCATCAAGAATAGGATGATTCTTTTCTTTTACTTCGTTCGTGTTTTCATATACAATTGGTTTACAAGATTTAGCGATTTTGGTAAATAAATTAATATATTCTGTATTCAAAGGACTGCTTTGGAATTTTGTTTCAAATTCTGCACTATTTTGAACAGTTTCTCCTAATGCATTGATTTCTTTGAATAAATCATCAATTTCTTTTTTTAATTTTGAATCTTTAATTTCATAAGCATTAAAGAATGAATCATATCGCCCTTTAATACTAGTTTTAACTATTTCATCCATTTTTCACTCCTATAATAATTGTATCATATAATTCTTTATTAATAAAGGAAAAGGTGCTATAATATTGACAAATGTTATGAGAAAGGGCTTTTGATAAGTGATGGACAATATATATTATTATTTTAATCAGTATAATTTAAGTGATATAGAAAAAGAAGAATTAGCTACTTTAATTTATCCTATTTTTATTCATCCAGAATTTCAAAAGAGAATGACAAGAGAATATATGCATCATGGAACAATTACCCTTGGGGAACATATTATTAAAGATACCATTACAACATATATATTATGTAGAAAGAAAAGTAAAAAAAGAATAATTAATTTAGATTTAGCTCTAAAAATAAGTATGTTACATGACTTATATACTTTTCCATGGCAAAATAGTCAAGAAAAAACATCTTTTTTTCATAAACATGGATTTCGTCATCCTGTCGAAGCTTGTATTAATGCAACTTATTGGTTTCCGGAGTACTTTAAAGACGTTAAAAGTGCTGAAATAATTATTGATGGTATAATGCATCATATGTTTCCATTACCGGTAAGTTCCGTTAAAAATAATGAATTAGATAAAATGGAACTTAATAATTTTGATAATTTTACAAAGTTAGATAAGGATATTCAATATATTATAATAAAAAGTATGAAAAGAAAAAGATTTGCTAAGATATCTTTTAGTCGTAGTTTATATTATGAAGGTAGAATAATGAGTAAAGCTGATAAAAAAGTTGCATTATCAGAAATAAAAAATTTTAGTAGTGCTAAAGCTTTATTAACAGGGAAAAATAAAAAAATAAAGAAAGGAAATTAATTATGAATTATTATCCATATCATAGAGAAATTGAGAATAACAGTGATATTAATCATTTTTTTGATAAAAATAACTTTGTTGGATATATATTACCGGATGGAACTATTTATCCATGTGAAAATCATAGTATGGGATCTATCGCTAGTTTATTTAATTTAACTCTTGATTGTTTATGTAAATATTATGATATGAAAGATGAATATTTAGAAGAAGAATGTGATGAAAGATTAATACAGTTAATAATGAAATATTTTAGGAAAATATCATATAAACAAGTTATTAAACTAGATAATTTTATAAGGAATAATAATTTGGATTTGAGTGATATTTTAGTTGGTTTATTTGGATGTCATTTAATAACGAGATTAAATAAGAAAATATTAACATCTTCTGTTTCTCATCAAATTTTCTATAATTATTTATTAATGGGATATGAAGTAGAGAATGTTCCTAAGATTATATATAAAGATGAGAAATACTCATTTTATAGTGATAATCTTTATAATAATGATTTTCTATATGATGAAATAAAAACAATTAGTAATGAAGCCTTTGTTGATGAAAAGTCATTGTTTTTTCGATAATATAGTGATAACTAGAGTAGGTAATTGTATAAAAAATGCAAAATTTTCCTTGCAAATATTAAGAATTATGTTATAATTTTAGGAGTGTGATCCGCTGTATATCTTTTTATATGATCATATTATTTAGAAAAGGAG
>CACZNM010000085.1 GCA_902782535.1 uncultured Erysipelotrichaceae bacterium
ATTATAAAGATTTACAAGTAGAATTAAATGAGTTACGGAATGAAGAATTTAATACAAGTTTTATTAATAGAATAATGACTATTGTTTCAGGAATGAGACAAAGATACTATACGGATTTAGTGAGTAAAAAAAATGATGATCGAAAAGCTTATAATGAAATGGCTTTCTCTATTAATAATTTATTAAAAGATAAGCTTAAAGAAGTAAATGAAGGGTTTACTAATTCTAATATGAATGACATAATAAGTGCTATTGTAGGAAGTCATTTGTTTGTTAGAGACATTATAAAATTAGAAGATTATGTATTTATTGAAGGAAAATCATCTTTTAGTTTTAGTAATAAATTTATCATGATCTCAGCAAATGAAAATTTAAAAGATATAACATCAATAGATTTCTTAGATTGCTTAAAGAAAGTAAATTATATTAATTCATCAATAGGAAAAAATACAGTTAAAAGAGTAGTTGAGTTATTAAATGCATATTTAAAAAATTACTTTAATCATAATGAAGATATCATAAATAATATTGGAAATAGTGTTATATATAATACACCAATTATTAGTATTAAGTTAAACAAGAGTCTTGATGATATATGTCGTGGAATTATTGATAATGATATATATAACGTAGATGTTGTTGTAATGTACTATGGTGAAGTTTACTTGTTTGATTTAAAATTAGGAAGTGATTTCTTTGATATTACAGAAGTTGAATCTGACATTTGGAGATTAAGTGAAGTAAATAATAAGAAAAACCAAAATAATTATTGCAAGAAATAAGTAATTATGCTAATATTTATATATATTTAATTGTGAAGTCAATTGGAATTATTAAATTAGTAAAAGAGAGTTAATGTTTGGTGAAAATTAACCTAATTAATAAGGAAATTACATTGATGGAGTTAAATCGCTTAAGAGCGTTAAAATATTAAGAGCATAGAATTTCTATGAAGTAGGATGGTACCGCGAATATTCGTTCCTATTTTATAGGATTTTTTTTGTATAAAGGAGGATTTATGAATTTAGCGGAATATATTGATTTAACGAACCTTTCTAAGACGGCGACGATGGAAGATATTATTAAACTATGTGATGATGCAAAAAAATATCATTTTCCAATAGTTTGTGTTAGTCCATATTATGTAAAAGCAGCAAGTGAATATCTAAAAGGAAGTACGACTGAAGTATGTACAGTAATTGGTTTTCCTAATGGATATAATACAAAAGAAACTAAACAATATGAAGCGATTAATGCTATAGAAAATGGTGCAAAAGAAATAGATATGGTTATTAATATTAATGCTTTAAAGAATAAGGATTATGATTATGTAAAAGATGAAATTGAAACTATTCGTGATAGCATTGATGGAAAAGTATTAAAAGTAATTATTGAAACATGTCTTTTAACAGATGAAGAGATAATAAAAATGACAGAGATATGTAATGAAACATTTGTTAATTTTATTAAAACTAGTACTGGCTTTGATAGGGAAGGTGCAACTATTGATGCTGTTAAATTAATAAATAAACATAAAAGTGATGTTCTAGAAATTAAAGCTAGTGGTGGCATAAAAAGTGAAGATGAGGCTATAAGCTTTATTGAAGCTGGGGCAACAAGAATTGGTACTAGTCATGGGGTAGACATTGTAACTGGAAAGAAAAATGGAAATGAAAAGCATCAATGTTGTGGACATTGTATGTGTCATGAGGAGGAGAAAAAATGACTTTATTTGAGGAATTAAAATGGCGTGGACTTATTCAGGATATTAGTAATCCTGAACTTGAGGATAAATTAAATAATACTGAGTTAACTTTTTATATTGGAACTGATCCAACAGCGGATAGTCTTCATATAGGACATTATTCATCATTTCTTCTTGCCAAAAGATTAAAGAAGGCTGGGCATCATCCGATTATGTTAGTAGGTGGCGCAACTGGTTTGATTGGTGATCCACGTGGTAAAGGAGAAAGAGTATTAGAATCATTTGAAAAAATACATGATAATTATGTTAAATTAAAAAATCAAGTTGAAAGAATATTTGGTTGTGAAACTGTTAATAACTATGATTGGGTAAAAGATATCAATGTTATTGAATTTTTACGTGATTATGGTAAACATTTTACGATTAATTATATGTTGGATAAAGATAAAGTAAGAAAACAACTTGATAATGGATTATCATTTACGGAGTTTTCTTATATGATAATTCAAGCTCTTGATTATAAATATTTATATGAGACAAGGAATGTAACATTACAAGTAGCAGGCAGTGATCAATGGGGAAATATTACTTCAGGAATTGAATTAATAAGAAGAACGTTGGGTGTAGAAGTATATGGTATGACTATGCCATTAGTTTTGGATGAACAAGGTAATAAAATAGGTAAAAGTGAAGGTAATGCTGTATGGCTAGATAAAGAAAAAACAAGTCCATATTTTCTATATCAGTATTTATTAAATACTTCTGATGAAGTTGTTATTGATTATTTAAAAAAATTAACTATGTTAAGTAAGGAAGAAATAGAAGAATTAGAAGAGTCAAATAAAAAAGAGCCACATTTACGTTTAGCACATAAAGCACTTGCTAGGGAAGTAGTATGTGATGTTCATGGCAAAGATGAGTATGAGAAAGCTTTAAGAATTAGTGAAGCATTATTTAGTGGTGATTTGAAAAAATTAACTGGTGATGAACTTTTAGATGCCTTTAATAATATTCCAAGTAGTGAAGTTAATGGTGATAAGAATATCGTTGATTTATTAGTAGAAACAAGTATATGCTCGTCAAAAAGAGAAGCAAGAGAATTTGTTTCTAATAATTCTATTAGTGTTAATGGGGAAAAGATTAATGATTTAGAATATATTATAAAGAAGGATAATGCTATTGTTGATAACTTTACGATAATTAGAAAAGGTAAGAAAAAATATTTTGTTATTAAACATATATAGATTAATTGGAGTTAATTATGGAATATTATTCACATACCATTCGTATAACCAATTTTGATTTTATAGATATAGAAAGAGTAAAAGATATCTTGTCATCAGGTTATCTTTATTCAAGAAGAAATCTAAAAGAAATTTTAGGTATAAATAATAAAGATACATGTGAAGAAATGGCTCTATTTAATGGAATGGATTATGTATCACTTTGTGATTTATCAAAGAAACATGAAAGATATTCTGCTTATTATATGTATGTATATCGAGGGCTTTCCTTTCTTTTTAGTAAGGATATTGATGTAATTATTCCAACGATTGTAAATACAAATGTCAATGATATGTCCTTTGGATATAAGGCTCATGAATATGGAAAAGAGGTAAAGCGATACAGTGATTTATATGACGAGGTTCAAGTAAAAGATAAAATATCATTAGATTATTTAAAAGGAATATCAATATCTTTAAGAAGAATGCGTATATTTCATGATAAAAAATATCTATTGGAGTATTTAAATGAATTAAAAGAAATACTTGTGAAATATAATATCAATATTCCTATTTATAATCTTGATACGGAAAAAGAAGTGCATGTGGATAAAATGAAAATTAAGGTTCGTTAAATATTTTAAAAATATTAAAAAAATAATTGACTTTGAAAAGTAAATATAGTATATTATTAACGTTTATGATTTTTAAGTTTTGTTTCGGCAAGACTTAAATTTAGTAAGTAAAATGATACACCTGGATGTGTGTTAGAAAGGAGCTAATATGCCTACAATTAACCAATTAGTTAAAAAAAGACGTGGAAGCAAGGTTAGGAAACCAAAATCACCAGTATTATTAGTAGGAATTAATAATATTAAGAGAAAACAAACAAATGTTAATTCTCCACAAAAACGTGGTGTTTGTGTACGTGTTGGAACAATGACTCCAAAGAAGCCTAACTCTGCTCTTCGTAAATATGCTCGTGTAAAATTAAGTAATGGAATGGAAGTAACTTGTTATATTCCAGGAGAAGGACACAATTTACAAGAACATAGTGTTGTACTAATTCGTGGTGGACGTGTACCTGATTTAATCGGTGTACGTTATCATATAATTCGTGGAACACTTGATACACAAGGAGTTAAGGATAGAAAGCAAGGACGTAGTAAATACGGAACTAAAAAAGAAAAGAAAAAATAATTTATAAATTCGAAGGGAGGATAAGAAAATGCGTAAGAAACGTGCAGAACGTCGTGATGTATTACCAGATCCAATATATAAGTCTAAAATTGTTACGAAGTTAGTAAATAGAATTATGTTAGATGGTAAAAAAGGCGTTGCAGAAAAAATATTATATGAAGCATTTGATAAAGTTAAAGAAAAATCAGGAGAAGATCCTGTTGTTGTTTTTGAAAAAGCTTTAGAAAACATTAAACCACAACTTGAAGTTAAATCAAAACGTGTTGGTGGTTCTAACTATCAAGTTCCAGTTGAAGTTAGTGAAACAAGAAGTCAAACTTTAGGACTTCGTTGGCTTGTTAATTATGCAAGACTAAGAAATGGTCATACAATGGCTGATAATCTTGCTGATGAAATAATTGATGCAAGTAATGGAACTGGTAACGCAGTTAAAAAACGTGAAGATACACATAGAATGGCAGAGGCTAATAAGGCTTTCGCTCATTATCGTTGGTAGAAAGGAATTAGATTATGGCTCGTGAAACGTCATTAGAAATGACAAGAAACTTTGGAATCATGGCGCATATTGATGCTGGTAAAACAACTACGACAGAACGTGTTTTATTCCATACAAAGAAGATTCATAAAATTGGTGAGACACATGATGGTGAATCACAAATGGATTGGATGGATCAAGAACAAGAACGTGGTATTACTATAACTAGTGCTGCAACTACAGCTTATTGGAAAAAGTATCGTTTTAATATAATCGATACTCCAGGACACGTAGATTTTACTGTTGAGGTAAGTCGTAGTTTAAGAGTACTTGATGGAGCAGTTGCTCTTTTGGATTCTCAAGCTGGTGTTGAACCTCAAACAGAAACTGTTTGGCGTCAAGCTACAGAATTTATGGTTCCAAGAATTATATTTGCAAATAAAATGGACAAGATGGGGGCAAACTTTGAATACAGTCTAAAGAGTATTAAAGATCGTTTAGGCGTTAATGCAAAACCAATTGAATGGCCAATTGGAGCAGAATCAGATTTCCGTGGAGTTATTGATTTAGTAACGATGAAGGCTTACGAATATGATGGAAAAGAAGAAGAGGAAGCTAAAGAAATAGACATTCCTGCTAATCTTGTTGATATAGCTAAACAGAAGCGTGAAGAATTAATTGATGCTGTTGCTGAATATGATGA
>CACZNM010000086.1 GCA_902782535.1 uncultured Erysipelotrichaceae bacterium
GCTAATTCTTCCCCAAATTCGTGATAAATAATATCCGTACAACCTAAATTGTAAAATGTACCAATTTGTGCGATAAATTCCACATATTTTTTTTTTGTAGTATTTAGACCATTATTTTTTTCATCTTCATATATGTTATTTAATTCTTCTTTTAATTTTTTTAATTCTTCTACGTTCATTCTTTCACTCCTAGTATTATTATTTATTATACTTTATAGATAATATTTTCTATCATTAAATATATACCCTATATTCTATATTCTTTATCTAATTATACCAAAAATATATATTTTTACAAAATAAAAAGACACCAAAGTGTCTCAAAACCCTATACTTCAAATATTTACCATCTTATATTAATTTCTTTATATCATTTTCCATGTCTTTAGGATTAAATGTAGGAGAATATCTTTCAATTACATTTCCCTCTTTATCAACTAAGAATTTGGTAAAGTTCCACTTAATATCACCATTTTTTTTAGTTGTTTTACTTATCTTTTCAATAGCTTTCATTGCCATCTTATTCTTTATTCCTTCAATTTTATCTTCTTTTATTTGTCCCTTTAAATAAGTATATAAAGATAATTCATTTTCACCATTAACATCTGCTTTAGTAAACTGATCAAATGATGTATTATACTTTAGTGAACAGAATTCATGTATCTCATCATCAGTTTGCTTGATTACCAAATTGATTACATGGAATATCAATTATTTCTAATCCTTTTTCATGATATTCTTTATATAATTTTTCTAATCCTTCATATTGCGGAGTAAATCCACAACCTGTTGCGGTGTTAACAATTATTAATACCTTTCCTTTATATTCTTTTAAACTTAATTTTTTCCCATTTCTATCTACGATAGAATAATCATATATTGACATATTCCTCCTCTTAATCACTTACATCGATATCTAATGTTATATCAATTTTATATTCTTTATATTTATTTTGAACTTTCTCATATATTTCTTTGTATATTTCTTCTCTATCTTTTATTTTAAAATCAATTATTATATCAAAACTAATACTTTTATCTTCCTCATCTAAATAAAAGCCATGCATCTGTAATATTCCTTTATAAGAAAACACTATCTTTTGTATTTCTTTTTTTGCTTCTATAACTTTTTTATCTTTAGTATTTACTGAATAAACCCCTATAGTATGTAATATTACGCCATATTTTTCTAAAATTATCTTTGTTATCTTTCTGGATATTTTATCTATATCTGCTACTGATAAAGTATCAACTACTTCTATATGAACTGATCCTAAATACTTATCCGGTCCATAGTCATTTAATACTAAATCGTATGCTCCTTGAATATCTTTTTCCTTTGTAATTTCTTTTTTTATTGCTTTCGCTAAATTACTTTCAACTCTTACACCTAGCATATTATCAACTGATTCTTTTATTAATTCAAAACCAGCTTTAATAATAAAGATAGCTAAAACTGCACCAACATATGCCTCTAAACTTATATTAAATACCATGTAAATTATTGCTGATGCTAAAACTGAAATCGAGAGAATTGCATCATTAAATGCATCTAAGCCACTTGCTATTAATGAATCAGAATTTACTTCTTTTCCTTTTCTTTTAACATAGATTCCTAAGACAAATTTAATAACTATACCAGATATTACGATAATTAATGCTACAGTATTATATTCTGCAACTTCTGGATGAAATATTTTCTTAACAGATTCTACTAAGGCAGTAATACCTGCATACAATACAATTGCAGAAACTATTAAAGACGACATATATTCAATTCTTCCATAGCCGTATGGATGTTTTTTATCGGGAGGCTTATTAGCTAGTTTAGTTCCCACTATTGTAATAATACTTGATAAGGCATCACTCAAATTATTAATAGCATCAGAAATAATTGCGATAGAATTCGCTAATAATCCCACAAATGCTTTAAAACCAGCTAATATAATATTAGAAATTATGCTAATCACACTTGTTTTAATAACAATCTTTTCACGATTATTTTTCATTTATACACCCCTACCAATCACCTGAGCAAAAATTATAACATTTTAATATAAATTTATGCATTTTTTTCAAATTTAACATTTATTCTACCATCTTCTAGATTTTCTAAATTATCGATATGACCAATTTTTGTATAACTATATGATGTATCAAATGACTTATAGAATATCACTAAACAATTATTACCATAAAGCATTACATCACCCTTTTCAATATATTTAGGGCTATATACATTGGTAATTAAAGTTTTATCCATATAAACATATTTCTCGTTACCATTTAAATCATTCATAGTAAATGCTTGTGGCAATAACTCAATAAATTCTTCTACAGTATTATTGTTTTCTAATTTAAGTTCATATGTTTTACTATTAATAGTTACTTTTATATTATACACGTTTGCCTCACTCCTTTTGGTATCATTACTAGTATTATTTGTACATCCTATAAAAAACAGCAAACAACAAATTACAATTAATATTATTTTTTTCATCATTTCAAATTATCCTTTAACTATTTTATACTGTAATTTTATCCATCATATAAATCTATTTTTTTCTACCAAA
>CACZNM010000087.1 GCA_902782535.1 uncultured Erysipelotrichaceae bacterium
ACAACATATCCTAAATATATTAATTCATGGAATGTAACGGCAAAACCTAATGGTGATTTAACTGATAAAGATGGAAAATATTATTATGCATTATATTGGGATGAAAAACGTTATAATGAAGTTGATTTTAATGAAGGATTCTATGTAGAAGGCTCTGATGCTATTAAATTCCTAGAAGAAAAATTATCTATTATTGGTTTGAATGATAAAGAAAGAAATGAATTTATTATGTATTGGCTACCAATAATGGAGAATAATAAGAAAAATTTAGTTTATTTTGAATTAACAAATGAAAGAGAATTAGGAAATAAACTAATAATTGAACCAAAACCAGATAGTTTATTACGTGTAAGTATTCATATTAAGAAAGTTAGTACAAAAACTTCAATTAAAGAACAAAAATTAGAATCATTTAAACGTTATGGATTTACTGCTGTTGAATGGGGCGGAATGACTTATTAATTAGAAATATAATTAAAAAGTGAATTAATTGTTGTAATTCACTTTTTTCTTTGATATAATACTACTTGGAAAAAGGGAGGTGCTTTATGGCAAAAGCATTAAATAGACAAAGAAAAACTCTTGTTTGTACAGAATGTAATGAAGAGAATTATCGTGTAGAAAAGAATATTAAGAATACTACTGATCGTTTAGAATTATCTAAGTATTGTCCTAAATGTCAGAAACATACTACACATAAAGAAAAGAAATAAGGGGTGAGATAAATGATTAACGTTAATGATTTAAAAGTTGGTATGACCATAATGTATGAAAATAATATATATTCTGTTATGGATACTCAACATGTTAAGCCAGGTAAAGGTGCTGCCTTTGTTCAAGCTAAGCTAAAAAATTTAAGAAATGGTTCAATTATTGAAAATCGTTTCAATTCAAGTGATAAAGTAGAGCCAGCTAGAATTGAAAAGAAAGCTATGCAATTTCTTTATTCAATGAACGATACTTACTATTTTATGAATATGAATGATTATGAACAAATTGAATTAGATAAGAAATTAATTGGTGATGACGCAGAACTTTTAAAAGAAAATCTAGAAGTAGATATTATGTTCTATGAAGGTGAAATGCTTGGTATGAATTTACCTGATAAAATTGCTTTAAAAGTTACTCATACAGAACCTGCTGTTAAAGGTAATACGACAAGTAGTGCTATGAAAGATGCAACTCTTGAAACAGGTAAAGTAATTAAGGTACCTTTGTTCATTGAACAAGATGAAGAAATATTAGTAAGTAGTAAAGATGGAAAATATGTATCTCGTGCATAGTTTCTTTTTTTTTACATATAATTTATCGGTGATAATATGCATTTAATTGCAAATGGTGGTATGGTTTCTTTAAATATGAGCAATACCATGGATGCTATCATGCTTACAAAATACATTAATTATGTTGAGGGAGTTAAACTAGATGTATATAAAACAATTGATAATATCTTTGTTTTATCCGATAATGATGATTTAAGTATTCATACTTTATCAAAGAAAATAATTAGTAATTCCTTTTATAATGAAGTTAAAAATACGAAGTTCCCATCACATATTTTTAAATATTTTATTCCTACTTTAGAAGATATCTTAAAATATTATGTGAGTGATAAAAAGATATTTTTAGAATTGCATTTTAAAGATAACATAAGTGAACTATATAAAATATTAACTAAATATCCCTACGAATATACTATTATTAATAAAAATAATGATTATATCTATTGTGATGATCCTAAAGATATTGATTTAAGTGATATAACAAATCAATATATTATTACAAGATATCCAGAAAAGTTTTATCAGAAAGAACTTATTTCGACAAAAAATGATTAATATTAATAATACAATAATATTGGTGATAAAAATGAGAATGTATTATATCTTTAATATTAAAGAAAGTATTTATAAGTTGTATAAAGATAATCCTTCAAGTTTATACAAAATACTTGAAAATATCTATTTTATGCATGTTGAGGAAATAGATTATGGTTTTAGTATATTTAAACAGATAACTAATCGTATTAAAATAATGGATACTAGTAATCAAATATATATAAAATTACATAAAGATTTAACTTATAGTAAATTAGATGATAGTCATGTAATTAATGATTTATATCATGATGAAGTAAGTGTTTTAAAAATTAAGAATTCAAGAATAGTTTTAGAATCAAATAAAAGTTATTCTAGTTTTTTTAAAGTATTATATGATATTAATCAGCATTATTTTATCTGTGATTTTAAAGAGAAAGATTTCTTTTTTATTAATGAAGTTATAGATAAAGTTAAAATATAATTTCTTGGATTAGTTTAATAATAAAACAATATATGTTAAAATATCGATAGGGATGAATTATGGAAAAAGTATATGCATGTATTGATTTAAAAAGTTTTTATGCATCATGTGAGTGTGTCGAGCGTCATCTTAATTCGATTACAACAAATTTAGTTGTAGCAGATAAGGAAAGAACCGAGAAAACTATTTGCCTAGCGGTTAGTCCATCTCTTAAAAGTTATGGGATTCCTGGCCGCGCTAGGCTTTTTGAAGTAATTAGAAAAGTTGATGAAATTAATAACACTCGCTTAAAGAAAATTAATAAATTTCAAGGTAGTAGTTATAATAATGATGAAATTAAATTAAATCCCTATTTAAAACTTGATTACATTATCGCTAAACCTCGTATGGCATTATATATGGAATATAGTGCGAAAATATATAGTATATATCTTAAATATGTGTCTAAAGATGATATATATTCTTATTCAATTGATGAAGTTTTTATGGATATAACTAACTATTTAAAATACAATAAAATGACCAAAGAAGAAATGATTACCAAAATTATTTTGGATATCTATGATGAAACAGGTATTACAGCAACTGGTGGTATAGGGACAAATCTTTATCTAGCTAAGGTTGCTATGGATATTATGTCTAAACATATAAAACCTAATCAAGATGATGTAAGAATTGCCTATCTTGATGAAAAAACTTATCGAGAAAAACTATGGAATCATGTTCCACTTACGGATTTTTGGCGTGTAGGTAAAGGATACTTTGAAACACTTTATAAGAATAAACTATATACCATGGGAGATATTGCTAGATGTTCTATTGATAATGAGGAATTATTATATCAATTATTTGGTGTTAATGCAGAGATATTAATTGATCATGCTTGGGGTTATGAACCATGTACGATTAAAGATATCAAAAATTATAAAAGCGAGAATAATAGTATATCGATAGGTCAAGTCTTAAAAAGACCATATAATTACTTAGAAACCAAGATTATTGTCCTAGAAATGATAGATAGTTTAATACTTAGTTTAATTGATAAAAATCTCTATACCAACAAAATTAGTTTAACAATTAATTATGATAGTGAAAATTTAAATAACAATTATCAAGGTGCAATAAAAAAAGATTATTATGGAAGAATGACTCCAAAAGAAGCTCATGGTGTAATTGACATTGATCATTATACATGTAGTAGTAAAATAATTATCGAAAAAATGGAAAAGTTATACAAAAATATTGCAAAAAATAATCTATCTTCAAGAAGAATTACTGTTTGCTTTTTAAACGTTTTAAAAGAAGAAGATGTTAAAAAAAGAGATATACGACAATTAGATTTATTTAGTGATATTAAAACTGATTCTCTTGAAGAAGAAAAGGATAAAAAAGTATCCAAAACAGTTCTTGCTATCAAGAAAAAATACGGAAAGAATTCTTTAATTAAAGGTATTAATTTATTAGAAAGTGCAACAGGAAGAGAACGTAATGAAGAAATAGGAGGGCATCATGAATAAATACGATGATATTATTAACTTAGAAAGACCGAGATCTTTAAAGCATGATAAAATGCCTATTGAAAAACGAGCTAGTATCTTTTCACCCTTTGCAGCTTTAGCTGGTTTTAGTGATATGATAGATGAAGTTGAAAGATATAAAGATGAAAGAATATTATTATCTGATGATAGTAAGGATAATTTAGATATGAAGATACAAAAGATAAGTAAAGATTTAAAAAGAATGGTTACTATTACTTATTTTAAAGATAATAATTACTTAAATATTGATTGTTCTATTAAAAAAATTGATAGTATAAATCATATAATTATTTTAAAAAATAATGATAGAATAGATTTTGATGACATTATTGATATTGAAATAGTAAAATAATCTAGAATAATTGTTTTAGTCATGATATAATTACTTTAGAGTATGAGGAGTAAAAATGAAAACATTAAATAAAAAAGGATTTACGATGATGGAAGTATTAACAGTTATTATTGTTATTACTGCTGTTATAATGATAACGATACCGTTAATTAGTAGTATTAATGCCAAGAATAAGGAAGAACTTTATCATTCATATGAAAGAATGATGGAAGAATATGCAATGGCAAGCAATATTAAAGAAAGTCCTATTCCTTTATCTGAACTTAATCTAAAGAAAATTGAAGATGATCATTGCGATGGTTTTGTTAAGATAACTATTGGTCCACCAAAAAGTTATAAAGCTTATATTGAATGTAGTGATGGATATAAAACTACTGGATACGATGAAAACAAAAGTTAGATGCATAATATGCATCTTTTTTCATATATATTAGTATGAAAAAATTTAAAACGAAGAAAAACAATAAAAAAATATTTTTAGTATTTTTTATTTTATTATGTTTACTTTTATTTATCTGGTTAAGTTTTAAAAAGGTTAGTAATAGTTATGATAATTTTATTAATCTTTTATTTGATAATACTAATTTTAATAAAAAAAATGAATTTAAAATACCTAGTATTCCCAGTAGTATAAGTTTTATATTTAATGATAATAAATTTTTAAAAAAAGAAAAAATAATTTTACAAAATGATAAAGAATATATTTATATTTATAATACACATGATAAAGAAGCATATCATGATAATACAACCGTTTTAGATACATCAAAAGCGCTTTCTAGTAATTTAAAAAAATTAGGTATTTATTCCCTTGTTGAAGAAGATAGAGTAAGTAATTATAAACATTTAGGATTAGGAAATTATGAAATATCAAGAAAATTTATTCTAAATATGAAAGATAAAGAAAATATATTATATTACGTTGATATTCATCGAGATAGTGTTAATAATACGACTATCGAAATTAATAATAAAAAATATGCTAAAGTGATGTTTGTATTAGGTTTAGAAAATCCTAATTATATGGAAAATAAAAAGATAATGGAAAAGATGCATAATTACTTGAATACTAATTATCTTGGTATAAGTAAGGGTATTTATGAAAAACAAGGTAAAAAAGTAGATGGTGTTTATAATCAAGATATTGATAAAAATGTTATCTTAATCGAAGTAGGTGGAATAGAAAATAATTACGAAGAAATCCATAATTCGACAGAAATACTTGCTTTAATGTTTTATTATATACTTGGTGATAGAAATGAACAAAGGTCTTAAAATCTTTTTAATTATCATTTTTCTTTTATATATCGCATTATATTTTTCATATCAAAATGGTTATTATGAAATACGGAATAATGAAAAGAAAATATTAACCGAAGAAATGATTAAGGAATATGAAGAGGATTTAAAAAATGGAGTTGATGTTACTAATAAAGAATATACAGTAATAAAGAAAGATTACTCCAATGTTTATACGAAAAATTTATTAAAAGTATCTAGAAAAATTGAAAATAGTTTAGATAGAATAATTAAGTATGTTTTTAATAAATTGGGGTCAACGATTAATGAGTAATATCATTAACTTTTTTTATGTTTTTTTGAAAATTATTGAATTATGGTAATATAAATGATAAAATTAAAGAGAAAATAGAGGTTATATGAGTAGATACTTAGTAAAAATAAATGAATTAAATGATAAGAACAAATATATTGAAGATAATATTCAAGTAATTAAAGATAGTATATATAATATTACGAATTTAAAGGAATTAATTACCTGGAGTGGACCATCTAAAAATAAGTTTATATTAAAATATGATGAATATCTTGATTATCTTAATAAAATGGTTAATGATTTAGAGTCATGTCTTAAAGTATCAAAAAAATATCAAGGAAATTATACTGAAGGATATAGTGAAATAAAAAAGGGAATTAAAGAATTAAGGGAAGATGTGGAGAGTAAATGGAAAGAGAAGATAAAAAATATTCAATAAATTATTCTGTAGATAATGTTGATAAGATAAAAAACATATTTGAAAAGAATAATAATGAAATATTAGAAAGATTAAGAATATTAGAAAAAGAATATGGTAATATGAAAGATGTTTTAAGTACCCCTAATTCTGATAAAATAATGCCAGAACTATATTATCTAATAAAAAATTATGATGAGGAAGTAACTAAGAAAGGTATTTATTTTAATAAAGTATTTAATACTATTATAAAAGAATATGAAAACTTTGGTAAAGAAATTGAAGATGTAATTAGGAGGGAAGAGAATGCCGGATAACAATAATGATATAATGATTCTAGAAAGTAAAATTGCCGATTTAGAAAGTCAAGTAAGAACTCTTAATAATCAAAAAGATGAATTAGAAAAGCAGAAAACCGAAATAATTAATTTTATTACTAGTTTTAATGAAATGTATGAAATATATAAGACAAGTATCGACTCAATTGGCAAAAAGGTAACTAATGTTAAATATGATGGCTCATCCAATGATAGTAGCTTGAATGATTTAATTGAAATCAACTCTGATATAATAAAAGTCTCACATGATACAATAGAAGAAATGAATGAAAAAAAAGAGACAATTGATAAGAAAATTGATGATAAGGAAAAAGAAATAAATGATAAAATAGAAAAGATAGAGACAGATATTCAAAAATGTAACTCTCAAATTGAAACATATCGAGCAGAGCTTAAAGCTTTAGGATAGGAGTAACAATATGAATGATGAAATGACAATTGATTTGGATAGCAATATTATTTTAAATATAGTTGATCAATATAAAGACGTAAATGCAGATTTAACAACCATGACGACACAACTTACTCTACCAAATATACCAAAATTTATTGATATAAGTAGTGATGTCGATAGTTTGATGAATATAATGAAGAATGCAAAAGAAAGTTTAGTAAGAAATATTGATGACATCATTACTGTTCTAAACGAGTCAATCCGTGTATTAAGAGAAAATGATGACATTAATCTTATTGACTTCTATAATTTGAATAATGATTTTACTTTAGCATATAATAGTGATTTTGTAGAAAAAATGGTGAAAAATGAATCTGGAATAACATTGTCAGAATTTATTGAATTTTTAAATGCAAGTGATGGAATGTTTGAAAATTTATATGTTGCTATTAAAGAGGATTTTATAAATCAGTTAGCTGTTCAACAACAAGTGTTTCGTGAAAAAGAACCAGAATTATTAGATGAAATTATAGAGAGTATTTATTTCAAAGGAACTAACACAAAAATCGGAACAAAAGAATTTGAAGAGGGTTTGGATACTTTTAAAAAGGATTTTTCTAAATGGATTATTGCATTATCTGGTAATGATAATGTAGATATTTTATCAGATGAATCTTTGACGGATTATCAAAAGGCACTTTTGTTACTTACTTACGGAGAACAAGATGAATTATTTAGTAAGATTAATAATGTATACCAATTATCATTTAATAAAAGTCTTACTGTTGATGATGCCGCGGCTATTGATTTCATAAAAAATGCTGATGCGTTATTTACAAAAGATTGGACTAATACAGATATCAAGGATATTGTAACAGAGTTTAATAATGTTCTTGAACTTAATGTATCCTATGGTAATATGGCGGCTTATAATGTTGAAGAGTTTCTTGCTACATATAACGTAGATCATGATCAATGGATTAAATATTTACAAGAAAATCATTATATTGATTCATTATATACAAAAAATCCTGATATTACTAATGAAGAAATAGTGGATATGACATATAATGAAACTTTTCTTGCTGAAATATATTCCAAATATGGTATAAATGGCTTATATGGTTTAATAAATAGTACTATTGAGGATAATGATATAAAACTTGACGATTATCTATTGAATCATCATATTTTTGGTAGTTTAGCAAGTATGAATATGTTTGATAGTGTTTATGAAACATTATATGTTCCATATGTTAATTTAACTAGTAATAAAATTAAATTAGATGCTGCAAAACAAAATTATAGTTTGGCACTAGCAAAATCTATTGATGTATCAAGCGTTACAGACGCAGATGTATTAGAGGCTTTAGAATATTTAGGTGATAACGCTAAGTATTTAGAAGATTGGCAGATAAAAACCTACGCCTTGGCTTTACTGGAAAATAAGAATGATTCTGATACAAGATACTTAGAATTGCTTGATAAAAAAGTATATGGAAACATCATAAACTCTAAAAAAGGGTATGAAGATGCGTTAGATCAACTTCGTAAAATGATAGTAACTGATTCTACAGATACAATTCCTGATGCACTCTTGGCAACACTGAAACAAATGGCTTTTTTTGGTTATGCTGCTGCTGGCGGATTTTATGATGGAGTATTAAATTCATGTAAGGGAGTGGCTAGATTAATTACTGCAGATGGTGTGATGTCTGAGGATGATTATCGTCAGAGTTATTTGATAGAATTATTAAACACTGATTTTAGTATGTATAGTGATTATTATTACCATAGATCTACAAGTGATGCAGTATTAATGGTCCAAAAAAATTATTCATTAAATAAACTTAATAAATTATACTGTGATGATTATGGAAATGGTATTTTTGATGATGAATACCTTTTAAGCGCCAAAGAAAGAGGTTTAAGTGTATATGAAATGCTTTATGAGATGCATTATATTACGCAAGAAGAATATATAAAATACAGTATATTTGACGAAAGAAAAGATGATGGGAACTTAGATTTATATTCAAGATTAGCAGATTTAAGTATATTTAAAGACATAAGCAAATGGACATATAATATTTCATCTGGTGTTGGAAACATGGCCATTCCGCTAGCATTGTCGGCATTTGTTCATCCTGCTGCAATGAGTGCTTGGCTTTTTGCATCTGTAACAGGTAACGAGCGAGAAAGATTATTAGTAAATGGTCAAAGTAATGATTTAGAATCATATATGCAAGCAGCTGCGAAAGGTTTAATGGCTGTTGCAACTGAAAAACTACTTGGAGCATTGACTGGTTATGGTGCTAAAGCTGATGATATGCTTAGTGTATTTAATATGGATAGTAGTTTAATGACCAAATTTATGGCAACAGGTTTCGGACAAAAATTCGCCAAAATAATATCTAGTCAAGTACATGAGTCGATTGAGGAACTTGTTGAGAATGTTGGTGATCATTTAATTGACTTTTTAGCAGATGGAACTATATGTTATGGCGATGATTTGATGCAAGAAACGTATATGACTCTAATAACTACTTTTGCCACAACACCACTTATTAATTTAATGGGTGGAAAAATGCAGAATAATGCTTATAGTTATAATAATCGTTTGCACTTGCATGATATAGGTGGCATTAGTATAGAATATTCTAATAACGAATTATTAAAATTTACTAAAGATGGTGTTTTAGATTATGAAGCGTTTCTAAAGTATATGGTTAATGAAGGCCGAATTAATAATATTGTTTCAACTGAAGGAACAACTATATCGCCTGAATTAGCTGACTATATAAATTATTATGTTCATCAAAAAAATAGTGGAAATTATGATAATTTACCGAACAATGAACTTGTAGAATTAAGGGAACTTGTAGGAAAAGTTACAGATAATGAACGTAACATAGTGTTAGGTACATGTATCGGGGTTAATGATGAAATAGTAGAAATAACTTATGGGATGTTCCTTGATAGCATTGATTTAACAACCGGTAAATTATCTGTCGAAAGTTTATCGACAACAATCGCATTAATGACAGGTAGTAAAGTTACAATTACTCCAAATGCTTTGTATAAATTCTTGCGTAATTCTCCGACGGATATCTTCGACCATGTGAGAGTTGGTATGTGTCACAATCCAATAACTCATGAAGTATATTATAGTACTGTTGCAGAGCTTCAACAATATGGTTACGACAACATATTCCAGTATATGGTTTCTACTGGACGAACTGATGGAGTAACTTATAGTGGTTCAAATATTATATACTCAAGGTATGGACAGGTAATAGAGGTTGATAAAGGAAAATTGTTTGACTTTATATCAAATTCTGATTTTTCTTATGAAAATTTCAGATTTGAATCAGAATTTGATAATTTGTCATCAACAGAGCTTGTCAGATTAATATGCGAATTACAAGACTATTCTCGCTATTTAAATCTTACTGAAGAAGAAACTAACATTCTTGGTAAAGTAGATTTTGATAAAATGAATAGTATAATTAATTATTATTACGGAAGTAGTAATGTGAAGGATATGCTTTTGTGGACACGAGATGAATTACCAAAGTTATATGATGTTTTAGGCAATTTAGTAACTTCCGACAAAAAAAATAATTTGCGATATACGGGAGTTTATTTTGATACCCAAGAAGAATATATTAATTATTTGATAAAAAATTTATCTTGTACAAGACATCTTGCAGAGCACTCAGGTGGTATAAATTGTAATGGTGTTATGTATACATTTATTGGTAACACTACTAAGCATATTATGCTGCATGAGGGCAATCACTCATTGGGTAGTGTGCCCAATCGCGGCCTTAATGAGTCATTAACCGAATCTTTTGCACATCGAGTTCAAGAGGATAATAATTTAATTATTCCTAATTATATTGCCTATAAACCAGGTACTACTGGTATTAACCTTTTAATGAAAGCTAACATTCCTGGACTATGTGTTCAAGATTTTCAAGAAGCATATTATAAGACACATGATTTGAGCAATATTCGCTTAACAATTGATGGTATTATGGGTAATGGATATTTTAATAATTCTTTTGCACCCGCATTTGATCTTGTACTTATTAATAATTCTACACCAGAAGCTGATGCAAAAAGAATCATTGATGATGTTGTTTCTAATGTTTTATTACAATACTATAAACAAACACAATAGGAGGTATTAAAGTATGATAGATAAAGCAATAAAAGTAGTTTATGATAATATTATTGATATTATATTGAATGATATTGAGCAAAGTGATAAAGAAGAAATAGCTAAAAACTATTTAGAATACTTGTATTCTATATATTCTAAGCAAGAAATTAATGATAGTAATTTTGATTCAATGATAAAAACAATAATTAATATTGAAAAACTGAAATGGAATTCACGTGATATGAATAGTAAATTATATTATTTAAAAAAAGATGACAGTTTTGATATTATAAGTAGTATTTCTAAAAAAGCATATTCATTGGCATTAAAAAAATTACAAGATAAGAGTTTTTTGATTAATAAACAAGAAGCCGACAATGATATTAATACTATGATTAAAGCATTAGATAACGTGCAATCATTTAATAAAGAAGAAGCTAAAAGATTAGTTTCAGAAGGTATATTAGATTTAAAATTTATAAGCGATGGTAATGAAAATATAAAAAGTTTTAGAATAGGTCACTTAAAATAAATTTGAGTTACAAATTGTAACTCTTTTCTTTTATTAAAAATTCTTGCTTATTTCTTCTTTTCATGTTATTATTGATATATCAAAAATCTTTTTAAGAAGAGCAATCTTCTTTATTTTGTTGTCATTTATTAAATTAAATAATTATTATAAAATAATGTTTTCATTATAGATTTTTGTTATGTAAGAAAGAAGGTATAAATGTGAGTAAAATAAAAATATTTGCCCTAGGTGGCTTAAACGAAGATGGTAAAAATATGTATGTTGTATGTGTTAATGATGATATCTTTGTTTTTGATGCTGGGCTTAAATATCCAAAAGATCGTATGCTTGGAATAGATTATATTATTCCTAGTTTTGATTATATAAAAAATAATATAAAAAATGTTAAAGGAATCTTTATAACTCATGGACATGAAAGTAATATGGGAGCTTTATCTGATATAATTGCAGTTTTACCAGATATTCCAATTTATGGTTCTAAATTTACTATTGAAATAATCAAGATGCAACTTAATAATGATGGTATTAAAAAGGCTAATTTAATTGAAATAACACCACATTATAAAATTAATTTTGGTGAAAATAGTATATATCCTATTAGTGTTAGTCATTCAATTCCTGATAGTTTATGTTATGTATTAAATACTAATGATGGTGCAATAGTATATACAGGTGATTTTATTTTTGATCCTGGTATGCAAGGAAATTATAAAATGGATATTGGAAAACTCGCTTATGTGGGAAAACAAGGAGTACTATGCTTATTAAATGAAAGCTTGTATGCTAATCATAAAGGTTATACTAGTCCAAATCATCGTGTTAATCATTTTATTCGTGAACAATTTAATACATATCCAGATCGCTTTATTATGAGTGTTTTGCCTGCCCATATCTTTAGATTACAAGAGATATTCGATGAAGTAACTAGTACTAATCGTAAAATAGTTATTTTAGGTAAACAACTTAATGAATTAATTCATATGTGCTTATCAAATGGTTATTTAAGCATAAGTCCTAATAAAATAGGTAGTTTGGATAATCTTAATGATAAAGGTGTTGTTGTTCTAATCAGTGATGGTAAAGAAAAGCCATATGCTAATATTGAAAAGATTTTAAATGGTAAAGATAAATTTATTAAACTTTGTGATACAGATACAATATTTATTACTGAACCAATGTATTTAGGTATCGAAAAACGGATGGTAACCATTATGGATGAGATTGCAAGACAAAATATTAATGTTATAAGTTTATCTACAAAAAAACATCTTTTAGAGCATCCATCAAGAGAAGATTTGATGTTAATGATTAACTTAATGAATCCAAAGTATTATTTTCCTGTTAAAGGAGAATACAAAGAACAATACCGTAATGCAGAAATAGCTACTAAATGTGCGATTAAAAAAGAAAATATTCTTTTGAAACTTAATGGTGATGTAGCATATTTTGAAGATGGAGTATTAAAAGAGACTTTTGAACACATTGAAACAGATGAAATCTTAATTAATGGTAAAAGCTCAGATGATATTGGCGAACTTGTCTTAAAAGATCGTGAAATGCTCGCTGAAAATGGTATTGTAATCGTATCTGCTACTATTGATCGAATAACCAAAGAATTACTTTCAGGCCCACTTATTTCCACAAGGGGATTTATCTATGTTAAAGATAATATGGATATTTTAAAAGAAAGTGAAATAATAGCCAGAGAAGTAATTAAAAATACAATCGCTAATAATAATGTGGATTTTAATTTAATTAAACAAGAAATAAGAGAAAAACTTGGTAAATACTTTTATAATGAAACAGATTATAAACCAATTATTATTACGGTTATTCAAGAAGTATAATTTTTTAGATATAGAAAATAATTACATTAATAAGTGAATTTCGCATAAAATATCAATAGAACACTTGACGTACATAAAAAAGTACGTTATACTTATAAGTAAGCGAGGTGATATAATGAATACTATAAATATTACAAATGCACGACAAAATCTTTTTCAGTTAATTTCAGATGTTAATAAAGGATTCAATCCAATAAATATTGTTAATAGTAAGGGTGATGATGCTGTCCTAATATCTGGATCAGATTGGAGAGATATTGAAGAAACAATTTACTTAAATTCTATCCCTGGATATGTTGATTCTGTTAAAACTGCGTTAAAAGAGGATAGAAGTAAGTGTTCGGTATACAAGAAGGGTGAAAGATGGTAGATTACAAAATTACTTTTTCAAAATATGCTGATAAAGATAAAATATTGTTAAAACAAGCTGGTTTAGAAGAAAAAACCATTGAACTTTTAGATATGATAAGTGAAAATCCATATCAAACTCCACCACCATATGAAAAATTAAAAGGTAATTTGGATGGATTGTTTTCAAGAAGAATAAATTTACATCATAGATTAGTATATAAAGTTTATGAAGAAGAGCATGAGGTTTATATTGTAAGAATGTGGTCACATTGTGAAAAAATCAAATAAATAATGTGCAATTATGATAAAAAAAAGTAATTGACAAAATTATAAAGAAAGTCTAGTAATTGGACTTCTTTTTTTGTATAATTATATATGGTGATGTTATGGATGAATTAAGATATGAAATTGATGTTCCTAAAAGAAAAGGAATTACTTTAAAAGAATTTAAGACTTTAAAAGAAATGGATGAATTTGTTAGTAAATTTAAAGATTCTGATGAAATAAGAGAGTACTTTATTAATGAAATTAATGCATATTTACAAACAAAAGAAGCAAAGGAATATTTTGATATGCCATCTAAAAAAGAAAGAAATGGTAATATTGTTTGTTATCATGCTTTTCCTTATAAATCGAGATTGGTTTGCGCTTTATATGATGGTAATGCTTTAATGGGTAGGGGAATATATACTAAATTAGATGAATCTTTAAATGATATTAATGTATTAAAAGAGATATATAATGATAAGTTTTATTTATTAAGATCACAATTTTTAAAAGATGAATTATATCGAATAATTAATTTTAATGGTGGTAAAACTGCTTTTAAAAAGGAATTTATATCACGTATTCATAAACTTGATGAAGATGAAAGTTATGCTTATTTAAGAAGTTTATGTGAAACATGTGATTTATTAGTTAAAAAAAGAGAGAAAAAAACAGTTAATGTAAAAGTTGTTAATGTTAGTAAGATAAAAGGATTATCAGAGTATAAACTAGTTAAACAAACAGAATTAGAAATTGTTAATAGTAATATTAATGAAAATGAATTTCAATTTATCGCTTATGATGACGCTCCAGATTATTTTAAAGATATCTTTTATAAAGCGATAGAAAATAATGATTTTGATATTTTATTTAATCTGTTTTCGAGTGAAGAAATAGATTTATATAGTAATTATTATAAGAAAGGGAAAGTGAAATAATATGTATAAAATAATGGATGGTAATGAAGCATGTAGTTATGTTTCCTATAATTTTACCGAAGTAGCAGGAATATATCCTATAACACCAGCAAGTCCTATGGCTGAAAATACTGATAAAGATGCTAGTACCGGAAGAAAGAATTTTTTTGATAGCGAAGTAAGAGTTGTCGAGATGCAAAGTGAAGCGGGAGCAGCAGGAATGGTTCATGGTTCACTACTTTCCGGTGCCTTAACAACAACTTATACGGCATCACAAGGATTATTATTAATGATACCTAATATGTATAAAATAGCTGGAGAAGGGCTTCCTTTAGTTATGAATGTTGCTTGTCGTACAATTGCAACACACGCTTTATCAATTATGGGCGATCATAGTGATATGTATGCAGCACGTAGTACAGGATTTGCTATTTTAATGAATTCTAGTGTTCAAGATATTATGGATTTAACTAGTGTAGCTCATCTTAGTGCTTTAAAAGGGCATGTTCCTTTTATGAATGCCTTTGATGGCTTTAGAACGAGTCATGAACTTGATAAAGTTGAATTAATTGATTTAGATAAAGTAAAAGAATTAATGGACTTAAAAGCCCTTGATGAATTCCGTAATCATGGCCTTAATTTAGATGATCCACATACCTTTGGTACTAGTGAAATGGATGATGTATATTTCCAAAATATGGAAGCGAGAAATACGAATTATGATAAACTTCCAGATGTTGTTAATGACTACATGAAAAAGATTAATAAAATAACCGGAAGAGATTATAAACCATTTAATTATTATGGAGATAATCATGCTAAATATGTCATTGTTGCCATGGGAAGTGTTTGTGAAACAATTAAAGAAACAATTGATTACTTGGTTAATGAAGAAAATCTTCCTATTGGACTTATGGAAGTTCATTTATACCGACCATTTAGTATGAAGTATTTTCTAGATGTTCTACCTAAAGAGACTAGTGATATTGCTGTTTTAGATCGTACAAAAGAATTTGGCGCTAATGCACCACTTTATCTTGATGTTGTAAGTACTATTAAAGAAAATAATTTGGATATTAATGTTTATGGTGGAAGATATGGATTATCTAGTAAAAATACAACTCCTGCTGATATCAAAAGTGTTTATGACTTTTTGATGGGCGAAGAGAAATTTAATGGCTTTACGATATCTATTGAAGATGATGTTACGAATCTATCTCTTCCAAAGAGTGATTTTATCTTACCTTCTAAAAACTATGAAATGGTTATTATTGGTTATGGCTCAGATGGTATGGTATCTGCTTCTAAAGATATTATGAAAATAACTGGTAGTGGAAGTGATGCTTATGTTCAAGGATATTTTGAATATGATTCCAAAAAAAGTGGAGGAGTTACTAAGAGTCATCTGCGTTTTGGTAAAGATATCATAAGAGGAACATATTATGTAACCAATCCTAATACCGTAATTTTAACCAAAGAAAGCTATCTTGGTAAATATGACATAATTGGTGGCATTAGAGATAATGGAACATTTATTCTTAATACAACTAAAAGTGTTAATGAAGTATTAGATCTTTTAAGTAATAAAGAAAAGAATATTTTAAAAAATCGCCATATTAATTTCTATATTATTGATGCTAATGCTATTGCTAAAGAAGTAGGACTTAATAACAAAATAAGTTCAATAATGGAAGTATGTATCTTTAAAATCTGTAAGATTATTGATTTTGATTATGCTAAAGAAGAAATTAAGAAAAGTTTAACTAAGAAGTTTAAAAATAAAGGTGGTAATGTCTTAGAAAAGAACTTAGTTGCTATTAATAAAGTTTGTGATGCCATTAATAAAGTTAAAATAGGGGATACATTATTTGATGAAGAAAAAGAAGAAGATTTATCTTTCTTTGAAATGATTGATAAGCGTCGTGGTAATGAACTACCCGTAAGTGCTTTTATGAATATGAAAGATGGTCGTGCAGAACCAGCACTTGCAAGTAAAGAGAAACGTTTTGCAAGTGATATTGCACCTTTCTGTAATAAAGAAAATTGTATTATGTGTAACATGTGTTCACTTGTATGTCCGCATGCTGTTATCCGTCCATATTTATTGAATGAAGAAGAATACGAAAAAGCTCCTAATGTTATTAAAGAAAACTGTCAAGATGCTAATATCAAAGGAGAAAATTTGAAATTTATTGTAGCAGCATCAGTTCCTGATTGCACAGGATGTGGCTTATGCGAGAAAATATGCCCTGGTAAGAAAGGCGTTAAAGCTATCAGTATGACCGATGTTCTATCCTTAAAAAAGAATGGTATGATTGATGCATTGGAATATCTAGAAAAAAAGGTTAGTGAAAAACATCCATTACCATCGAATACTATTAAAGGTAGTCAATTTATTGAACCAAAGTTCAAATTCCCTGGTGCCTGTGCTGGATGTGGTGAAACACCATATTTGAAGTTAATGAGTCAATTATTTGGTGAAAATTTAGTGGTTGCTAATGCTACAGGTTGTTCATCAATTTACTCTAGTTCTTTTCCATCAACAACTTATAGTAGTCCATGGGCTAATAGTTTATTTGAAGACAATGCTGAATTTGGTCTTGGTATGTATGAAGCCGATAAGACCATTAAAGAAAGAATCAAAGCGATTTTAAAGAACAAATTATCTGATGCAACAGATGAAGAAATTGAATTATATGATAAATATATCGCTGATACGAATTATGAAAATAGTTTAGCATTATATAATTATGTTATCGAAAATAAAATAAATGATTTATATGATTTAAGGAATTTTATTAAAACCAAAACCTTCTTTATTACTGGAGGAGATGGTTGGGCATATGACATAGGATTCTCGGGTATTGATCATGTTTTAGCCAGTGGTGCGAATGTTAATATATTAGTTCTTGATACGGAAGTATATAGTAATACCGGAGGACAAGCATCTAAATCAACACAAATTGGTGGTATTGCTAAGTTCGCTGCTAGTGGTAAGAAAGTTAACAAAAAAGATTTAACTAAAATCGCTCTTACATATCCTGATGTTTACGTTACCACTATTAGTTTAGGAGCCAATATGAACGGTGCGATTAAAGCGATGAAGGAAGCAGTGGAATACAATGGTCCAAGTATTATTATTGCCTATGCTCCATGTATTGCTCATGGTATAATAAAAGGTATGTCAAGTTCTATCGAAGAAGAAAAAGATGCAACTGAATCAGGTTATTTCCCATTATTTAGATATAATCCTACGACAAAGAAATTTACCATGGATTCTAAAGCTGATTTCGCACACTATTTCGACTTTGTCGAGAATGAAGATAGATATCGTACATTAAAACAAATTAACCCAGATATGTATAATGAATTATTAGATGAACAAAAAGAAAATGCTATTAATAGATATAATTACTTTAATGAAAAAGCTGATAATAAAGAATAAAGATGATAAAATTTAATACCCTTTTACTTATGATGAAGTAAAATCTTTCAGCATTTAGTAAAAATTATGAAAGAAGATTTAAAGGAACAAATATAATTAAAAAAATTATTCATAAGAAAACCTCTAGAAAAATCTAGGGGTTTGTCTATACTCTGAAAGATATATTTTAAATTAATATATCTTTTTATTTACAACTTTATTTTAAAGTAGCGTCGATTGTTTTAATACATTTTCCATTTGTTAAAGTATAATCAGAATCACAATATTTAACTTTATCTACTTTTCTTAGACATTTGCCATTATCATGTATACCAAATTTACTAGATAATTCAGTTGAAGAATAGTATTTATAATCACCAGTACAAACTGTTTCATAATTGTTCATTTTATCTTCAGCATAACATCCATTCAAATCAGATACCCATACAGTTCGATGGTTAATATCGCTAGCGTTGTCACATTGTGTTTTAGTGGTATAATTTGTCCACTTGTAGTAAGCACATTTTCCATATGCTCCATTAAAGTGATAATCACCTTTACCAGTCCAAGTATGACCTTTTCCATCTGTTGATACGGTGTCTTCTTTACACTGTCTTGTTCCACCATTAGAATCAGTTGTCTTAATACATAGTGTTCCATCTATTTTAGTTCCTTCTGGACATGTTTCATGAACTGTTCCTTGAATAGTACATTTGGTTCCACTTAATGTATAGCCAGATGGACAAGTATATGTTTTTTCTTTTTCCCATATAGCTACTAGTGTAATATTTGCAACAACAGGTTCATTAAATTTATAAGTTTTACCATTTAATTGCCATTCAGTAAATGTACTTCCTGATTTAGTAGGATTGGTTGGCTTTGTTGCCGTTTTACCGCTTTCAATAGTTTGGGTTGAAACACTGCTTCCTCCATCAGTATTAAACGTTACCGTATAAGTTTTTGTTACTTCTTTTGCATTCTCTTTCCATGCTGCTCTAATTGTTAAATTAGATTTAACTATCGTATTAAAATCATATTCTTTTTCACCATTATACCATCCTGCAAAAGTAAATCCATTTTTTGTTGGATTATTAGGTTTCTTAACTTTATTTCCCTCAGTAATTGTTTGAGTTGCGACACTACTTCCACCATTAGTATCAAATTTTACCGTAAATGTTTTCTTTTCTTCTTTCTTTTCCCATCTTGCATAGAGTGTTAAATCTTCGCAAGTAAGTAAAGCTTTTTCTAAAATAGCGCGTCCATTTATATCTTCCCAAGCTTGAAAAACATAACCATTTTTAGTTGATGTTGGTAAATTAGGAAGTTCTGTGTCACATGGAATAATCATCTTATCTACATTACTTCCACCTTTAGAATCAAAAGTAATAGTAAACGTTTTAAGTGCTTCTTCCCATTTAGCAACTAGAGTGGTATCTTCACTAAAAGTTGTTTCATTAGTAATTTTTTCGCTATCCTTAAACCATCCTAGTAAAGTACTTCCATCTTTTGTAGAAAGCGGAATATTTATTTTCCCTCCTTTTTCTATTTTCATACTATTAACCGGCGTTCCACCATTTGAATCAAAGCTAATAGTAATGGTAGGTTTACTTAAAAGGAAGTACAAAAGTCCGCCAACCAATAACAAACAACCAATTGATGCAGCAATAATTATGCCTTTTCTTTTCATTTTTTTACACCTCTTTTCCTTCTAGTAAAAAATAGTAAATGAAGACTATATTCTACATATATAGGATATCACATTAATAATATTTTTCAATATTAGAAGAAAAAACATTTAGAAAAAATATAATTATATGTAAAATATTGGAAAAAGAAATAATAATTTTTATGGCATAGTTATTTAAAAAAAATTAAATCTATTATATAATGAAGTTAGAAGGTGAATATGACCAAAATTAAAGAATGTTTTCAAATAGAAGATATCGTTAGTGAGTTTAATAATTATAATGATGATGCATCGATAATTCTTAAAAGCTATGAATATATCAAAAAGTATTTAGAACAAGAAGAAATTCAAGAACGATTAAATATCGCATATATTTTAACAACAGTAAATGCTGATGCTGAAACAATATCCGCTAACTTTCTTTATCGATTATTATCTTTTAATAAAGTAGGAAAAAAAGAATTAGAAAAAGAATTTTCCTTAAATATTGTTAAGTTAGCTTTTAATATATATAAATTAAATAAAATAACTCTATCAACCGAAAATGACTATTTAATTGAATATTATAAAAAAGTTATTGTTGGTATGACAGAGGATGTTAGGGTGATAATTATATCCCTTTCTGAACGTGTTTATTTAATGCATAAAATAAAAGATATGGATACTCTTGAACAAAAAAGAATTGCTAAAGAAACAATCGAGATATTTGCACCACTTGCCCATCACCTTGGTATTTATAAATTAAAAAGTGAGTTAGAAGATTTATCTTTGCGTTATCTTAAACCAGATGTTTATTATGATATCGTTAATAAACTAGATAGTACAAAAGCTGAACGTGATAGCATTATTAATGAAATGATGCGTGAAGTTAGTGAATTATTAACGGAACATAATATTATGCATGAAATAAAAGGACGTAGTAAAAGTATTTATAGTATTTATAATAAACTAGATAAAGGAAGAAAATTTAGTGATATATATGATTTACTTGCACTTCGTATTTTAGTTAAAGAAGAATCTGATTGCTATTTAGTATTAGGCCTTATTCATTCCAAGTTTAAACCAATCGCTAAACGTTTTAAAGATTTTATCGCTATGCCTAAAAGTAATGGGTATGAATCATTGCATACTACTGTTTTTGGAGTTAATAACGAACTATTTGAAATTCAAATTCGAACATATGAAATGAATGATGTAGCCGAAAATGGTGTAGCAGCACATTGGTCATATAAGGAAAATAAAAATGCTTTTAATTTATCAAGAACAGATGCAAAATTGGAATTTTTTAAAGCCGTTATTGATATGAACAATAATGATGTTAATCGTGATAGTATATATAATACAATTAAAGAAGAAGCAAGAGAAGACAATATTTATGTCTTTACCCCTAAAGGAGATATTTTTGAATTACCAAAGGGTAGTACACCAGTTGACTTTGCCTATAAAGTTCATACGAAAATAGGAGATAGTATGATTGGAGCCTTAGTTAATAATCAAATTGTTCCTTTGAATTATCACTTGCAAGATGGTGATGTTGTAAAGATTAATACAAGTAAATCCAGTCTTGGTCCTAAAGAAGATTGGTTAAACTTTGTTAAAATGACTCAAACGAAAAATAAGATTAAAAACTTTTTTACTAAAAATCGTAAAGAAGAATTAATATCATATGGAAAAGATTTATTATATAAAGAATTAAGACGTCGTAAAATAAATTTTTCAGTATTCGAAGATAATAATAACCTAAATAAAATATTAAAAGAAGTTAAATTAAAAGATATCGATAGTTTATATTTTGAAATAGGTACTAATAAATATAATCCTAGGTATATAATAAGTATTATTTGTGATGAAGGAAATGATAATACACCAATTAACAAAGTTATTACCAAAAATGAATTAGATATCAATGTATCAGGAATAAGTGATGTTAAAGTAAATATCGCTTCTTGTTGTCTTCCTATACCAGGTGATGAAATAATAGGTTACATAACTAAAAACAATGGTATTACTATTCATCGGGATAATTGTTCTAATGTAATTCATTTAGAAGATCGGATAGTTGATGTTAGGTTTAATGAAGTAACAAAAAACAAATATTTAACTAATATATTAATATCCCTTAAAAACAATCAAAATAAGCTTGGTGATATTTTAAATAAAATTACAAGTAGAAATATTATTATTGATAGTGTAAATACTATTTATCGTGATAATATTGTTAAATATAAAATTAGTTTATATATCTTAAATTTAGATATATTAAATCATTTAATTAATGATTTAGCAAAAGTTCGATATGTAAAGGAGGTATCAAGAGTATAATGAAAGTTGTTGTACAAAGAGTAATGGAAGCATCATGTAAAGTTGATGGAAAAATAACCGGTAAAATAGATTATGGATACATGTTATTAGTAGGATTTAATACAACTGATACAGAAAGTAATGTTCTTAATATGGCTAAAAAAATTCTTAATTTAAGAATCATGGATGATGAAAATAATGTTATGAATAAAAGTATTTTAGATATTAAGGGATGTATTTTATCCATATCGCAATTTACTTTATATGCTGATACTAAAAAAGGTAATCGTCCTTCATATGTTAATGCTATGAAAGGTGAAGATGCTATTAAATTATATCAATTATTTAATGAAGAATTGCGAAAATATGTGCCGGTCTCTGAAGGAATATTTGGTGCCGATATGAAAATAAGTTTAATAAATGATGGTCCAGTTACCATTATATTGGAGATGTGATAATGAAAATATTATGTGTAGGTCAATCAGCTTATGATATTACTTTACCTGTTAAGGAATATCCTCTTGAAAATAGAAAATATAAAATTAATGAAAAAATGGAATGTGGTGGTGGCTCTAGTAATAATGCAGCCTATCTTTTAGCACTTTGGCATAATGATGTATATCTAGCAAGTAGTATTGGAAATGATGTTTATGGACAAAAAATTAAAGAAGAATTATTAAACGCTGGAGTTAATATTGACTATTTTGAAGAATTAGAAAATGTTCCAACAACAACGAGTTATATTATTAATAATTTAGCAACGGGAACAAGAACTATTATTACGAATAAAGATTCACGAATGGAATTTAAAAAATTAGGTAGCATGCCAATGCCGTTTGATATTATCTTCCTTGATGGAAATGACTTTGAAATGTCAATGCGTGTTATTAATGATAATCCCCAAGCAATTAAAATTATCGATGCAGGAAGTGTTAAAAGAGGAATGCTTGATTTATGTAAATGTTGTGATTATGTTGTTTGTTCTAATGATTTTGCAAGGGATTATAGTGGTATAGAGTTTAAATGTAACGAAATAGATAAAGTTAAAGAAGCTTATAATATGCTCAAGGATGTTTTCCCTGGTACTTTGGTTATTACACTTGAAGAATATGGTTCTTTAACAAAAATCAATAATGATTTTGTTTTAGTACCAAGTGTTAAGGTAAATGCTCTTGATTCAACAGGAGCAGGAGATATCTATCATGGTGCTTTTACCCATTTCATCGCACATCATTATTCACTTTTAGATACCATTAAATATTCGAATATTGCAGGAGCTTTATCCGTAACTAAAATAGGTAGTAAAAATTCTATGCCAACTTATGAAGAGGTTATGACTTATAATGGATTACACTAAACTATATCCAACGCTTGATTTACATGGCGAATATGCTTTTTCTGCTAAATTCTTGACAGATGAATTTATTAATGATAATATCCATCTTAAAAATAAAACTATTTGTATTATGCATGGAATAGGCGAAGGTATCGTAAGAAAAAGTGTTCATGAACATCTTGCCAAAGATAAAAGGGTAAAATCATATAAAATAGATTTTGAAAATCCCGGATGTACAATTATTGAATTAAAGGAGGAGTTATGGGAAAATTAGTTGTTATTTCAGGTCCAAGTGGAGTAGGAAAGGGAACTGTTATAAATATTTTAAAAGATATATATCAAGAAAAAAAAGAAAAATTATACTTATCAATTTCGTGTACAACAAGATCAAGAAGAGAAGGAGAAATAGATGGAATATCATATTATTTTATTACCGAAGAAGAATTCAAAACGAGAATCAATGAAAATGATTTTTTAGAATATAATCAGTATGGAACTGGGAAATATTATGGCACTCCTAAAAGTGTTACTCTTGATTATCTAAATAAAGGTTATGATGTTATCTTAGAAATTGATATTAATGGCTATAAACAAATAAAAGAACAGTTTCCTGAATGTATCGGTATATTTATTATGCCACCAAGTAGAAAAGAATTATATGCAAGACTTAAAAATCGTAATACCGAAAGTGAAGAAGTTATTAAAACACGTTTGGAAACTGCAAAAGAAGAAATTAAAAATCGTCATATTTATGATTATATTATTGTTAATGAAAACAACAAAAGTAATGTTACTGCAGATAAAATATACAAAATATTAAAAAAATAGCTCGATTAGCTAAAGTATATATAAAATAAAACGAATAATACTTGCTTATTTGTTTTTATTTTTATATAATTAAAATGGTGATAATATGAAGAAAAATAAGTTTTTAATTATTGTAGTTATGACATTTTCTTTAGGAATAATTATGCTTTTAGGAAGTAGTTATTCGCTTATGATAAAAGAGAATAATGAAGAAATAGTAATTTCAATACCAGAATTTAAAGATTATTATCAAAAAGATATTAAAATTGACATTATAAATAATAAATTGAGTGAATACAATTTTAAAATAATTAATGAAAGTAATAGTGATATTAAATATCATATTGATATAACTCCAAGTACAAATAAAAAGATTAATGAAATAATTAATTATTCTTATATGATTAATGATGATAAAGAAAAATCTTCTAATTTAGCATATAATAATATTATTAATCAAAATCAAGTTTTAGAAAGAAATAAAACAGATAATTATAAAGTTAATTTCTTCTTTAATAATATTTACGATAGTTTAGAACCATTTAAGACTGCAATGACAATATATGTAACAAAAAATATTAATCAATATGGAGTAGATATAGTAGAAAATCTAAATAGTAATGAAGTTAGAAAAATAGGTAATGAAGTAAGATTTATATCATCCAATTCCAATAATTATATATGGTTTAATTGTAATAATAATTCATGTGAGAAATGGCGAATAATAGGAAGTTTTAATCAAGAAAAGGAAAATAGTAAAGATACTATTAAATCACTTAAAATCATGCGTGATGAACCTCTTTTTGAATTATCTTTTAATCTAAATGAATTAGATGGTCAATTTGATAATTCCTATGCCAATAGTTATTTAAATGGTTTTTATTATGATAATATGAGTAATGATACAAAAAAACTAATTTTAAATGCTCGTTTTAATATTGGTGATGTTAATACTTTAGAATATAATAAAGCTTATGAAGAAGAAAAGAAGGAATATTATTATACATATATTGGATTACTTAGTCCTAGTGATTATTTAGCATCATCTAATTGGATGAATATTAATCAGAAAATTCTTTTATTAAATAAAAATAATGATTATGTTAATGTAATTAATAATGGTATTTCTACTAATGATGCTTATGAAGAAATTGCATATATACCAGTTCTTTATTTACGAAGTGATGTATCGTTTATAAGTGGTACAGGAACCATTAATGATCCGTATTCTCTTGGTATAGTATCACCATTATTACAGTAATTAGAAGGTAAAATATGAGATATCCAAAGTTTTTAAAAGAAAATGATTTAATTGGAATTACAGCATTATCATGTGGAGTAGGGAAAGATATAGTTGAAACAAAAATAAGTTTTAATAATCTAAAAAAAGAATTCAAATTAATTATATCTCCCGATGTTTATGGTAAATATTATGTAAGTAGTGATTTAAAGACACGAGTTAATGAATTTAATACAATATTAGATGAAGATATTAGATTATTATTTATCTTTAGAGGAGGAACATTTGCTTATGAAACACTTCCATATCTGGATTATAAAAAAATAGTTAAAAAAAACATCTGGGTATCAGGTGCATCTGATCCAACTAGTTTACTATATATTTTAACTACCAAATATGATTTAGCAACTATTTATGGTTTTAATGGGAAAAATTATGATAATGAAAAATTAGAAAAATATCAATTAGATAATCTTAAGATGCTAAAAGGTAATTTAATTACGCAAGAAAGCTTTATGGATCGAAAGACCATATCCGTTAATGGTAATTTTACCTCTTCCGGTGTCATAATTGGAGGATGTCTTGATATATTAAGATTTATTCCAGGAACTACTTATGATAATACTCTTAATTTTATAGAAAAGTATAAAGATAAAAAAATAATATGGTATTTTGATATATATGCGATGGGGAGCGTTGATACTTATTTAACGCTTTTACAGTTTAAAAATATGGGATGGTTTAAATATACTGATACTTTGATATTTGGTAGTGTTTTATTTCCTAAAATAGAATGTGAAATGGATTATCTTGATGGTATAAAAAATATTTTCCCTGATAAAAACATTATTTATGATGCCAATATTGGTCATGTTAAACCTGTTTTTACGATTATAAATGGTAGTTATGCAACTGTTGAATATAAAGATGATAAAGTGATATTAAAAGAGGAATTACTAGATGAAAATAATGGTTAGCGCTTGCCTATTAGGTGATAATGTTAAATATAATGGGGGTAATAATAAAAATGAAGAATTAATCCGGTTTTTA
>CACZNM010000088.1 GCA_902782535.1 uncultured Erysipelotrichaceae bacterium
AAAAACACTAAAAAGTGTTTTAGTAATAGCGATATGGATAATATGGATAAGGTCCATAATAAGGATATGGAGGATAAGGATAATAATTAGGTCTAGAGTTAGCGATTAAACCACCAGTTAATCCTCCAAGAATAAAAGGACCAAAAAAACCTCCTCCTAGAAATCGATCACCATTATTGTTGTTATGAGGTCTATTTGGTCGATAGTTTTGTATATTGTTATTATTTTGTGGTATATTATTATTGTTATTGTACATAAATACACTCCTTTCAGTGTATTTTATGAGAAAAAGAAAGGTTTGTTATGGAGAATTTAGAAAAACTTGCAGAAATTATTGTAAATCATAGTTTAAAGTTAAAAGAAAATGAAAAAGTTTTAATTACCTATTTTGGTGTGGAAGCAATGCCACTTGTTAAAAGTATTGTAAAAGAAGTTATTAATAAAAAAGGTGTAGTAGATACAGAATACATTAATCAGGATGTTAATGAATATCTTAATAATCACTTAACAGATGAAATTATTAATACTAAAAAGGAAAAATTAAAATATCAAGTAGAAAATTTTGATTGTTTTGTTAATATCTGTTATCGTAAAAGTGATTATTATGGTAAAAATATGAATAAAGAAATGCATAATAAATTGATGGAAGCATTAAGAAAATATAAAGAAATAGAAGTTAATGAAAGACGTTGGGTACTTTTAAATTATCCATCTATTGTAGATAGTAATAAAGCTCATATGACACCAGAAGATTTTTATAATTTTTCATTCGATGCTATGACAGTTGATTATGGAAAAATGTATGAAGATACTCTGCCATTAAAAAGATTAATGGAAAAAACGGATAAAGTTCGTATTGTATCTCCTGGTACGGATTTAACATTTAGTATCAAAGGTATGCCGGCTATTATTTGTTCAGGACAGTGTAATATTCCTGATGGAGAATGCTTTACTGCACCAATTAAAAATAGTGTAAATGGAACGATTACTTATAATGTGGATAGTCCATATCATGGTGAGGTATTTAGAAATGTTTCTTTAACCTTTAAGGATGGAAAGATTATTGATTGTAAATCAAGTAACAAAAAAAAGATGGAAGAAATATTTAATACGGATGAAGGAGCAAGATATATAGGAGAATTTTCTTTGGGATTTAATAATCAAATTAAAGAACCAATGGGAGATATTTTGTTTGATGAAAAGATTAGTGGAAGTCTTCATTTTACACCTGGATGCTCATATGATGAATGTCCTAATGGTAATAAATCGAATATTCATTGGGATTTAGTTTTAATTCAAAGAAAAGATTATGGTGGTGGCGAAATATATTTTGATGATGTTTTAATCCGAAAAGATGGATTATTTGTTTTACCAGAACTTGAGAATTTGAATTATAAATAACGTAAAGAAAGTGTTAGTTCTTTTCTTGACTATAAAGTAAAGTCTATGATATATTATTCTCGCATAAGTGATTATGTTTGCTATATGTGCATATAATATTAATGCTACAATGTAGCGATAAAAAAGCAGGTGAAGCCAGCCTTAAATGGCAGCTAAAAAAGTAGATTAGAGAGCACACTCTAATCTTTGTTTTATATTGTTTAGAAAGGCAGATAAGTTTATTAATGTACAGAAATTTTAAAATAGTAAAAGTAAATTCCAATTAAATATGATGAGAAAGTACCATATAATGCAGGGAAAAAAGAATTAAGACCATTTATTGGAATATTATTTATGGTGAATAATTATGAGTATTTTGCACCATTATCGAGTCCAAAAGTAAAGCATAAAAATTTAAAAAATACGATTGATTTAATTAAAATAAAAAATGGTGAATATGGAGTAGTTAATTTTAATAATATGATTCCTATATTTGGTAAAAACTATAAAGAATTTGATTTAAATAAAAAAACTACTAATAAAGAAGAGAAATATAGAATAGAATTGATGAATAATCAGTTAAGATGGTTAACATCTCATAAGAAAGAGATATATATTAAATCTAAATTGCTATATAATTTATATAAAAATAATAAATTACCACAAAATGTTAAGGATAGATGCGGTAACTTCTTATTATTAGAAAGAATTTGTAAAGAATATAGTAATATAATTGTGTAAAGAAATGTAAACGGGAAACATTTCTTTTTTGTTTTTATTGAATAGAAATTAATAAAATGATATATTGACTTTGAGGTGTTTTATGGAAAAGAAAAAAGATTGTCCAAATAAGTTATTGACAACATTGATGATAGTATGTGTTACGCTATCAGTGGTTATTCTAGGAATTATAAGCTACGATAAGTTTGTTAAGAAAGATGAGGAAAAAGTAGTACCTGTAGTTCCACAAGCTACTGGCCAAAGTTCTACTAATTGTGAAAATTCTAATTTCGGCGAAAAGGTGTATACTGTAAATAAAATTGATTTAAGTAATATTAATCAAAAAGTTACAATAGGAAATAAAACGTTTAATTTAAAGGTTGATAATCATGATAATACTCAAGATGTTTTATATATAAATGATGAAGTTGCCAATTCTTATCATGGATATAATAACTTTGTAATACTTGTCCCACCAGTTGCTTATCAAACTGAAAAATATATTATTTTTACGAGTGTTGGTCAAGATGATGATGGTATCGATTATGCCATAGACGAGAATGGCAAAGAAATAGTTATAAATGACAATGGTTATCAGATGCATGGTTTCAAGATAGTAGATGGTTACTTACATGCAACAGGTCATATATTCTGTGGTTTAGAATGTGATATTTCAGATAAGGAATTAGTAATAAAATATATTGATAATACATTAATTGTTACTGAAGCAAAATAGTGTAAACTAAAAGACCTTGAATTGGTCTTTTTTATATTGCATATATATCTGGTAGACATTGCATTGCAAGTACACAAGATAAATCAATAGTAAAATATGAGTTACTTAATGTATATGTTGTTTCTTCATCAACAGTATTAGGAATAAGTACTCTAAATGTAGCACAATTACCTTCAACATTTTCTACTCTAAATACTGTACTAGTACCTGTAGTTCCATTTATTTCATAGGGAAATTCCCAATTAGTACCTGTACAACATGTAAATAATGATACTGGTCTTGTATTATAGCAAATAAGATTATTAGCAGGTCCTAAGAAAGGACGTGTACAACCTTCTGGGCAATTATTATCAGAACAACATGCATTTTTTTGTAACGTAACAATTAAATTTAATGTATCACTTATATTTTGGTTTTCCATAAATCCTCCTTTCTTAGACGTTGGAAATTGTTGTATCACCAATACAACGTATAGCACAAATACAACCTAAATTAATTGTGGCATAAGTATTAGTACTCGTATATGTTCCATCACCATTATCAATAATTAAAAGAACTGTTACGGAATCTTTTCCAACACTTTGTACTCTAAAAATAGTAGTTGTATTAGTTGTTCCATCAATAGTATATGGAAGTGTTACTAAACTATTATCACAACGATAGAAAGTTACTAATCTAGTATTAAAACACTGATTAATAGGGAATTCTCCTAAAAAAGGTCTTGTACAACTATTATTGATATCGCAATCATCACTAGCATTATTTTGAAGTACACATATTACTTTTAAGATATTTGCTAAACAATTATCATTCATAAAATCCTCTCCTTTATTATTATCTAATATAGATTATTCTAGAAAAAAATATATGTGTGTTATTAATACCTAGAAATATTTTTTTATTTATGTTATACTTTTATTAGGTGATAGTATGAAAGCATTAATTACAGGTGCAAGTAGTGGTATAGGACGAGAGATGGCTTTATATCTTGCTAGTATGGATTATGAGTTAATTCTAGTAGGAAGAGATAAAAAGAAACTTGAGGAACTTCAAAATTCCCTAAATGTGTCAAGTCAAGTTATTGTTGCAGATTTATCAGATATTACAAAAGTAAAAGAAGTTTATGTGATGACAAAAAATGATAATATTGATATACTAATAAACAACGCTGGATTTGGTATGTTTGGTAAGTTTTATGAAACAGATATTAATCGTGAACTAGAAATGATTAATACAAATGTATTAGCGGTTCATTTATTAACAAAGTTATATCTTCGTGATATGCAAAAAAGAAATAGTGGTTATATCTTAAATGTAGCTTCAAGTGCCGCTTTTGGACCAGGACCACTTATGGCTACTTATTATGCAACAAAAGCTTATGTTAATAATTTAACAGAGGCGATTAACGAAGAATTAAGAAGAAATAATAGTAATGTTTTTGTATGTAGTTTATGTCCGGGACCAGTTGATACAAATTTTAATAATGTAGCAGGGGTTAAATTTTCCGTTAAACCATTAACAAGCCAAGAAGTTGCAAAATATGCAATTGATAAAATGTTTAAAAAGAAAGTAGTTATTGTACCGAGTTTTGGTATGAAAATGGCTTTGTTTTTTAGAAGATTTGCATCAAGAAAATTAATGCGTAAAATAACGTATAATATTCAAAAGAGTAAAGAGGAATAAATTTTAATTTAGGGGGACTTTATGAACAAACCGATTTTATATTCTGATTTTGATGGTGTAATTTATGACACCATTTCTGTTGCAATTGATATGATGAGAGAACATATTGATGTTGATAATCGTAAAGAAAGAGATTATTATTTTCGCTATTTATTGGATTGGAATGAATTATATAGAAAAGCAGAGATAATTAATGATGCTACAAAAAAACTTGCCTATTTCAAAGATAGCAACATCTTTTCTGATGTCGTTATTTTATCAAAATTATGTGGAAATTATGATGAAGAAAAGTTAAAAAGAGATTTTCTAAGCGAAGTTTTGCCACAAATAAAACTAATAACATTGCAATATGATTTACATAAAACATCTATTGTTAATCCTAAGGGAAATATTTTGGTTGATGATGAAAGGAAATATTGTCTTGATTGGAATAATCATGATGGTATAGCAGTGTTATTTAGAAAAGATATTATTGATTTAGAAAACAATATAATAAATGATCTTGCAGATATAACAAATACTAATGGTGTAAAAAGATTAATAAAAAAGCTTTAGTAGTGGAAAAAATCTTGTAAATATGATATAATATCCAGTACATGGGGCTGATATGGTTTCGACAGGATCATGTGGACTTAGATTGCAAGTCGTAGAAATACGTAAAATTTAAAAATATCTGGAAACAGAAATTCTTATGCTTTTGCCTAATTTAGAAAGGTAAGCGTTCCATTAAATTCTTTGTTCACGAGAATTTTCTGGGATTTATATTTGTGAACTATATTATTTTATTGTTTAGGTAAAATAATGAATATTACTAAACTAGCTATATATTTGTTTGTTAATTAGCTTATTATATAGTGAAACTTTCTAATTAACTAAACTTGTAGTAGTCTATTTATCAGTGGTTTTGGACGGGAGTTCGATGCTCCCCAGCTCCACCATATTGATGTGAAACTCGGACACTTTTTTCTCGAGTGCAATAAATGAACTAACTAGAAATAGTTGGTTTTTTTGTGTTTCAGAAAGGAGTGATGAGTATGTTTAAATTAGAAACTAAAAAACTTACAATAAGTGATTTATTTAGAAAAAAGATTGATATAATATGTAGTTTTGCAAATGTTAAATATGAACTTATAGAAGGTAGTATTATATCAGTTAAAGACACTAATATAGGCTTTGTTAAGCCACATATATTAAAAGCCAAAGGAAATGATTATCTTCTCTTTGAAGATGCTAAAACAGTCTTTATAAATGGTTATAAAGATAAAATTAAATTAACTGAATTAGAAGAATATCTAAAAAATAATTAATAACTATTCCACGAAGTGGGAATTGACAACGAAATAAAAAATGATAGTATAAATAATCAAGAAATGTTTACTTTTATGATTAGAAAGGAGAAATTGAATGGATAATGAAAGAAAGATAGCTGGTATTTATATTCGTGTTTCAACTGAAGATCAAGCACGAGAAGGCTTTAGTCTAGGAGAACAAGAGAGCCGTTTAAAACAATATTGTGGCTTTAAAGAATATGAAATATATAAAGTATATCAAGACGCTGGAATAAGTGCTAAAAATGATAAAAGACCAGCATATCAAGAAATGATGAATGATATAAAAGATAAAAAGATAAATGTAATTGTGGCTTTTAAATTAGATAGATTAACTCGTTCTGTCTTTGATATTGAGAAACTAATGAAATTTGTAAATGATTTTGAGTGTGATATTGATTGTATGGCTGATGAATCAAACACAACAACATCAAATGGAAGAATGGTTATGAGAATAATGACAAGTGTTTCCCAAAATGAAATTGAGAAATGCTCTGAAAGAACAAAAGTAGGAATGGCAGGGGCAATTAAACAAGGACATTTACCTTATAGCGCACCATTAGGTTATAAAAGAGATAATAAAAAGTTAGTACCAGATCCATTAACTAAAGATATAATAGTTAGAATATTTAACTTATATCTTGAAGTCAATTCCCATCAAAAGATAGCTAATATCTTTAATAAAGAAAAAGTATTAGGAAGAGATACTTGGTATGATACAACAATTCAAAAAATATTAAGTAAAGAAGTATATAAAGGTGATTTTATACATGGAAAAAGAACTAAACATCCAACATATTATGAAAATGTTGTAGAGCCGTTAGTAAGTAAAGAAATATGGGATAATTGTCAATATCAAAAGAAGAGAAATGCAAGACATTACGAAAGAACATCAACATATCTTTTTACAAATAAAATTAAATTCTCTGAATATGGTACTATTTTAGGTGGTTCTGCATCAAAAAAGAAATCTGGAAAGAAATACTATTATTATAAATGTGAGCATTGTAAATGTTTCTTTAATGAAAATATCATTGAAGAAAAACTTATTGATGCATTAATTTTATTACAAAAACAAGAAGAATTATTAAACGATTATTACACACCATTTATAAAATCAAAATTGAATAATAAAATAGATGAATTTGAAAAAGAATTAAAGAATCTAAAAAGTCAAATTGATAGAATTAAAACAGCTTATATTAAAGGTGTAGTAAAATTAGATGTTTTTGAAAAAGATTTAAAACAAATTGAATTTAGAAAACAAGAAATTGAAAAGAAAATAGAAGAGCAAAAACAATATGATAATTTATCATTTACTTTAGATGATTTAATTATTTTTGAAGATACACAAAAAATATATTTTATAAATAATCCTACAAACTATCTTAATCTTATATCTGATTGGATGATTCTATCAAGAGTTGAAAAACAAAGACTAATATCACATTATATTGAAGATATTATAGTAGAGAAAAATACTGATGATTTCATAATTAAAAATATATCTTTTTTATCATCATACATAAGTACTTTATCAATGAATCATTTAAAATATAAAACACCATTTAGTTTAACTTTATTTCAAGATGGAAAAGGAAATAGAATACCAACTAATTGTGAGTATCGAAAAAGGGAAGAGGCTAAGAAATATTTTGATAAATTAAATCGATTTGTAAATTATAAAATAAATTGTAATTTAAATTATTATGAAACAATTTATGATGCAGATTTGAAAAGCAGTGAATATTTATCTAATAAAAATGATATACCAATACGAATTATTTTAATAGATGATCGAAAACTTGAACTCAATAATAAAATAAGATTAGGAATAATTACTATGGATTTAACTGAACTAAAGAAAAAATATACACCAGATATATTAAAATATATTTATGAAATGAGTAAAGAATACATTGAAAATATTAGGAAATCTCTATTACAGGTCATATAATTGAAAAAATGTTTGGTGGTATTCTTATTAAAAATAAAATGAAAAAAATTAATATGGTGGTAAAAAAGTGTTTCTCTAAAATCCTTGTATAATAAGGAAATGAGAAAAAAGAGACCACCGAAAGTGGTCCATTTTGCAAGTGCAAAATAAGTTTGGTCCCATGTAAATCCTAGATTTTTCTAGGGTTTGCATGAATTCTAGGACCAATCTCTTA
>CACZNM010000089.1 GCA_902782535.1 uncultured Erysipelotrichaceae bacterium
AAAGAATCAGGTAAATTTATTGTAGCAACAGGAGATGTTCATCATTTAAGAAGAGAAGATAAAATATATCGTGAAATAATTATTAACCAGAAAAATCCAGGAGGAGGACTACATCCTTTAGCCAAGAAAGATATAACAGAAATTCCTTCCATGCATTTTAGAACAACCAAAGAAATGCTTTCTGATTTTGCTTTTTTGGAAGATGATAATTTAATAAAAGAAATTGTTATTGATAATCCAAAGAAGATAAGCGATATGGTAGAATATGTCGAAGTAATTATTGATACCGGTGGAATACCTTTTTCGCCAAAATTTGAAAACTCCCGAGAAGATGTTTATAACATGGTTTATACTAAAGCTCATAGTATGTATGGAGATAAACTTCCCCATTTAATTGAAGAACGTATCGCTAATGAATTTTATGGTGATAAAATATTAGAGCTTGCGCGCATTGAAACGGAAAAATTATATCCTAATAATGATGACAAAGAATTATTTTATAAAGTATTAAACGATATTATTAAGGATGGTTATGATCGCGTTTTTGCCTTAACTAAGGATTATGTCAAAAATGATTTAGAAAAGAAAGATGATGAAGAAGCCAAGAAAATTATAAATAGTGATGAAAAATTAAATGTTGAAACAAAAAAAATGCTTGGTGGTATTATCGGTGGTGGCTTTGATGTTATCTACTTAATCGCTCAAAAACTTGTTAAACACTCCAATGATGAAGGATATCTTGTTGGATCGCGTGGATCAGTTGGTTCGAGTTTTGTTGCAACAATGATGGGAATAACAGAAGTAAATCCACTACCTGCGCATTATCTATGTAAAAAGTGTAAAACAAGTATTTTTACTGGTGATGATGGTAAACCACTTTCTATTCATTATTCAGCAAGTGGGTATGATTTACCAGATAAAAAATGTCCTAATTGTGGAGAGGTTATGTCTAAAGAAGGACAGGATATGCCTTTTGCAACTTTCTTAGGATTTAATGCTGATAAAGTACCAGATATTGACCTTAACTTTTCTGGTGATAATCAAGCCTCTGCTCATGCTTATACAAAAGTTATTTTTGGTGAAGATAATGTTTATCGTGCCGGAACCATCGGTACAGTTGCCGAAAAAACCGCTTTTGGTTTTGTTAAAGGATATTTTGAAAAGAAGGGAATTACCAATGTTAGTACCGCCGAGATAGAACGTCTTGCTAAAGGATGCACAGGCGTTAAAAGAACAACCGGACAACATCCAGGAGGAATTGTTGTTATTCCGGGATATATGGATGTTTATGATTTTACACCTTTTCAGTATCCTGCGGATGAACTTACGGCAGCTTGGCGAACTACACACTTTGATTATCATGCCATTGATCAAGATGTTTTAAAACTTGATATATTAGGTCATGATGATCCAACTGTTTTACGTATGCTTCAAGATTTATCGGGTATTGATGTAACAACTCTACCAATGAGTGATCCTAAAGTATTAAGTTTACTTAGTAGTCCAGAAGCCTTAGGAATTAAAGCTAGTCAAATAGGTTGTGAAACAGGAACATTAGGTCTTCCTGAACTTGGAACTAATTTCGTTATTAATATGCTTGTGAAAGCTAAACCTAAAACATTTGGGGATATGGTTAAAATATCTGGATTATCGCATGGAACCGATGTTTGGAGTGGTAATGCTGAAAAATTAATTGAAGATAAAGTTTGTGAATTTAGTGAAGTAATAGGTTGTCGTGATGATATTATGCTCTATCTTTCTAATCATGGTATGAAACCTAAGGATGCTTTTAAGATTATGGAATTTGTAAGAAAAGGCAAAGCCAAGAAAGATAAAGAAGGATGGAAAGTTTGGAAAGAAAAAATGCAGGAAGTAGGAATTGTTGATTGGTATATTGATTCCTGTGAAAAAATACAATATATGTTCCCTAAAGCTCATGCTTGTGCATATGTTATGAGTGCTATGCGTATCGCTTGGTTTAAAGTATATCAACCAGTTAATTACTATGCAGCATATTTTTCTATTCGTGAAAATGATTTTGATATTGAAGTAATGATTAAGGGATATGATGCAATTTCTAAAAGAATTATTGATTTGGAGAATAAAGGTTATGAAGCAAGTAACAAAGAAGCAAGCATATTAGGTTGCCTTATCATATGCAGAGAAGCAACCGCACGTGGTATTATTTTTGATCCGATTAGTCTTACTAAATCTGATTCTAAAAATTTCCTTGTGTCAAGTGAAGGTCATTTAATTCCACCATTTAGATGTATTGATGGATTAGGTGATACTGCAAGTCGTACAATTGTCGAAGAAAGAGAAAAAAAAGCTTTCTTAAGCATCGAAGATGTTCAAATGCGTGGAAAACTTAGTTCAACATTAATTGATAAGATGCGTGATATGCATATACTTGACGGTTTGCCTGAATCAAGTCAATTATCATTGTTTTAAAGAGTTTTATGACTCTTTTTTACATTGTTTGACATTATTAATTATTATTATTATTATTATTATTATTATTATTATTATTTGCTTTTTGACAAGTTAGATGATACGATTTAATTGAAAAGGAGAGGTTATGAACAATAAAGAAAAGAATATTTTAATAGGAGTTTTAATTGGAATAATAATTTTATTAATAGGAGTATGTGTTTACTTAGTCTTCTTTAGAAAAGAAGAATTGCGAGAAGTAACAAATTGTAAAGAAGAAAAGGTTTGTGAGAAATGTGATGAAAAACCTGCGAATTGTGAAAGTTATGAAAGCTCGACATTAACATATCAAGATGGTATGTTAAAAACACATCTTGATGAAAACGATAAACAATTTGTTTTTAATGGCAAGACAATCAAATTGAATTTAGTTTATACCAATAATGGTGGAGAGATATATTTGAATGATAAGAAAGTAGATACTATTGAATGGAGTGGAGAATTAGTTCTTTATATAACGGAAAAATATATTTTATTTTCTTGGCCAGGAACAACTTGTGGAGAAATAATTGTTGGTTATATTAATGAAAATGGTAATTATGTAGGGGAATTATTGACAAGTTTGACATATAAAGATGATGATGATACATTTTTTGGAATATATAAGGAAAATGACAAAATTATTGGTTATGCAGTAGTTAATGAACCAGAATTATGTGGAAGTAAGCAGAAAATTGAATTTGTTTATGATAAAGGAAAATTAACCGTTAAAGATGTAAAATAAAAATAATAAACACTGTTTCTTAATTGAGACAGTGTTTTTATAATAAAAAAGAGTTTGAACTCTTTATTTAAATATATCAGTATTATAATTATGTTCTTCTTTTTCCATCTTAGCAAGTTCTTCATCAGTAATTAAGAAGAAAGAATCATCTAATACACTTTTATTATCTTCCGTAATTGGATCATCCCACGTTAAATCAATATGTAACCATTTGTCATCCAATTTAACATAATTCCAAACATGGTTTTCTGTTGAAATCTTATAATTAGGAATATTAAATTTTTCTAAAAATAACATCATAGCATCAGTATATCCACCACATAAGCCATAATTTTCAATTAAAACACCATAAGCATTATCGGATTTGTATTTTACTATTTTTTTATCACTACGATCCTTATCATAGGTTGTATTATTAATAATATAGTCATGAACTTTTTTTAACTTTTCTTTTAATGTATCACTATCTTTAATCGTCTTTTTTATTATTTCATCAAGTTTATAATTTAATATAACTATCATTTCATCATCGTATACTTTATCGATTTTAAGAGAAACTTTACCAGTTGATTCAACTTCGGTTATTATTGATTTAAAAGAATTATAAGGATGAACAAAGTTATTAATATTGGAAATTAAGTTTTGATTATTCGCAATATCATTAATATCATTGACACAATCCTCATATTTTCTTGAACAGTAGAAAGTAAAATTATCCATACCACTATTTACAATTGTATAATATATATTTATTAAATCATCTTTAGATTCAGGAATAAAATTATCGACATTTTTAGCATAAGTATAATTATAATCACGATAGTATTTGTTTTTCTCTAATTTTGTTACTTTACTTTCGATTGGAACAAAGTATTCATTATATAAAAGGATGATATTTTCACGATATGTGTATGTAAAATAAACAATCGCTATTAGTATTATAAAATAAAATACTTTCCTCATATTTACTCTCCTAATTGTATTCTAACATAAAATATGCAAATAAAAAAGAAAAAATTATAAAAAAATAAACCTTTTAGGTTTATTTAATTTCATTAACCATTTTAGTTAATCTTGATTTTTTTCTTCCAGCATTATTTTTCTTAATTATTCCAATGTTTTCAGCTTTATCAATGTTTTTTAAAGTAACAGTTAGTTCTTTAGCACATTCTTCTTTGTTACCATCTTTAACTAATCTTTCTAGTTTTTTAATTGAATTCTTCATCTTTGATTCAACAACAATATTTTCATCTTCTTTTCTTTTATTAGTTAAAACTCTTTTCTTTGCACTTTTAATATTTGGCATATTCTCACCTCGCTTCTTAACAAACACATATATAATATCAAAAATCATTCATAAAAGTCAATAATTTTAGCAAAATAATTGTAGGTGATATAATGCATGAAATTGATTTGGAAAAATATGATTTAAGAACCGATTTAATCATTGAAGAAGATATTCATAATATTAAAAAAAATAGTTATGATAAAAATAATATTCATGTTGATGATATTATTTTAAAAAGCAATAATAAATTAAAAAGAAAAAAGGGTAAATATGTTACGATAACATATCAGGATTTAACCGATTCTAATAATTTTAATGATGTTTTTACTGTTTTAAAAGATGAATTACATAAGATGTTATCTTACTCTAAGATAAAAGAAGATGATACTTGTTTAATTATTGGTTTAGGTAATCGAAAAATAATATCCGATTCTTTAGGAAGTAAAACAATTGAAGAAATAATTGTTACAAGACATATGTATTTGTTAGGTGATGTTGATCAAAGATATCGAAATATATCTATCCTTGAACCAAATGTTATGGGTGTAACAGGAATAGATAGTTTTGAAATAATTAGTAATGTTGTAGGAGAAATTAAACCAGATTTTATTATATGTATTGATTCTCTTTGTGCGATGAATATTGAAAGACTTAATAAAACAATTCAAATAACATCAAGTGGAATTACCCCTGGTAGTGGAATAGGGAATAATAAGAAAGAATTATCTTTTGATACCTTAAATGTTCCTACTATTGCTATTGGTATTCCAACCGTTGTTAATACATCGGTCATTGTTTCTGACACCATTAATTATTTACTAAAAAGAATTAGTTATTTAAAAAATAATTATAGTAATAAAGATAAATTAAAGCCGATTAATAAAATAAATTATTTAAGTGATATTAAGGAATTAACTGATAAAGAAAAGAAAGAAATATTAGGTTATATTGGTCTTTTGGATAATGAAAATTTAAAATCACTAATATGGGAAGTATTAAGTCCTATTAATGCCGATATGATTGTTACAACGAAAGAAATTGATTTTATAATGGAAAAAAATTCTAAATTAATAAGTAAAGCTCTTAATGAAGTTTTACACAATATTGAGGAAAAATAATAATTTTTCTTTTTTTTATCATAAAGATGTGCTATTATTATGATAGAGGAAGAGTTATGAAGAATTTTTTACTTTGTTTAGCTTTTTTTGTATTATTTATTCTTTTATTATTACCACCAGGACTTAGAATATTTGGTAAGGATTTATATAAAGAAAAAAAGATAACTAAACCTATTGATGAAGTAGAGATGCTTAGTTGCACTAAAATAAATGAAACAATTAGTACATCATTTTTAAATGGAAAAGCTTATAATATTAAATATAGTATTAGTGGTAATCATACTGTAGAAGAAGAAACTATGTTACCAGACGAAGAAGAAATAGAGGAAGAAGAAATTCTTACTTCACCAAAAAACGATTTTATTGAAGATTTTAAAAAATATGCGCAAATAAAATATAAAGAAAATGAGAATTTAACAGAATATGTTATTTCTGTAAATTTACTAGATTTTATTCCTGAGGAATTACAAAATCACACAAAAACAATTGAAGAAGTAAGTTCTTATTATCGTGAACATTCTTTTTCTTGTACGACACAAAAATATTAAAGATAGTTAACTGTCTTTTTTATTATGCTTTTAATTATTAATAATAGAAATGCTAAAAGGGTAATAAAACTAAATAAATATTCAAAGGATAATATTCCTTCCATTCTTTCAAAAAAGTTTAAATACTTAATCGATTTTAAAATATTTACATAAGGATATTTATATAAATTAAACAAAGTTCTTCCTATAATAGTTATCGCTAATAATTTCATAATAATGGGATTTATGATACTAATTATATAGATTTTTTTATCCAGTATATAATCACATAAATAATAAATAGATTGATGTAAATATAAAATAATTAATGCAATAAAGATTATATTGGTATTAGGATTTAATTCTTCTAATAAATTAATATTAAAATACTCTAAATTAATATTAGGAATTACTAATACTAGAGATATTATTTTTATGAGAATAAAGAAATAAAAGATTAATTCAACAGACTTAATAAAACCATGATAGTTATTTTTTATTAAAAAGAAATTAATTATTAAAAGAGAAATAATTACTAAAAAAACAGAATAGTTTTTTAAAAGATTATGGGTAATAAATAACGATATTTTAATAGTTACACTAAATAATAATATAATAGTAATAATAAGTAAAAAATATTTCATAATAGTATATTTTTTTAGTTTAGAAAATACTAATGTTAGAATTAATCCAAGTATTGTACCAATAAGAATATTTATTAAATTAGTGTGTATTCCATAAAGAAGAAAAAAGGCTTCTATTAGAACAAATAGAAGAATATTTATTTCAATTTTTTTCATGATTAATCCTTTCTAACTTGTTATTTCTGTATTGATAATTACCGTCAAATTGTATTCCATCATTATAGATTATTTTTGATAAATTAAATATTTTATGATCAAGGTATTTACTTATAATTTCTTCAAAACTAATTTTAATAATCTTTAAATTATTATTGATAATCATTTTTTCTATTTCATCATATTTAGCATTATTTAAAATGTTTTCAATATTATTTCCTATAATTGTATAAAAGTCATTTCGTAGTTCTTGATAATTCAAAAAGTATATAATTATTTCATCAAAGTTTTCTTTATTTAAGTTTTCATCTAAGATTAATAAGTCAATATGATCTAGATATATTTCTTTATTAACTAATAGTTTAATGTTATTAAATAATTCATCCATATTTTTACCACTTGCTTTTATTACTTTCGTTTTAGGAATATTATCTTTATCAATATCTTCCATTATCTCTGCATATATAAAATAATCATGATTATATTCAATACCGATACTTTTAATAATCGCTAAATCATTTAATTCAGTATAGTTCATGCATCCTGTAATAAAAAGTATAAAAATTAATAAGAATAATTTTTTCATTTAACACCTCGTATATGGTTATCAGTAAGAAGTGGATTTCTCAATAAAATATTTGAATTAGTTTTGATAAAAGCATCTTTCTGTCCAATAATACTTAAAGGGGCAAAGGGATATAAATAATCTTTTTCATCTGTATTAGTATTAGATAGATTACTAATGATTAGAATGATTCCCAGAAATATACCATATAATCCAAAGATTGAAGCAAGAAGAATAATCATAAAACGATAATATCTAATAGCATTAATTATCTCTGGTGATTGAAAGATTAATGAAGAAATCATACTTATGGCAATAACAATAATCATAATAGGGGAAAGTATCCCGGCTGCAACACCAGCATCTCCTAATACAAGACCACCTAAAATGCTAATCGCCGTACCACTTGTACTAGGTATTCTTGTATCACTTTCTCTTAATATTTCAAAAGAGATAATCATAATCCCTGCTTCAATAAAAGAAGGAAATGGTACACTCATTCTTTGAGCAATAAAATTTACTAATAAATTAATAGGTATAAAATTAACATTATAAGTAGTAATAGCAATATAATAAGCAGGAAGAAGAATACTGATTAAAAAGGCTATTAATCTAATTATTCGAATAAAAGTAATATTAACGTGTTTTTGGTAATAATCATCACTAGTATGAAAAAAATCAATAAAAAAACTAGGAAGAATTAGAATATTAGGACTATTATCTGTAATAATAATTATTTTCCCTTCTAAAAGAGATTGGGAAGCTAAATCTGGTCTTTCTGTTTCTTTAATAGTTGGAAAAACACTTTTACTATCAGTTAAATATTTTTTTAAATAAGCACTATCAATAATCCCATCAATATCTATCTTTTGAAGTTTATTTATAATATTATCCTTTAATTTAGGCTTATAGATATTTTCAACAAACATAATACCAACTTTAGTATTTGTATATTTACCAATATTAATTGTTTCTAATTTCAATTTATTACTTTTTATTCTTTTTCTAATTAAACCAACATTAGTATTAAAATGTTCATTAAAACTATCTTTGGGTCCTGTAACCGATTTTTCACAATCGGTTTTTTCAATTCCTCGTGATAAATTAAGAATAGTTTCAATTGCAAGAATATCTTTATTATTTATTAAGATTATAGTAAATCCACTAACTAAAAGATTGATTATATCATCATAATTATTTACTTCTTTTATACTTATACATGGTAAATAATTATATAAATATTCTTTTATATTTTGTGTCTTTATATGGACAATGTTTCTTAGTATAAAATCATTAATATTAGTACTTGTTGTAATTGTTTCAATAGAGATTACATTAATAATATTATTATCGTAAATAATCTCTTTAATTATTAAATCTTGAAAATTATTAAAATCCTTTTTAAGTTCATTAAGATAATTCATCTTATCACCATAATTATTATTTGTTTTTAAAAAATAAATATACTATAATAATATTGGAGTATTTATGGAAATAGAAATTATTAAATTTGATCATTTTGGCAGAGGAATAGGATATATAAATAATAAAATAATATTTGTTAAAAGAGCTTTACCAAAAGAAATAGTTGATATAAAAATAACCAAAGAAAAAAGTAAATTTTATGAAGGTAAAATTATTAATATAAAAAAAGCAAATGATAATCGTATAGAAAGTATATGTCCATATTATGATAAGTGTGGTGGATGTGATTTTCTGCATATAAATGAAAAGTTGGAAAATGAATTTAAAATTAATAAAGCGAAAGAATTATTAGGACGATGTGATAATTATTATGAAACAGAGAATATGAATTATCGTAATAAAGTAACTTTACATATTAAAGATAATCAAATTGGTTTTTATGAAGAAGGAACTAATAATTTAATACCAATAGATTATTGTTATCTATTAAAAAATAAAATAAATGATGTTATAAAAGTATTAAAGAATATTGATAAAAAAGATATTAAAGAAATAATTATTAAAACTAATGGTTATGATGTATTAATAAATATTAAAGGAAATATTGATAGTATTAATTTACCATATGATAATGTAGTATTAAATAATAAATTAATAAAGGGGAAAGATTATATAGAAGAAATAATTAATGGTAAAGTATTTAAAGTAACAAGTAATGCTTTTTTTCAAGTTAATAAAGAAGGTTTATTACATATTAATGAAATTATTGAAAGATTTATAAAGGATAAAAGTATTAATAAAGTATTAGATTTATATAGTGGTATTGGTTTATGGGGGATACTAATTAGTGATTATGTTAATGATATTACAATGATTGAGATAAATAAAGAATCTTGTAATAATGCTAGAGTAAATATTAAGAATAATGATATTAAAAATATTAAAGTTATTAATGGAAAAGTAGAAGATTATATTGATAGATTTAATGATATTGATTTAGTAATAACTGATCCTCCAAGATGTGGATTAGATAAGAAAACAATTAATTATTTCAAAAATATTAGATCAAAGTATTTTATTTATATATCTTGTGATATGTATACTTTAAAAAGAGATTTAAAGGAATTAGGAGATATTTATGATATCAAGGAAATAAATCTTGTTAATATGTTTAAAAGGACATATCACGTTGAGACTGTTTGCTTGCTATGTCGTAAAACTGTTGATAAATAAGGATTTGAAAAAATTATTGTTTTTAAAAAATAACTAATTTTTGATAGAATTTAGTAAAATAACAAGAAAAATTATTAAACATTGTATGCGTATGATATGCTTACACACACTAGGTTATAAACTTTGTTTCTCAGGGGAACAAAGTTTATTTTATGTTTGCAAAGAAATAATTTTGTAAATTCTAAAAAGATAATTTTTGTGATATAATGTAACTGTAGAGGTGCATGGTTATGGATAATTACTTTATTGATTTATCACCAGGGAAGCCACATTCTATTAAGCAAATAAAGGATGAATTAAAAAAATATATGTTAGCTAATGATATTAAAGGATTTTTAATATTTTTCAAAAAAATATATGATGAATTGAAAGATAGAAATCTAGATGTTAGTTATTTATTTATTGCAATTAGTAGTTTAATAACAGGAATGAATGTAAGTGAAGAAGAAAAAAATGGGATTAGTTTATTTATTATTAATAATAAAGATGATTTTAACATAATACTTCAAAGTGGAATTGAGAATAAACATTATAGTTATTCAATTTTAGAAAAATTGCCAAGTGGTTTTTATCAAAATAATGATGGTTTTATGACGATATTTAAAATTGTTCTTAATCAGTTTTATAATTTGAATATTTACACAAAATTTTCAGTAAATAAATATTTCGAAAAAACCATATATTTTTTATGCAAAAATACAGGTGATAATTATTATAATGAACTTCTTGATTTTGTTAGCGAAAACAAAAATGAGCCGTTTATTTATGAATTTTTAAGTTCTTTGACGTTAGAACAGTTTAAAGACATAGATTTTATTCGTCATAATTGGGAGAGTATTAGGCACGATGGTATATTAAAAAAGATTAGTGAAATAAATGATATCAAGGAAATAAAAAATGTTTTATGCTTGGAGATATATCATATTGATTATAGAGAAATGATACAAATGTATTACCAGTATTTTGTTTCAAATAAAAACGAGCAAATAAGTAATCAATTAAAGTTTTTTGAAAATATAATGATGTCTAATACAAAAGAAGATTTGCTAAATGTATTAAATAGTGTTGATACAATGAAAAGTACTATTGAAGGAACATATATTCAAGTGTATAATTTTCTTCAAAAAGAGATGAGAGAATCTTATGAAAAAAAATCAAAAATGCCAAGTCCATTAGTGATGCAAGAATACAATGGAATTAATGTTTGTGATATAAGTAGTAATTGTTTTAACTTAATTATTCATAATATTAGTGCATCACTTCATCATAAACCAGATTTAAGTGATATTAGTTTCTGGGAAAAAGATGATAAAAAGGGAAGTATAACTATTTCTTGCTCTGAAATTACAGAAAAATATTTAGGTCATTTGACGAGATCAAACAATGAAGTGTATTTTGGATTCAGCAATTTAGATGGAAATAATATATTTTATAGTGTTGACTATGATTCA
>CACZNM010000090.1 GCA_902782535.1 uncultured Erysipelotrichaceae bacterium
AAAACAAGCCTTAAGCTTGTTTAATTAGCAATTTTATGATGAACTGTTGGACTATTAACATTAAGTGTTCCAAATTTATAACCTTTACTTGTTAATTCTCTTAAAATATTATCTAGTTCATTAACTGTATTAGACTTAATATCATGCATTAAGACAATACATTTAGAACAGTTTTTAACACCATTAACAACATTACTATATATTTTTGAACGAGAGGCTCCTGCTGCATCACCAGAATCAACATCCCAATCGAAATATTGATAACCTTCACTTGTCATACGTGAGGCAATGGCTTTAACAACTCCCTTAGCATAACTTTTACTAACTGTATTGCTAGAACCACCTGGAAAACGAAAGATTTTACTCTTACTACCCGTATATTTTTCAATATCAGCATTCATCTTATTAAAATCATTCACATATGCATCAACACTTTTATAAATATTCCAATTATGGGTATATGAGTGAACCGCCACAGAATGACCTTGTTCATATTCCTTTTTAATTAAATTTACATAACTACCAAATTGATGAGTAACAAAGAAAGTGGCTTTTACGCCATATTTATTAAGGGTATTTAAAACTCTTTCCGTATAGCTTCCAGGTCCATCATCAAAAGTTAAATAAATAACTTTACCACTTACACTTCCACCTGTATTAGTACTTGGTGTATAAACCGTTACCTTTCGTGTTACCGTTAAATCGTTCGCTGTATAAGTTATTTTATAGTCACCGTTCTTACTCGTATCAACACTTCCACTTGTACTAACTTTGACATCCATCTTAACTCCACAACCATCTTTATATGTTGTTCCAGGATCACTAAATTTACTTCCCTTAGCAACGTACATAGTACTACTTCCATTTAAAGTAAATTTATCCTTTGGTTTTTCCGTATATGTATACAAAATATTCTTCGTACCAACATTACCATTATTATCTGTAACGGTTAATATAACTCCTTCTTCATTTTCTTCTTTGGTAACTTTATCCGTTACATCACCATCATAATTATCTATAGCATTATATTCTAAATCTTTTGATAAAACTTTCTTTGTGCAATAATCTTTTTCAATAGATTCAATATTTGTTGTTATTTCGGGTTCAACATTATCAACAACATGGACTATTCTTTTTAATTCATACGTTTTAAGAAAATATTTGATATAGTAAACTGTTTCATACTCCCCTAATATATTAGTATCAACATTACTTTTCGTTTCATAACGATATCTTTTTTCACTAACTTCATTATCATATTTTGTTATCTTAAAACCTTCATCATTATAATCGCTTTTGTAAGTAACATTAATTTCATTTTCCCCTACTAATTTTACTTCTATACCACCAAAAATCCAATAAATTATTCCAGCGATAACCATTAATGTACCAATTAATACAAGAATAAAAACACTCTTTTTTATCATACAACCACACTTCTTTAAATCAATGACATTATATCACAAATATTTTATAAAGTGTAGATAATATGCATAATTATTATCCGTATTATGTCAAAAAATGTTTTTTACTTTAAAACAATACCATCTATACTTAAATATTTTATTTTTTCATTATTATATTCAATAACAATATTACTAATAATAAGTTTATTATTATCAATAACAAATTCATGATGTGTTCTAAAATAATTATCAATATCGACATTATTTTCAATATAAGCCCTAATGATATTTGTAATATCTATATTATAATTATCTTTATTAATAACGATATTTTTATCATCAACAAGATAATTACGATATTCAAGATTATATAAAGTACGATAATTATCGATATTAATTCCATCTAATTTAACACTTACATTAATATAATGAAAATCATAATCCTGATAATAATTAAATCCCTTTATTTCATTAATGATATCATCACTATACTTGTTTAAATAATTCCTTCCCATATAAGAAGCATTTAAATATTCATACGAACTATATATCACCATTTTATCATCATTTGATAATTCCTCTTTCGCTAATAAATTATCCATTATTTTTCTTTGACTATAACAACTTACATCATACATATTAAGATATGGAATAATAAATGTTATAACAATGATTATTGGTAATAAATAAAATAAATAATCTAATTTCATTTTTCTTAAGAAAAGAATAATATAAACTATCTCGATTAAAATAATCATAATGCCAATATATCGCATATTAGTAATACCATTATTCATAATTCTTATTCCTAAAGAATATATTTGTAAAAGAATAAATGGTATAAACATATATGGTAATTTACTATTAATCTTTGATAATAAATCTTCCTTATAATAATTATTCATAATCCAAATAGGTAAATAAAAGATAAATAAAATCGTTAATATTCTGAATATTTGATTAGAAGGAAAATCCCAAGTAATTATAATTTTAAATAAATATAAATAAATGATAATAAAGGCTAAAATAATTAAAGATAACAAAGTATAATGAACTATTATTTTCATGAAACTATTAATATCTTCCTGAACACTAAATACATCTTCTAGTATATTTGGAGCATAGAATAATCCCATAAGTAATATTTCTACTCGTAATATTATTTCATAGTTATCATTATTTAATATTAAATTAACAAAGACTTCACTAATTAGTAATAGTCCAATGGAAAGTATGCCATAAATAATACTTGTCTTTAAAATATTAAACGAAATAGATAATGTATAATGTGCTAAATCTTTTTGACTATTTTTATATAATTTATAAAAAATAATGATAATAAAAGATAAGAAATATGTATATAAAACTCTTTCAGTAATATTCGCAATTAACTCATTAGTAGAATGATCTAAGATAACCAAAAAAAGAGATAATATGGCAAAGACAAGATAAGAAAACATTCTCTTTTTCTTATCAAAGGTTATTTCTGTAAACATTGTCCCAATAATATAAATAAATAAAAACTCTAAAACTCTATTAATAAAATTATTATCCATATTATCCATAAAGATTGTTAAAAGAACCGTTATTAAAGCGATAACTATAAGTGTTAAAGGAAATCTTTTAGAAAGATCTTGATACTTTTTAAATATCATGTTTATCATATTTTTAATATTCATAATCAACTCCGTTAATAATTATATCATCAATAAAAAAAAGAAACTAGATTATTTTTATTCTAGTTTACATTTTGAAGTTTATTTAAAGTATCTAATATTACATTAGAATTAATATTCTTTACTTGATACCAACCATATTTACTCATTAAATTATAAGTATTATCTTGAGCATCCATAATTATATCAAGACCATTTTTTAAAGACTTCCTGATATTTGGATTTGAACTTTCTAATGTTCCATGTACAAAGACTTCAACCGTACTTTTTAAGACTAATAAATAATCTTCCATTATTAATCTATTATCCATTTGCTTCCTCCTTTAGAACATTCATTAAACTATTCTTTAATTCGTTGTGCTTATTTCTTTCTTCCTCCATAAAATTAATTAATTCTTCATCTGTTAAAGATGTGATTGCCTTATCAATTTGTTTAATGATAATTCCCTCATGCTCAATAGCATCTTCATAATACAATAATTCTTTTTGTGTCATCTCTTCCTCCCTCTTTAATATGTGTAAATTAATTTAAAATATACAAAAAAAAGAGGCTTTATGCCTCAATTACATTAATATTTTTCTTTTGCATTTCATATCCATAATTAAATACGCAAACCATTAATATCATAAAGAATATTCCCACCAATCTATTGAACCCTACATTATTATATATATCGAATGAAGTAAGACTTTCTACTAAGAAAGAAATACCTAAATCACAAACATAAACACCAACAAATAAACAAGTAGACATCGCTAAACGATTAACATTATCTTTTATGAACAAGTTATCACAATCACGAATATTCTTTAAAAACATCTCTAAATTGTGGAATGCAACTACCATTATGATTAAGGTTATTAAGACTAAAACAAGGATTATTTCAACTTGCATCGTTATTTCACTTTTTGATACTTTATTAAAGACATCTGCTACTTCTTTAATGATATCAAAGTTAATACTATTATCAATAACCTTATCTTTATATTTTAAAATATAATCTCCTTTTAAGAGAATATCTTCTCCGGTAATAGAGACAATATCACCTTTAAAATCTGTAAATGAAATGCTATTATTTCCAACTTTTACACTTGATACAATCGATGGTATACAAATCATCAATAAGACAATTAGAGTAATAGCAATATAAAGAAAAACATGATATATCTTAGCGAAAACATATAAAATTTTAGCAATTATTTTTAACAATTTTGAACTAGAATTATTATTCAATTCTTTTTGATCAATATTATTAATTACTATCTCATCTTGTTTTTCTTCTTTTGTTTCTACTTTCTTCTTTCTTTTATATTTCTTTTCTGGTCCAATCAAGTCAGCATATTCACAATCAAATATTTCACATAATTTTTTAATATTATCTATATCTGGCATGGAATAACCACTTTCCCATTTACTAATAACTTTACCAGAAAGACCAATTTTTTTCCCTAAATCATCTTGTGTAAATTTATTATCCATTCTAAATTTCTTTAAACTATTCTTAAATTCCATTTTATTCTCCTTACATGTTGATTATATAATATTTTTTTCATTATTACTAGTTTTTTTATCAAAAAAATTCACATATGTTATAATGCTATGAGCATTAATCCTATCACTAATATATTCATTATTAATGATTATATTATATTCATAGTCAATATCTTTTCTATTCATAACTACTATTACTAACTTAACGTTATTTTTTAATACTAAGATATCCAATTCTTTTATAGAAGAATCATATTTTATTATTTGCATATCTAAACTTGCAAAATGACTAAGATGATAAACATAATAATATATTGGAGTTTTAATATAATTATCTTTATCAAGGATTAATATACTTTTAACGGGATTCTTTATATGACTAGGACCACCTTCTCTATTTAAGAGAATATTCCAATCTAAATAGGCATTAGCACCATTATTAAAATCCCCTATAATATCATAAAGATAATATTCAGCATCCTTAATCCATAATAGTTCATCATATTCACTAAAACCAGTACATCCTTCCGTATTAATAAGCATTAAATTGGGATATGACATTCTAATTTTTTTTAATTCTTCGAAATGTCTTCCTGAATAATTATGAAAAGCTATCCCTTTTATTTTATTATTTTTTTGATACAAAGAATTAACTGTTTGATATAAGTTATCTTTATTATGATCAAATAACAATAGTTTAGTATTCTTAAGTTTTGGTAACAGATATTCATAAATAAACTTTTTTTGTTCTTCAATAGTATATTTACATGATTCCCATTTTTGTCTTGCTAATGGTTCATTTTGCATTGTTATATATGAAATATCTATCCCTTCATCTTGATAAAATTTTAAGTATTTAATTAAATAATTACTATATTGTTCATAATATCTTTTAGATAATTTCATACCAAAGCGATATGTTTTAATATTTTTATACATTCTAGGAGGTGACCATGGGCTAGCGATAAAGGTAACTTTTCTAATCTTTAAAATATCTTTAAGAAAAGGAAGAAGATATTCTTTATCTTTTTCGATATTAAAATCACTTAAATCTTTTCTTTTAGCATAAGAATAAAACTTTAAAGAGAAATCACAACTACCAATACTAATTCTTCCATAACGATAATTAAGTCCATTATTACTATAGCAATCTTTAATAAAATTCTCTTTATTTTCTTTAGTTAATAAACTATAGTTATAAGCAGAACTTTCAGTTAAAGCACTTCCCATACCTAAATATTGACCGATCACTTTATGAATATCAATGATTATTTTATTATCTAGATTATTCTTGAGATTTTTCTTTTGTATTTTTTCTTCTTTGATATACACACCATTCTTAATATCTGTTACATATTTTAACACATATACCTCCAATTTTTAGAAAAAAAAACTGATTACTCAGCATTTTTCTCTTTTTTAATAACTTCTTCTTTCTTATAGTATCCACATTTTGGACAAACACGATGTGGTTTAATCATTTCTCCACAATTAGGACATTTACATACTTCCTTTGCTTCTAATGCATTGTGGGCTCTTCTCATTCTCTTTCTAGTTTTTGAAACTTTTCTAAAAGGTACAGCCATAATCTCACTCCTTTCTCATTCAATCCTAAAATTATTAAAAGGATTATTACTCTTACTATATTCTTCCTCACTAATTACTCGATAGTTATCACCACTAGGATAACTTCCCTCATTCAAAGTATATCTAAGAGGAATCTCCAAAACAATATAATGCCATAAAAACTCAATTAAATCAAGTGTTTTTAAAGATTTTTCTAAAGTTTCTTCAATTTTTATCTTAAATTCATATGGTAATAAATCATATGTTATACTATCATGCAAGCTCATTATCCCAGAAACATGAAGTTTTACAAGATAATTATCGTCATCAAGCGTAATATTTCCAGATACGATTACTTCACTTAAATCAACAATATCCATATTACTATAAAAATCTTTAGGTATAGTAACAGTTTCTTCTATCTTTATTTCTTTTTGATAATTAAGTTTCATTAAATCAATTTGCATAATTCATCACCAAAGATTATTATACATTATTTTTCTAAAATTTCAATTCCATTGTAACTTCTAAAATACTTTCTTCATTAATTATTTCATTTTCTTTAATACTTTGACTTACTACATAACCTTCTCCTGTATACTTAAGTCCAATATTTAATAGTTTACATAATAAATCAATTTCACTTTTGCTATATCCTAAAACATTAGGCATAACTTTTTTTGTACCATTAGTCACTAAATAAACTTTATCACCTTTAATAATTTTAGTATTAGCAAGAGGATACTGTTTAATAATTTTATTACCATCACCTATTTTTATAACGTTTGTTCCTTGTTCTTTTAAATTATCTTCAATTTCTTTAACGTTTTTATTTAAATAATTATTTAAGGTTATCTGACTAGTTGTAATCGCTACTTTCTCTTCTTCATAGATATTATAATACTTTGATACATTCGTAACTATTTCTTTAATTGCACTAGCAAATGTTCTCGTATTAGGAGCATAAGTCTCTACTCCGTAGATAATGATTTTAGGATCTTCCTTAGGGAACATAAGAGCGATACTACGATTATGATTCCTATCTCCAGATAAATAACCTTTACCATTAGTTTTAGCAATCTGAGCCGTTCCGGTTTTACCAATGATATCAAAGCCTTTAATAGCATAACTATGCGCGGCTCCATTATTATCATTAATTGTATGCCACATTAGGTTTTTAATATAAGAAATTGTCTCTTCACTTGCTACATTATCTAATACTGTTCTTTCGTTAGAATAAGTTACTTTATCATTTTCATCAACTATTTTTTCAACAACATATGGCTTTAATAATTCACCATTATTAGCAATAGCTGTTAAGGCTTTAATATGTTGAATTGGTGTTGTCATAATACCTTGACCAAAAGCGGCATTAAAGATTTCTGTTTCATATTTAAAATTTATTTTGCCACTTGATTCCATCGGTACATCAATACCTGTTTTAGAACCAAATCCTAATTTCGTTAAATAATTTCTTAAAGTCTCAGCATCCATGTATTTATCCATAATATTAACAACGGCTGTATTACTAGAGAAAATAAAACCCTGATCATACGTTATATTTCCCCATCCCACATTATTCCAATCGCTAATAACTGTTTTATCTTTAGTCGTAAAAGAACCTGACTTATATTTTGCTTTACCATCATATACACCAGCTTCTAAAGCTGCCATATACGTATATATTTTCATTGTACTACCCGGTTCAAAAGAGATTCCAGAAACAGGATCTAAATAATTTTTTATATCTCTTTTATTTGGATCAAAACTAGGATTAGTGGCATAGGCAAGAATCTTCCCTGTTTTAGCATCAGCAACAACAACCGTCATACTTTCACTATCTTCATCAGTTCTTTTACTTAGGGCTTTCTCTACAAAAAATTGAACATTACTATCAATTGTTAAATAAACACTTTGTCCATCTATTTGTTCTTCTGTTATTTCACTAGTACCGGCAATTTTATAGCCATTACGATCCTTTTGATAAATGGTGTAGCCATCCATACCTTCAAGTTCCGTATCAAATTTCTTTTCTATTCCAAGTTCACCCTTAGTATTCCCATCTTCATCCGTTTTAGCATAACCAACAAGATATGCTGCAAAGTCTCCATATGGATAATATCTTTTGGTTGTTTCAATAAAATCAATACCTGGTAAATTAGCAGCCAATATTTTATCTTTGGTTATTTCATTTAAGCCTTTTCCTTTTGGTCCAAACTCTGTTTGATAAACATTTTCTTTCGATAAATATTTCATAACACTATCATAATCCATATCTAATATCGCTGCAAGTACCGTTGCTGTAGTTTCTTTATTTACTACATGTTGTGGTTTTTTTTCATTTGTTGTTCTTCTAGGATCAAGATAGGCAATTAAAGTATAACTCGATACATCTTGAGATAAAATATTTCCATTCCCATCATATATATTCCCTCTTTTAGCAAAAAGCGGAATTTCCCTTGTCGTACGAGTTTTAGCAAACTCTTGAAGATTAATACCATCTACTTCACTTGATAAAGATAGATGAACTAATCGAATAATTAAAACAATAAAAAATAAAAAAGCAATAATTATGGAAAAATTACTAAATTTAAGACGCTTTTTTTCTTTATTTTTTTCCTTTTTCATTTTCATCTATCCTTTCTTTATATTATTTTGATATTTCAAGCATTATTATTAATTATATGGATTTGCTACACTCTCCATAACTTCATCACTACTAACAATCCTTTTATATCTTAAACCTGTTAACTCAGTATCTCGTAACGAACTCCTATTAGGATAACCCATTAATATTAACCTCAAATTTGGATAATTATTTGACTCTACTAATTTTGTATAATCGGTACTTGTTATATAACTAGTAAAATCGCTATACGTATAAAGATTATATTTTGCAATAGCATCAGTATAAATCGCATAATAAGCATCTTTTTCATCAGGTCTTTTTTTTAATTCCCAACATTTAAATACATCATCCACATAATTGTAAGCAAGATACCTTGTTGTTAAATCTAATATATAATCATTTGGACTTAAGGAAAAATCATTTTGATAATAATAATAATTTTCTTGTTTCTTTTGATTTCCTATTCTCATAACTTCATTCATTACTTGATGTGCATCTATGACAACTGGATGAGAAGTAGCAGGATAACTTACATTTTCACAATAATAACCTATTTTAAAATCTTGATTTTGCGATTTTGGATCACACGTTAATACTATTAAATTATTATTTTTCTTATCAATATATTCAAGTGCATTATGAGGCTGAGAACGTAAACAATTAATAACATTAGTTTTAATAATATCATAAGCCAAATTTTCAATACTTGTACAATCTTTAGGTAAAACTTGCGCGATTTCATACGTAAAGTGAAAAGTTTCTTTAAACTGTGATACGCTAGTTATTGTTATAAAATCCGAATTAGTTTGATAATCACCTATGGTATATCTATTATAGTCATAATTTGCACTGTCTCTAGCTTTATTTACAGGTTCTAAATGATAATATTGATAATTTTCTGGACACATATTTTCAATTGTATAGTATATACTATCAAAATCAGCTTTACCACGATGATCTAAGATATAATATAAATCTGTTTTTATATCCTGATTACTCATGTTCGAAATTCGTGCATCAATATTTTCGTAAAGATTTTTAATATTATTCGCTTTTTCTGTAAGATCTTTATCTATTTCCATTAAATTCTGATAGCTTCCTTCTAACTGTTTAAAATTTGCACTAGCACTATATTCTAAAAAAGCCCTACCATTTTCATATCTAACACTACCACTTAATATATCTTCATGTCTTTTTACTAAATCAGCACTAAAACAATCAAACAATGTATCAACCAGATGTTTATCAACATCATCTTTTAATTCAACATCACAAGCATCATATGCTAAAAGAGAATAATTAATTTTAATGTTGAGATTTTCTATATCTTCAAATAAATTCATAGTTGAATCAATACTCTCTTTTCCATATGGATAACAATAAGGTCGCATACCGCTACAAATATTACCAATTGATGAAACATAGGATTCAAGTTTTTCTTTACCTTCTTCTACTATACGATCAATAGAATTCATTAAATCCCTATAAGCTTCTCTATTATATTCAATATGATTTATTCTAGTAAAAGTTGATATTCCACCTACACTTGATATATGTTGATTAGTATAAGTATTATTGTACTCAAAATCATCTTGTCCAACAGTCATAACTCCATTATGACTATAAGTAATTGTAGTATTGCTATCTGAATCCGTACATTCAATATAACCATATTCATTAATAACATACTTTCCTCTTTTATTTCTTGAGGGAATACAATATTCTCCATTTGCTTTTAAAATTATATCTTCATTATTATCTATTTTATAAAAAATACAATCACTATCTGGAAACACATGATATAATTCCTGATATTGTTCTATTTCTTTATTATCAGGATTACTTAATCCTACGTATTTATCATGACTATGATCGACAATTCTAAGATAAGCTCTACCATTTTCAAATTTATCATAATGTTCGTATTCTTCTAATTTTTCAACTAATGCTTTTAAATCATTACTCATATAATTCCTCTTTATCTATTAGTTTATTGGCCTGGAGTTTCAGATGCTTGTGCTTGATTAGCTAACCAACTTTCATATTGACTTCGATAATAATCCTCCCAGCCTTGAGCAAATTTATCAGCACCATCTTTTAAATTATTTATTTTACTGATAACGCCACTTTCTTCCCCACATAAATTTTTAGTTATGTCACCTATTGCTTCTTGAATTTTTTCGCCTAAATGCTCTTCTTTAGGTATAGATAATTTTCCTAATTCTTCAGAAATACTAGTAACCGATGATGTAAGTTTTTCAAAGTCAGCATCTAACTTTTCTCTTGCTATTTTATAATTATTTGCAATAGTATTATATTCTTCACCTATATTGGCCACGTTTCTTATCCCTCATTTCTTCTAAAAGTTTTTCCCATGACTTATTAACATCTTTTCTTGTCTCATCATAACTATCATGAGCATGTGTTAAAAATCTTCCTAATAATTCTAACTTGTTATTTAATTTTTGAACTTCTGTAATTTTTTCATTAAATCCTATCATAAAACGATTATGAGCAGGTCCAGACCATTTTATTGATTCAGCAAGAGCTTTTATTTCATTAATCTTATCATTAATATCATTTTTAGAATAATTAACTAACTTATTACTAGAATCAGCTAATTCATCCATATATACTTTAAAGCGTTCCATCAATATCCCCCTTTTCTACTTGTTTTTTAACCATATTACTATATTCACTATATGATTTAATAGTATTATCTAATTTATCAATATAACCTTTAAAATCCGTATTTAGTTTTACTAATGCTAAATTTAAAAATTCCGTAGATACTTTTCGAAAATAATTAGCGCTTTCTGTATCATATATTTCTTTAGTTTCATCAAGCATTTTTCCATAATTTTTAAACATTTCCACTAGTTCATTATATTTTTCATCAAGTAATTTCCTTTTATTGGTCAAATCATTAATATCTATAAAAATGTTTTGCTTATATTTTTTCTCTTCTTCTTTTTCGTCTTTCATAAAATCTCCTCCTATTATTTATTTGATAATTTTTTGATATTTATCCTCGAGCATCTTCCATTCATTCTCAGTTATCGATAACGTTTTATTCAAATTACTTAAATAAACATTACCATGCATATCATATCCTCACTCTATATTTATGATATCATATATTAAAAAAAAATGCCATCTTTTATAGCATTTTAATTACTTTTTTTCTTGGGAAAATGCCCAATCAAGAACTTCTCTATTAAGAAAACTACATCCAGCATCTCCATGTCCACCAGGAACACTTGTTGCCTTAGCATTACCACCACTGCTATTTATTTTATTAGCAAAATTCTCCATTGTTGATGTACAAGTTTCTCCTGTACCACATATTCCCCAAAAAGCCGTAGTGCGAAAGGAACTTGCATTAAATCCGTTAGGATGATAACTAATGGGAACAGCCGCTGCAAACAAGTCAGGGAAGAAACTTACTAATTTAAAAGTTTCCAAGCATCCATTTGAATGACCACTTATAATAATTCTCTTTTTATTTATTTTATACTTTTCTACTACTTCATCAATAATTATTTTAAAATTCTTTAATTTACCATCATCATAGGCACTAATTTTCGGTGCTAAAAAGAAGAATTCTTCATCAGTATAATTTGAACTATTTACTGCAAAATCAGCATGGCAATCATAAGCTTGCATAACAATAACTAATGGCATATTCTCAACAGGATGAGCAGGTATTCCTAAATTATAGGTTATATTTTCTTTAGTATTACTAGTAAATGCTTTTTTAACAGATAATGGTTTTCCTTTTCCTAAAGATAAAATATTAGTTTGTAAGGCATTTTTAATATCTGTATCACTTATTTTTTCTATTTCAATAAATGTATCATAATACTCTGCTAAATTATAGTTATTCTTTAAATTTTCAACACGATCATTCATATTAACATAATTTTCAATAAACTCTAATTCATATAGTAATTCATCTTTTATCTCTTGATCATTAATATCATTTACCTCTTTTTTTATTCTTTCATATTCCCCTTTAGATAAACTTTTTTTTAAATCATTTAATTCTTGTTTTATTTTATCAGCATCAACTTTATTTTCTTCTTTTTCTTGACATTTCTCTATAAAAGGTTTAATTACTTTTTTACTTCCAACTATTGATAAAGAAAGTAAAACTATTGCTAAAACTAATTTAATAAGAGCTTTATTATAGAATTCATTTTTATTCATTGAATCCTTTTTATACTTATAATAATCTAAGAATAATAATAGCAATATAAAAGCTACTAATGCTAAAGGTGCAATTTTAACTATTTTATTTATGATATCAGCATTTTCACAACTATAAAACATATTATCACTCCTATCTTCTATATCATATCATAAATAAAAAAAAATTGCTATAAAACGATAGCAATTAAATTACCACTTCCACGATTAACTATTTTGGTTAGCGTTTGACTAATTTTATATTTAACATTTTCAGGCATCATATTTATTTTGGATTGAATACCTTCACCAACTATTTTTTCTAAACTACGACCAAATATTTCACTTTTCCATATACTACTTGGATCACTTTCATAATCTTTCATTAGATAATTAATTAATTCTTTACTTTGCATTTCTGTACCGATAATTGGTTCAAAAGTAGAATTAACATCGACTCTAATCATATAAATAGCCGGTGCTGTTGCCTTTAATTTAACACCAAATCGACTTCCTTGTTTTGTTATTTCTGGAGTTGCTAATTTCATATCATTAATTGTAGGTGTTGCCACACCATATCCTGTTTGTTTAACCATTCTTAAAGCATATTTAATCTGGTCATATTCACTTTTAGCTGTAGCATAATCTTGAAACAATTTTAATAAATCTCGTTTATTATTTATGTCAATACTAATTAGTTCATTTAATGTTTTGTTATATAGTTCATCAGGAGCATCCAATGTTATGATAACCTCTCCCGTTGCTGGATCAACACTAGATAAATAGGCATTTGATATTTCAGCTACATCATTAAAAACATTAGTTATCTTTTCGACATCTCTTAATTTATTAACATCTGTAACACTTTCTCTGATTTTATCAATATAAAGTTTCTTTAATGGATTACTATTATTTAAAACACTAACCCAATCTGGTATTTTAACCTTTACTTCCATAATAGGAAATTCATATAATGCTTCTCTTAAAATATCAGACATATCTTTTTCATTCATATTTAAAACATTAACTGGTAATACTTGAACTTTGTATTTATCACTAATCTCTTTTTGTAAATTAACTGTTTCAATATTATTAGGATGAGAAGAATTTAATATTACAACAAATGGTTTATT
>CACZNM010000091.1 GCA_902782535.1 uncultured Erysipelotrichaceae bacterium
GCAAAACCATACATACTTTGAGTAATAAGACCACATAATGGATATACTGTACTATCAGTAAAGAATGTTGTTGCATAACTAAGAGTTAAAGCACCATATTTATAATACGTAAAATCTGTATTACATAATGCACTTACCAAAGTCGCGATTGGATACCATAAGATACTTAGTCCATCAGTTAAATTCAACATAGGTTTAAGAATTGTTAACACTATTGGATGACTAGAAATAATAATTAATATTGTATAACTAAGTACTACCACAATTGCACCATACAATACCTTTTTAAATCCATCACCAGTATTCTCAATAGCATCTGTAAAACTAATGTGATATGTAAATTTAATAACCAAAAGTAAAGCGATTAATAAAGCAAGATAATCATTGTATGTCCAATTACCAAATGATTGAACTGAACCTAATAATTTTTCCCAAGTAAATGCTTCGATTAAACCATTAACCTTAATCAATTCTAAAGCTTTTGATAAGAAATCTGATACATTAAAGACATCTTCTAACAATAGTTTTAACAATGCTAAGAATGCAAATACACCAAAGACAATTGTTACAACCAATCTTTTTTTAGTCATAAGTTTGTCATCTTTATGTAATACCTTATTTATTAGTTTATTACCTTTTTTCTTTAAATAAACACTTCTAAGAACATTATAAAGAACGACAAATAATGAAACTGCTAAAACAACATATTTTGATAAAACACATCCTTTAAAAATATTTTCTAATAATGTATCAAAGAATGTAATACCAAAAGCTCCTGACCAATCAACTGTTCCTAATACTAAAATCAATAAGAATGTAATAAGAATAACAACAAGTGGCCAAACTTTAACTGATTTTTCTTTAACTTTATCAGGTACTAAAAAGCTTTCTTCAACATTTTTTTCTTTATCAGCATTCTTAGTGTAAAAAATAATATTAACGATTAATATCACTGATAAAACTACAAGTAAAGCTACTTTTACCCAGATTAAATCACTATACTTTGTACTTAACATTTCATTAAATGTTCCTGCAACTAATTTAGAAAATGTTGTACCAATAATACCAACACTAACTGATCCTACAGTTACCATCATTGCCGTAATCTTATCATATCCAAGAAGTAAGACTACTCCTGCGATAAATGGTAAAACAATTAATGCTTCAAAGGTAAATCCCGTAAATGAAACAACTATCGCAAATAATAATACTGTAACAATCAATGCTAGTAATTTTCGTTCTTTAACATGATTAGTAACCCTATCAAGAATAAGACGATAAGCCCCAGTTTTATTTAATAATCCATATAAGCCACCTATTCCTAATAAGTAAATAAACACATAAATAAAATTATAAAATGTAAATATTGGATAGCTAAATAAGTTCATAATTCCTACTTGTGTACGTTCTCCATCTATTAATTCACCACTTAGGTAAGTAATAGGTAAAATCCATGTTAATAAAACAAATAATAAAATTGTAATTGTAACAACAAATAATGTGTTATATTTTTTCATATTTCCTCCTCCACAATAATTATACAAAAGAAAAGATATTTATTCAAACATTTTTACAACATTTCACAAGAATAACCTATATAAAAAATCTCCATTTAGGAGACTTTAATTTATTTTTTTGTATAAAATGTATCATTCCCTAGGGAGTCTATAATATTTAACTTATTACCATCAATCTTATATGTTGATTCAAAAGGAACTGTATCACCAGTATACAATATTGAGATTTTATCTTCTTCTGTTTTATAAGTAAATTCCCTTTTCGTTCCTGCAGCATCATAATTTCCTGTACCATCAGCATTAAAAGTATAAACATAAGCACCAGAAAATGAATCACTTTTCCAACTACCTACAAGTCCTTTACTTCCACAACCAACTAATACTACTGTAAGCATAAAAAGAACTAATGTAAAAAGTACTCTTTTCTTCATCTTTCTTTCCTCCTCTCATAGTTTAATTATATAACATTCAATTACTATTTAAAAGATTTTTAATATATAAACAACTTACTTTACAAAATACAAGACTTTGTCTTATACTAATTATAGGAGAACCTAATGACATATGATTTAAATGATAATAAAAAGCTCATTGCTTTCTTTAATCAACTATTTATTCATGAAGAAATAACTAATATCGCACCATCGATAATGAAGTTTTTTATCATAACTAGAAATTATGGATTAGATAATGCTGTAGAATATATTGAAAGATTATATAATAACGATGATATCAATAATCTTATTGTTGATGCTATAAAAAATGGATTTCAAAAAGACAATATTGAATTTAACAATTCAAATTTAATTGACTTTGTTACCAAGAATTTTTTTGAAAATGGCTTTTATTTTCATAGTTTTCCAGGAGTATATCAAGATAGTATTAATAAAAATGGATTACTAGCAAATAAGCGTAATCCCAATGATGAAATATATTATCAAATAATAAAAAAGTATCAATTTGGACCATATTATGAAAAATCTGAAAACAGAATATGTATTACTGAAAAACTAGATAACAATTCTACAACTGAATATGCGATTTATACCCCTGAATGGCTAGAATTATTCTTAAAAATGGGAAGTAATGAAATACATCATGCCTTTGAAAGAGGGAATCTTGAAGAAATGCTAGATAAAAGCAAAGACGCACTAATTAATATTCAAAGATTTATGAAACAAAATCCCAATTATGATGAAAATGATTATCTTTTTTTAGTACAATATATTAATGATATTATTTATAAGAGATTTGCTAGTGGCAATAATCAGGTTGGCATATGTTTAATACCAAGAAAAAATGTTTTTGAATACTTTGAACCATATAAACCTATTAACTATAACGATAATAAAACAATTCTTAATCGCATATTAAACGAAATAGAATTAAGTAAAAAGCAAATAATAGATTTTATGATAAGTAATCTATCTGCTGGAGAACGCACAACCAATAAAAATATTCCAAGAGAATTATTTGAAATAATTACCTATAATATTCCTAAAAAAGAATTATCAAATAGAAAAGTATATTAAAAACTCTATCTTTTAGATAGAATTTTTTTATATAACATTATCAATATTAATATCTTTATCTGTTATAGTTATTAATACATCTTTTTTCTTTTTATCCTTGGTATTAGTAGCATGTTCTATAACAGTTTTTTCATACATATTACGTACAAATCGTGCATTACCAAAGTTTTTCATATCCTTATTTTCTTTTATTATCTTTCTTGCTTTAAGAAGAGCTTCATCCGTGATTTTAAAACCAGCTTTTTTGACCATACCTTTAAAGATATCAATTAACTCATCTTCAGTATAATCTTTGAAATTCAAAGTATAACCAATACGTGATGCAATACCGGAATTTGAATTAATAAAGTCTTGCATTTCTTTTGTATAACCAGCAAATATTACTACTAAATTATCTCGATTATCTTCCATTGCTTTAATTAATGTTGCAATCGCTTCATCATTATAAGAATTATTCTTACTTGATAACGAGTAAGCCTCATCAATAAATAAAACCCCTCCTAATGCTCTTTCTATAACACTATATGTTTTAATCGCTGTTTGACCAACATATTCTGCTACTAAATCTTTACTTGATACCTCAAGAAGCTTA
>CACZNM010000092.1 GCA_902782535.1 uncultured Erysipelotrichaceae bacterium
ATCAAAAGATGAGCAAGTATTTATTATTGCACATGAATTAATGCATATTACTTTAAAACATCTTTCTAGATTAGAAGAAAGAGATATAGAGATATGGAACTATGCAACAGATGCTGTTATTAATCAAATTTTAAAAAGTAATGGACTTCCTTTAGTTGAAGGAGTTATTGACTGTCCAGATGCATTATCATTTAGTGCAGAAGAATACTATGAAATGATAAAAAATAGACCTAATTGTGAAGAACTAATGTCAAAATATCGTCATGCTAAAGAAGAAAGTGTTATTGCAACGCATGAACATTGGAACGAAGAACTTACAAAGGACTTAACGGAAGATATATCTGATATTAATGAACATAATGTAACATCGATAAACAAAAAACTAATTCATGATGATAATGAAGAATATACAAATAGTATTCAAGAACAAGAACCTACAAAAGATAGTTTAGGTAGCGTTGGTAATAATACATCAATTATTGATTGGAAAAGTTTTTTACAAAGGCAAAAGAAAAAAGTTTTTTCAGCAGATTATAATTTGTATAAGGGTGAATTTGATGAAGATGGAATCTATAAATATCCTTATGAAGTAATTCGTAAAGCAAATATTGAAATATTAATAGATACTAGCGGAAGTGTCGATGATGAACTAGTAAAAGCATTTTTACAAGAATGTAAAAATATTTTTGATGATTATGTTATAAAAGTAGGATGTTTTGATACGAGATTTTATGGTTTTCATGAGATTCAAAGAAAAGAAGATTTAGATAATTTCGTAATTGAAGGAAGGGGTGGAACAGATTTTTCTACAGCAGTAAATTCTTTTAATAAGAAAGCATCTATTAAAATAATTTTTACTGATGGATATGCTGAAATGCCAAAAAATAGTAGTGATGTAATATGGGTTGTTTATAGTGATTCAAAAATAAACCCACCAGGGGGTAAAGTATTTTATGTTGATCCAAATACTTTAACATTAAAAGGTAAAAGTAGATAATATATTGTAAAAGGAACAATTAGTATTGGTATAATTGTTCCTCTTTTTTTGAGGTTTTCTTATGCAAAATAGAATAGTTTTTACGAATATAAAAAAAGAGTACTGACGTTTGTCAATACTTTTTAAACATCGTTTATTGCGATGAAAATTACATATGGAGGGGCTAGTCGGATTTGAACCAACGATCAGGGTGTTGCAGACCCACGCCTTACCACTTGGCTATAACCCCATTATGTAAGGAAGTAGACATCTCTTACATGACTATTATTCTATAATAAAATTTAGTAAATGTCAATTAATATAGGCTAATTTGTCATATTATTTTTTTTATAATTTATAATAACTTTTTAAGGCTTTTTTAGTGCTTTTGAAATCGACATTATAGCAAAAAAAAAAACTAAAATCAAGAGAAAAGACATAAAAAAAAACAGGAAATTTTTAAGAAAAAATTTAATCAAAAAATCTTTGTAAAAAAGGTTGTAAATAAGTTGTTTTTTGATATCTGTGTAACTATAATAAAAGCTACAAATGAGGGAGGAATATGATGTTAAAAACGAACTTACCTTTATTAACTCTTGATAATATTGTATTACTTCCTTCTTCTAAAATTAAACTTGATATAAGTGATTCAAATACGAAAAAACTAATTGATATTGCGCTTAATTATTTTAATGGTCATCTTTTTTTTGTGTCTAATGATATTGATAAATTAAAGGAAAATCAAATAGGTGTTATAACTAAAATATCAATGCGACTTGATCTTCCTAATGGTAATATTAAAATAGGTTTAGATGGTATAGGAAGAGCAAGAGTACTTAATTATTCTTTAAATGGTAGTACTAATAGTGTTACAATTACCAAAGTTGATATACCACAAGTTGATCCAATAGAATCACTTGCGGATGCTAGAACATTAAAGGAAATGTTTAATGATTATCTAGAGAATAAAAAGAGTTTAGGTAATAGTATTTTAAATTCAATAGAAAATGTCAATGATATTAATATTCTTACGGATATGATTACGGATTTTATGTCGATACCTCTTAATCGAAAAAAAGCTTATGTTGAAGAGATTAATCCAAAAAAAAGAGTATTAATGTTAGTTGATGATTTAAATTATGAATTATCCCTTTTAGAATATGAAAATTCTTTAGATAGTGCTATTGAAAAAAATTTAGAAGAAGATCAAAAAAAATATTTATTAAAAGAAAAACTTAAAATAATTCAAGATGAATTAGGTATTGAAGAAAATAGCGATGTCAAAATATTACAAGATAAAATTAATGATTTAGATTGTCCTATTCGTGTTCGTAAAAAATTAAATGAAGAATTAGAACGTTATAAATTATGTAATAGTAATTCACCAGAAATAGGAATATTAAGAAATTATATTGATACTTTGCTTTCTCTTCCTTGGAGTGTATCAACAAGAGAGAATATGGATATTGAAAGTATTCGTAAAAGTCTTGATGAAAGTCATTATGGTCTTTTGGATGTTAAGGAACGTATATTGGAATTTATGGCAACAAAAAAGTATACAAAATCCAAAAATAATCCAATTATTTGTCTTGTTGGTCCCCCGGGTATTGGTAAAACATCGATGGCTAAAGCTATTAGTGTAGCCTTAAAACGTAAGTGCGTTAAAATATCCGTTGGTGGTATTAATGATGAGGCAGAGATTACGGGACATAGACGAGCATATGTTGGAGCTCTTCCTGGAAAAATTATCACAGGTATTATGAAAGTAGGAGTTAATAATCCCGTCTTTATTATTGATGAAATCGATAAGATGACAAAAGATATTAAGGGCGATCCAGCAAGTAGTTTATTAGAGGTTTTAGATAAAGAACAAAATGAAAGATTTGTTGACCATTTTGTGGAAGAAGAATTTGATTTATCCAAAGTAATGTTTATCTTAACCGCTAATTATACATCACAAATTCCTGATGAATTAAAAGATCGTTTAGAAATAATTGAATTATCAAGTTATACTAGTTTAGAAAAATGTGCTATTGTTAAAAATTGTTTATTAAAAAAATTAAGATTAGAATATCATCTTACTAAAAGTGAACTTAATTTATCAGATGAATCTATTTTATATATTATTAATCATTATACTAAAGAAAGTGGGATAAGAGAACTTGAAAGATTATTAAGAAAAATATGTCGTAAATATATCTGTTATAAATTAGATAGTAAAAAAAGTATTAATATTAATAAAGAAATAGTTAACTATCTTGGCAAAGAAAAATATACGACCCCAATTAATTATGAAAATAGTATTGGTGTTATGAATGCTTTATCATATCATCCTTTAGGAGGAGAATTAATTAAAATAGAGAGTACTATGTATCCAGGAGATGGTAAAGTAACTTCATCAGGAACTCTTGGCGATATGATGAGGGAATCGATTAATTTATCTTTGGCTTATATTAAGTCACATGCTAAAGAATTTAGTATTTCTTTTGATAAGTTTAGAGAAAATGATTTCTTTGTTCATCTTACAAATAGTGGTTTAAAAAAAGATGGTCCATCAGCCGGAGTAAGTATTACTTCCTCACTTTTATCATTATTAAAAAATGTTTCAATTTCTAATGATATTGCAATGTCTGGAGAAATAAGTTTAACAGGAAAAATATTAAGAGTTGGTGGATTAAAAGAGAAAATAATTTTAGCAGTGGAAAATGGTATTAAGAAATTATATTTACCAGAAGAAAACAAAAATGATATATTAGAGTATACTAGTATATACAAAGATAAATTAGATATTGTTTTTGTTGATAATTATATGGATATTTATAAAGAGTTATTTAAAAAAACAAAAAAATGATGGTATTTTAGATAAATTTGTGGTATTATACTCCATAGGTGGTTTGTGGTTATGAAAAAGGGAAGGTTATTGGTTATAAATTTATTGATTGTTTTTAGTACAATGAATGTTTTTGCAGATACAAGTGATGACGGATTTTGTGCCTCACTTTATGCAGGAGGCTTAATGGGTAAAATAAATGATAATTTATTAATTCCACTTAGAGTTATTACTCCTATTTTATTGTTAGTGTTAACAACATTAGATTTTGCAAAAGTAGTTTTTTCAGATGAAAAAGATGGAATGAGTAAGGCTACTAAAAACTTTGGAAAAAGAGCGGTTGCAACTATCCTTATCTTTTTCGCTAGTAATATAGTAAAAATAATATATGGTTTTATCCAAGGTGTAGGTTTTTGTTGGTATTAAATTTTTTAGACTTGACATAGTTTATTGTAAGTGAAGTATTCTGCTGGAATTTCTACTATAATATCGTAGTTTATTAAATAGTTAAAAAAGAAATTAATGATTTCTTTTTTTTCATATTTATGATATTATAAATATGGTAGGTGCTTATGAATAAGAAGGGTTTTACGACTGTAGAACTTACTGTATCATTTGTTATGGTTATTATTTTGCTCGCTTCTTTAGTTGGTTTTACTGTTACATATCGTGATAGGGTAAAAAAAGAAGAAATAAAATCGCAATTAATTGATTTTAAAAATACTATAACAAAAACCGTTTATGATGATATTATTTCCTTAAATTATAATAGTATGTCATTATGTGTTGGACAGGATAATTGTGTTGTTATGACAGACGAGAGTGGGAATTCGCATGTATTAAAAATAGAGAACAGTTGTAATGCTTCAAAAATTAATTGTGGTGTTAGTCCTTGTGAGTTATCTGAGTGTGGTGTTTATTTAGTTTATAATGAAACAAGATATATGCTTCCAGATAGTGATATAAATACTTATTATAAAGAGAATTTGGATGATGATATTAGAGTATTAAGTCCAGCTTCTAATTTTTCATCTTTTAATTTTCAAGAAGAAAATAGTATTTATAATTTAAAAATGACTTACAAGCACTTTATGATGGATGATGAGTTTGAAATTATGTTAACAATAAATTAATACTAAATAGACAATAATTGCAGATAAAGAAGCATGAATAATTCTTGCAATTAAATAGATAAGATAATTAATATGATATTTATTTAAGATACTCATTATTTGCATATGAATAGATAATCCACCAAATGATATAAAGAAAGCACTAATTGTTGCTTTTTTTACTATATCAAGAGATAATTCATTTAATAGTTTTAGTCCTTTAGTTATTTCTAGGATACCATTTAATAGCATATTAGTAAAAGAATTAAGATTTAAATAATGATTAATAACAGTTGTAATTATACCAAAAAAGATAATTATACCAAGAATATTTAAAAGAATATTAATGGTATTATCAATAGATTTTTTTAACATAGTCATAAAAGGTAAAGAATTATTAATATTATTTTTTATTGTTGTTTCTTTAACATTAAAAATATTTCTAAATAAATATCCTATAAAGAAATTTGTTATAAAATGAACAATTAAAATAATAATTCCTATTTTTTTATTATGAAAAAAATTAATACCAATAGTATAAATAATAAACAAGGGATTAGAGAAATGTGTCATTGTAAGTAATCTGGTTGCTTCATATTCATTTATTTTTCTACTATCTAATAGTTCTTTAATTAATTTGCTATTCCCAGGGAAGCCTGTTGTCATAGACATAAAAATAACATAACTACAGGAGGGGGATAATTTATAAATCTTATGGATGATATTACCAAATATTTTCTCTAAGTAATAAGGAAAATGATAATTATTTAAGATATCAGTTAAAGTAAAAAAAAGAAAAATATTGGGTAATAGATTATAGAACCATAATGATATACTTTGATAGAAGCTATTGATTAAGATATCAGTATGAGTTAAAAATTCCATAATAAAGAAACAAGTAATTAAAGAAATTAGTAAATTAAGTGATTTTTTATTCATAATTTATCCTTAAATTTGTTATAATGGTATCAAGGTGATTAAATTGATTAATAAAATATATGACAAAGTTATTAAATTTATTAAAGAAGAATATATGTATTTGATGCTTTTAGCATTAATTCTCTTTTTGGGGTTCTTTCATCTTCCATATAGTATTTATGTTGGTGGAGGGATTATTAATCTAGATAAACGTATGGAAGTAGAAGGGGAAAAAGAACTTAATGGTAGTTATAATCTTGCTTACGTCAAGGCAGTTAATGCGACTATTCCTACTTATCTTTTATCATATGTTTTTGATTGGGAAAGAGAAAGTATTGAAGAAGCGAAAATTGATGAGAATGATAATGCCAATGATATCTGGGAGAGAGAAAAATTATATTTACAGGAAGCGAATGACAATGCTATTATTTCAGCTTTTAAGGAAAGTAATAGTGATATTTTAATTAATAAAGAATTATTAAAAGTATTGTATATTGATAAAGATAGTAATACTGATTTAAAAATTGGAGATACCATATTAAAAGTAAATGATATTGCTTTAAAAGAATTTAGTGATATTAAA
>CACZNM010000093.1 GCA_902782535.1 uncultured Erysipelotrichaceae bacterium
AGTGATGGAATAATACTTACAACGTTTGATAAATCCAAAAGATATTCTTCGAAAGTAATATATGAAAGTCCTTTAATTGATTCTTATGGAAAGATATATAATATCAAAGAAAAGAATGGTAAATTATTTGCAATAAATAAATCTAATCAAGTAATAGTAGAAAGAAAATTAGGAGAAACTGATATAATTGATTTAAATATTAATTCATATTCTAATAACTTAAGTAAAGGTTTTATTTATCTTGATTATATGAAAGATATAAGTGCTAATGAACTATTAGATTATTATAATAGAAATAGATATTGTTCATATAGTCATAAATTTGAAAAATTAATTAATCAATTAGCGGATAGGAATGTATATATAAAATCATTATATTATGAACATAGTAATAGTATGATATTAAAAATATATACTAATAGTATAAGTGATATGGAACTAGATCATTATGTTAAAACAAAAAGTTATAAAGCCTTAAATAATTTAAAAGATGGTAATTATTATGATAGTGAACTAACGGTTAAAGATATCGATAAAATAGTCGAAATTGTTAAATTACGAAATTTAGATTATACATATTATATAAGTTTTCTATATTTATTATGTCTATTTAATCAAGATAGTATTTATGAAATAAAGAATAGTTATATAAGTGATTATACAAATGATATTATGGTTTTAATAAAGCGGTTAAAAAAAGATAATATAATTAGTGATACTAGTGAGATTTCTCTAAAAGAAAAAATGAAAGTAAAAAAATTAGTATAGATTTATCTATGCTTTTTTTGTATAATAAATTTATAGGTGAAATATGAGCAAAATAAGTATAATGAGTGAAGATTTATCAAATAAAATTGCAGCAGGAGAGGTAGTTGAAAAAGTAGTTAATGTCGTTAAAGAATTAGTTGAAAATTCAATTGATGCTAAGGCTAGTGATATAAGAATTGAATTAAAAGATAGTGGTGTACTTGAAATTAATGTAATGGATGATGGAATAGGAATGGATAAGGATGATGCTGTTCTTTGTTTTTCACGTCATGCAACAAGTAAACTTCATAATTTAAACGATTTATTTAATATTAATTCTTTAGGTTTTCGAGGTGAGGCTTTACCATCTATCGCTAGTGTATCAAATGTAGTATTGAAAACAAGTAATGGTAAAGAAGGCACAATTGTTAAGATAAATGGTGGTAAAATAGAAAGTGTTGAGAACTCTGATATAAGAGTAGGTACTTCTATAACGGTAAGTAATTTATTTTATAATACACCAGTAAGACTTAAATACTTAAAAAGTTTATATGCCGAACTTGCGAATATTACGGATTATGTCAATAAGATGGCTTTAGCATATCCCAATATTAAGTTTACATTGATTAATAATGAGAAGGAATTATTAAACACCGATGGAAGTGGTAATTTATTAAAAGTTATAAATGCTATATATGGTTTATCAGTTACCAAAAAAATGTTAGAAATAGATGAAGAAAATGATGACTTTCATATCATGGGTTATACGACATATCCAGAAGTTAATCGTAGTAATAAGAATAATATTACTATTTTAGTTAATAATCGTGTCATAAAAAATTATGAAATAATAAAAACTATTCATGAGTGTTATCATACTTTTATGGCTCAGGATAAATATCCTATTACCGTTTTAAATATTAAAGCTGACCCTTTTTTAATTGATGTCAATGTTCATCCTACTAAAATGGATGTAAAGTTTTCTAAAATAGAAGATTTAAAGGAATTAATAACTAATACTTTTACGAAGAAATTAAAAGAAACTCTTCTTATTCAAGAAGGATATGATAATACTGATTTTGTTTTAGATAGAATAGAAAAAGAAGAAGTAAAGCCTGAATATTTAAAACCAAAGATAGAAGAAGTAACATTTGATTTCTCTGTCCACGATAATAATGAAGTATATTTAGATACTGTTACAAAAAAGGAAAAAGAACAAAAAAAGCCAAATTTTGATGAAAAGGAAGAAATAATCCCTATTCATGAAGTAAATATTAAACCGATAAGACCAATTGGAGCTTGTCTTGGAACGTATATTATCGGTGATAATGAAGATGGTATTTATATGATTGATCAACATGCAGCCGCAGAAAGAATTAATTATGAAAA
>CACZNM010000094.1 GCA_902782535.1 uncultured Erysipelotrichaceae bacterium
TCTATTTCCTCATCACAATTAGCTTTCATTGGTATAAAAATTCCTTCTTTTTTTAAAAGGGGAACACAGTATTTAACTAAATTACTTAATCTACTTACTGCACGGCATGTTACAATATCAAACTTATTGGCATTTGTTTTAGCATAATCTTCTGCTCGTATATGAATAGTTTGAATATCTTTTAAAGATAATTTTTCAATTACAATATTTAAAAAATTTATTCTTTTTTGTAATGCATCAACTAATGTAACAGATAGAGAAGGGAATACTATTTTTAAAACTAATCCTGGAAATCCTGCGCCAGTTCCTATATCACATATAGATAACTTTTGATTTAAATTATAAACCTTAAACAGCGTCAATGAATCATAAAAATGTTTTAAATAAACATCTTTTTCTTCTATTATTCTTGTTAAATTAATCTTTTCATTCCATTCTTTTAATAAGTGATAGTATTTATCTAATTGTTCTAACTGATCATCATTTATATTAATACCTATTTTTCTTAATTCATTTACAAATGTTTCTTTATCCATTTTTCTTTTCCTTTTTTAAATATACTAGAAGCATCGTTATATCATTAGGATTAACACCACTTATACGCGATGCTTGTCCTAATGAAATAGGCAAAACTTTCTTTAATTTATCTTTGGCTTCGCTAGCTAGATTAATTACTTTATCATAATCAATATTTTCTGGTATTTTAACTTCTTCTAACTGTTTCATTCTCTCAATTTCTTTTTTTTCTTTTTCAATATAGCCTGAATACTTTATATCAATTTCTACTTGCTCAATCAGTTCTTTGGAATAAATATTTGGTATTTTATTAAACTCTAATAATTTATTTATTGTTATTTCAGGTCTTTTTAATAAATCATATAAAGTTATTCCATCATTAATTGTACTTGTTTCCATTTCCTTTAATAATTTGTTTTCATTAGTAACTATTTTGTTGTTTTTTAAATATTCTTTTAATTTTTCAATATCATTTAATTTTTCTTGAAATTTTTGATATCTTTTTTCTTCTATTAAGCCTAATTCATAACCATATTTTCTTAATCTTATATCAGCGTTATCATGACGAAGCAATAGACGATATTCTGCACGAGACGTTAGCATTCTATATGGTTCTTTAGTACCTTTGGTTGTTAAATCATCAATTAAAACACCTATATAAGCTTCATCTCTTCCTAATATAAAAGGAGATTTTTCATCAATTTTTAAACAAGCGTTAATTCCTGCCATCAATCCTTGAGCAGCAGCTTCTTCATATCCACTTGTACCATTTATTTGACCAGCGGTGAATAAATTAGAAATCTTTTTATTTTCAAGACTTTTTTTCATCTCTAATGGATCTATTGCATCATATTCGATAGCATATGCATATTTTAGAATTTTAGCATTTTCAAGACCAACAAGACTATGTACCATTTCCTCTTGAATATCATATGGCATACTTGTTGAAAAACCTTGTAAATATATATCATCATAATATCTACTTTCTGGCTCTAAAAATAATTGATGTCTTTCTTTATCGGCAAATCTTACTACTTTATCTTCGATTGATGGGCAATACCTTGGCCCCACACCATGAACATATCCACCATACATACTTGATTTAGTAAGATTATCGGTAATAATTTTATGAGTTATTTCATTGGTATACGTTAAATAGCATGGTTCTTGTTCATCTATTTTATAAATTGGATTAAAATCAAAAGAAAAACTATATAATTCTTTATCACCATCTTCTCTTGATAGCTTACTAAAATCGATTGTACTTTTATCTAATCTTTGTGGCGTTCCAGTTTTTAATCTTTGAATTGATATTCCGTATTTTTTTAAATTATTGGATAGATTTTTTGATTCCTTCTCCCCATGTGGTCCACCAGGATGTCTTTTATCACCAACTAGTATATCAGCTTTCATATAAGTTCCTGTTGTTAAAATAACAGCCTTACAATTAATTTTTGTTTGATCTTCCAATATAACTCCATATATTTGATTATCAATAACAATTAAATCATCAACAAAAGCTTCTTTAATTTCTAAATTCTCTTGATTTTCCAAAGTTTTTATCATTTCTTTAGGATATATTATTTTATCAGCCTGTGCTCTTAAAGCTTGTACAGCAGGACCTTTTTTCGTATTTAACATTTTTAACTGAATTAAACTTTTATCAGTATTAATACCCATTTCTCCACCAAGAGCATCTATTTCTCGAACAAGTATTCCTTTAGCAGGACCTCCAATACTTGGATTACATGGCATATCTGCAATATTCTTTTTATTACTCGTAATTAACAAAGTCTTTTTTTTCATTCTTGCACTAGCTAGTGCCGCTTCGCATCCTGCATGACCTGCACCAACAACAATTATATCGTAATTCATATATTACTCACATCCGTTTTCTTGAAAGATTATACCTCAAGAATAATAAATTGTAAATATTATTAAAGATGTTATGCACACTTATCCACATACCTGTGGAAACCTATTATTTACAATGTTAATAAAAAAAAGTGTTGTTGTGGATAATTTTCTAATTCATATATATATCAATATATAAACCGTGGAAAACTTTGTGGATAAGTTGTTAATAATATTTATTGGACATTTATACCTTTTTTTTTTGAACAAAATCAGTTAAAATATTCTTATCAAATTACTTAGAGGGAGGTGAGGTAAATGAACACTGACCTTGTATGGTCAAAATTCTTAAACAAAATAGAAACGGAAGTAAATTCAATCGTCTATAAGACATGGTTTTCAAACACAAAATTACATGAATTAAAAGATAATATTGCAACAATCATTGTACCTATGGAAATTCACAGAAAACATTTAAATGATTCTTATTTAAAAGTAATAATTGATACCTTATTTTTAATTACTAATCAGATGTATGATGTTAACTTTATTCTAGAAGACGAAATAAAAAAGGATGAAAATAATGATAATGTAATTGAACTAAACAATTATGATACTAGTACTGAAAAGACTGATTTTAAATATTCTTCAAATCTTATTAAAACTTATAACTTTGAAAATTTCGTTGTTGGTAATAGCAATAAACTAGCTCATGCCACTGCTTTAGCTGTCGCAGAAACACCAGGAGAAACATATAATCCATTATTTATTTATGGAAGTAGTGGCCTAGGTAAAACGCATTTAATGCATGCTATAGGAAATTATATTGAAGAAAAAACTAATAAAAGGGTATTATATGTATCTTCTCAACAATTTACTGATGATTTTATGAAACTAAGTAGAAAAGATGATAATGATAAAACAAATTACCAATATGCTGAATATTTTAAAAATAAGTATCGTTCTTTAGATGTTTTAATTATCGATGATATCCAATTTTTTGCAACGAAACCAAAAACACAGGAAGAATTTTTTCACATATTTAATATATTATATAATGAAAAGAAACAAATAATTATATCGAGTGACCGTTCACCAAATGATTTAAAGCTTCTTGAGGAGCGTTTAAAAACAAGATTTTGTTGGGGATTAACTGTTGATATTTATCCACCAGAATTAGAATTAAGAAAGAATATTCTAAGAAAAAAAATCCAATCTTCCAATAGTCTACCTGAAATATCCGAAGAAGTAATTGATTATATTGCCTCAAACATGACAAGTGATGTTCGAAATTTGGAAGGTGCAATTAATAGATTAATGGCCTATTCCTTTGTTATGGGATGCACAGAAATTAATCTGCAAGTAGCGGTTGAAGCTCTTAAAGATATGATTAATAAGGGAACTAGTGAAAAAGCCAATATCTTAAAAGTACAGAAAGTTGTAGCCGACTACTTTCAAATTTCTGTAGATGATTTAAAAAGTAAAAAAAGAAGTGCAAGCATTGCTTTTCCAAGACAAATTGCCATGTATTTATCAAGAACTATTCTTAATGAATCTTTTGAAAGAATAGGCTTAGAATTTGGTGGCAAAGATCATTCAACTGTTATGCATTCATGTGATAAAATAAAATCAGAAATTAATACAAATAATGAAATAAAAAATTCTATTGATGAAATAAAGAAAAATATTGTTTAAAAAATGTTTATAAAAAGATAGTTTTCCACTAGAAAGATTAATAAAAATTATTAATATATAAAGAAAAGAAAATATTATCCACACTTATAAACAACAATATTATAACTATTATAAAAGAAAGAAGGAAAATATATGAAAATAATTATAAAAAAAGAAATACTATTAGAAAATTTAAATAAAGTAAGTAAAGCTTTATCAACCAAGAATTTAGTACCAGCATTATCAGGTATAAAATTTGAATTAAAAGAAAATGGATTAACATTAACTGCATCTGATAACGATATAACTATTCAAACTTTTATTCCTAAAAACGAAGAAATGGAAATTAAAGAAACAGGAAGTATCATTATTCAAGGGAAATATATATTAGATATAGTAAGAAAAATACCAGATGAAAAAATAAGTATTGAAGTTTTTGATGAAACCAAAATTATTATTTCCACAAATAACAGTGAATATAATTTAAATGGTATTAATAAAAGAGATTATCCCAATATTAATCTAGAAGAAAATAAAGATTTTATTAAAATAGATGCATCAAGCTTGAAAAAAATGATAAATCAAACAGCTTTTGCAACAAGTACGGATGAATCCAGACCACAATTAACAGGTATAAATTTTAAAATACTTGGTGATGAACTTGAATGTAATGCAACTGATTCTTATCGATTAGCGAGAAAAGTATTAAAATTAAAAGAAGTTAGTAAAGAAAGTTACAATATTGTTATTCCAAGTAAAAATCTAGTTGAATATGTTAAAATTATCGGTGACGATGATATTGAATTACATATTTTTAACAATAAAATACTTTTTAAAACAACCAATTTACTATTTCAAAGTCGATTAATTAATGGAAGCTATCCTAATACTGCTAATTTACTACCAAAAGATAGTTATTTAAAAATAAAAGTTAATATTAATGATTTATATAATGTTATCGATCGTGTAAGTATATTAACTAGTGATAAAGAGAAAAATATTGTTACTTTAGAAACAAATGAAAACAATTTAATAATGAAATCAAGTAGTATTGAAATAGGGCATGTTGAAGAAAAAATGCTTGTAAAAAAAGAAAATGATAATGATATAAAGATATCTTTTAGTGCTAAATATATGATGGAAGCATTAAAAGTATTTGATGGAGAAGAAGCAACAATCAATTTTGTAGGAGAAATTAATCCTATTATTATTCAAGATGAAAAAGAGGAAAATTTAATACAACTAGTATTACCAATAAGAACTTATTAACAAAAATGTGGATAAAAAATAATAATTTATCCTTTTTTTATTATAAAATTAGAGTTTTTTTGTTTTTTCGACAAATTATGACAAATTTCGACAAATTTAATCTATATTATAATGGCCATTCACATTGAGTGAAGAGAAGGGAGGGGTTATGGATTCTTATGAAATAAACAATAAAACCTGTGCAGTTGTTGGCATTAATGATGAAGTAACGAAGGTAATCGAATTAGAAGATGATTTCTTTGTTAACAAAAATAGCTTTAGCGTCATGGAAGATAGCTGTCAATACTATGGAAGTTCATGTGACGGCAGAATTAAAGGAACCAAAATGATCTTAGGTAGTAGTTACAAAGTTCCAATAATTATTGAAGAAAGTAACGAAATAATTTTTTTTCCTACAGAATCACCTTATTCAGATAAATGTATATGGATATCTTTGAATAACATCGAAAGTTATGAAAAAAGCAACGGTTTTACAAAAGTAAAATTTGGTGAAGGAAAAGAAATTGTAGTAAAAATGTCCGTAGGTGCCTTTGAAATGCAGGTTTTAAGAGCGAATAGGTTAGGGTCAATGTTAAAAAAAAGAATAGATAATAAAAATAATTAGACGTTAATTATCTTTTCTTTTGTCTCTTTTTATGATATACTTGTCTAGTGTTGTGTAGGTATACGTGTTTAACAAAAAAACGTTTCTGAGGGAAATTAGAGGTATATTTTGAAAATTGAGAGATTAAAATTAACAAATTTTAGAAATTATTTGAATCTAGAAATAGATTTAAACCCTAATATAAACATTTTTGTTGGTAATAATGGTGAGGGAAAGACAAATATTCTGGAAAGTATATATGTTCTTTCCTTAACCAAAACCAATCGTTTAGGTCAAGAAAATGATTTAATTAAGTTTGGAGAAGATATCGCTAAAATAGAAGGAATAGTTAATTCAGATAATATTCTAAAAAAGAAAGAAATTCATTTTACTAAGTTAAAAAAATCTCTTTATGTTAACAACAAGGAAATAAGAAAAAATAGAGATTATATTGCAGGTTTTTCCGTTATTTTATTTACTCCTCAAGATTTAGAAATAGTGAAAGGATCTCCTAATATACGAAGAAATTTGTTAAATATTGATATTAGCCAATTACATAATAACTATATTAATTATTTGAATGAATATAATCAAATTGTTAAAATGCGTAATGAATATTTAAAGAAAATGAATATTAATGGAAATACTGATGAAAGATATTTGGAAATAATTAATAGAGAATTGATAAACAAAGCTGTTAAAATATATGAATATCGTTTTGATTTTATTGAAAAGATTAATAAGTTATTACCAGGTATTTTTAAAAAAATAACCAACATTAATAAAATGATGATTATATATAATAATAGTCTTGGAATTAAAGAGTTTAGTGCAAAAGAAGTAGAGAAAGTATTGATGCATAAATTCAAGAAAAATTTAAATATTGAATTAATGCAAGGTATGACTTTAACTGGGCCACATCGAGATGATTTTTCTTTTTATATAGATGATAAGGATATGAAAATATTTTCATCACAAGGGCAACAAAGAATGGCGGTAATTTCTTTAAAATTAGCAGAAATATATTTATTTAAAGATATATTAGGAGAATATCCTGTGTTACTTTTAGATGATATATTTAGTGAAATAGATAAAATAAAAAGAAATAAAATAGTTAAATTTTTAAAAGATGATATTCAAACAATTATTACGACAACAGATATTAATGATATAAATAGTATTTTGTTAGAAAAAGCAATTGTTTATAATGTCAAAAATAATAAAGTTACAAAGAAGGGTAGGATAAAAAATGGAAGAAGAGAAAATAACAAGTAATTATGATTCGTCAGCAATACAAGTATTGGAAGGGCTAGAGGCAGTAAGAAAACGTCCAGGTATGTATATAGGAACAACGGATATCAAAGGATTACATCATTTAGTATGGGAAATTGTGGACAACTCTATCGATGAAGCTTTAGCAGGATTTTGTAAAAATATTGAAATAATTATCAATAAAGATAATTCAGTAACTGTTAAAGATGATGGGCGTGGAATACCAGTGGATATTCATCCTAAAACAGGAAAATCAACCGTTGAGACTGTTTATACAGTTTTACATGCTGGTGGTAAGTTTGGTGGTGGAGGATATAAGGTATCAGGTGGTCTTCATGGTGTTGGTGCATCTGTTGTTAATGCTTTATCTAGTTGGGTAGAAGTAACCGTATATAAAGATGGAAAGAAATATTTCATGCGTTTTGAAAATGGTGGACATGCTGTTGAACCTTTGAAGGTTATTGGAGATTGTGAGGCAAATAGAACAGGAACAACTGTAACATTTAAACCAGATTCCAATATATTTGATTCCGATATTTTCGATTATGAGACTCTTAAGGTAAGAGTTCGTGAATTAGCTTTCTTAAATCGTGGCCTTGCTTTAACTTTAAGAGATGATCGTGATGAGAAAGATACACAAGGAGATAGATTCTTATATATTGGTGGAATAAGCGAATATGTACGTTTTATTAATCAAGGTAAAAATCCAATTCATGATGATATTATTCATTTAGAAGGTGAAGATGAAGGTGTATTTTTTGAAGTTGCAATGCAGTATACAGATGGATATAATGACAATATTTATTCCTTTGTTAATAATATTAATACACATGATGGTGGAACACATGAAGAAGGTGTAAGAAGAGCTTTAACACGTGTTATTAATTCATATGCTAGAAAAACAAATATGCTAAAAGAAAAAGATGAACCTTTAACTGGAGACGATGTTAAGGAAGGATTAACAATGATTATTTCTTGTAAACATCCAAATCCACAGTTTGAAGGACAAACCAAAGGAAGACTTGGTAATTCTGAGGTAAGGAGACTTGCAGATAAAGTATTCTCAGAGGGATTTGAGAGATTTTTAATGGAAAATCCTGATGATGCTAGAACAATTGTTAGTAAAGCAATGCTTGCTTGTCGTGCAAGAAATGCTGCAAAAAAAGCCCGTGAAATAACAAGAAAAAGTGATCTTGCTATGACTAGTTTCTTTGGAAAACTTAGTGATTGTAAAAGTAAGGATCCTAAATTATCAGAAATATTTATAGTCGAGGGTGATTCTGCAGGTGGTAGTGCAAAAAAAGGAAGAGATTCTATGACACAAGCCATATTACCTCTACGTGGTAAAATATTAAATGTGGAAAAAGCAAGACTTGACAAAGCTTTAGGAAATGAAGAGATTAGGTCTATTATAACAGCTTTTGGAACAGGAATTGGTGAAGAGTTTGATTTATCAAAGTTAAGATATGATAAAATCATTATTATGACCGATGCTGATGTTGATGGTTCTCATATAAGAGTATTACTTTTAACTTTATTTTATCGCTTCTTTAGACCTATTGTTGAAGCTGGACATGTATATGCAGCTCAACCTCCTTTATTTCGTATAATGCATGGAAAAACAAGAAAATATGTATTAGATGAGAAAGAAAAAGAGGACTATTTAAATTCTTTAGATGAAAACGTTCGAAATAAAGCCGAAATCGCTCGTATGAAAGGTTTAGGCGAGATGGATGATGATGAGCTTAATGAGACTACTATGGATATTAATAAACGTGTTTTAAGAAAAATTACAGTGTCAGATTGTGTTGCAGCGGATGCTATGTTTGAAAAATTAATGGGTGAGGAAGTAGAACCAAGAAGAGCGTTTATTGAAGAAAATGCTATATATGTTCAAAATTTGGATATTTAGGAGGATGATTTATGGAAAATGAAGAAATAAAAAGTACAGAATTTAATGGAACATTTCATGAAAAAGATAGTCATAATATAAATGATATTGTTAAAGAAATATCATCATCATTCTTAGATTATTCCATGAGTGTAATTACATCACGTGCTATACCAGATTTAAGAGATGGTTTAAAACCAGTACATAGACGTATTTTGTGGTCAATGTTTGAAGAAGGAAATACTCCAGATAAGCCACATAAAAAATCAGCAACAACAGTAGGATACGTTATGGGACATTATCATCCACATGGAGACAGTTCTATATATGATGCTATGGTAAGACTAGCGCAAGATTTTAATCAAAGATATATGCTTGTAGATGGCCATGGAAACTTTGGTAATATTGAAGGAGATGGAGCAGCAGCTTATCGTTATACAGAGGCAAGATTATCAAAGATATCTCTTGAAATGTTAAGAGATATAAGAAAAGAAACAGTTGATATGATGCCTAATTTTGATGAAACAAGTCCAGAGCCAACGGTATTACCATCAAGGTTTCCTAATGTTTTGGTTAATGGATCAATGGGAATCGCGGTTGGTATGGCAACTAATATACCACCACATAATTTAACAGAAGTGATTGATGGATGTATTGCCTACATCAATAATAATGATATCGATACTGATGGATTAATGAAATATATTAAAGGTCCTGATTTTCCAACAGGTGGTATTATTCTTGGTAATTCAGGTATAAGAAAAGCATATGATACAGGGCGTGGAAGTATTACCATCCGCAGTAAAGCATATATTGAAGAACATGCAGGACATAATCAAATAGTTATAACAGAAGTTCCTTATGGTGTTAACACAATGGAATTAAAAAACAAAGTAGCAGAACTTGTTCATAATAAAATTATTGAGGGAATAAGCGATTATCATACTGACTTAAAAAATGGTGTTAAAATCACAATAAGTTTAAAAAAAGATGCTAATCCACAAGTAATATTAAATAATTTATATAAGCATACTAATTTTCAAGTTAATTATGGAATTATATTCTTAGTAATTGATAATGGCACACCAAGAACTTTAAATTTAAAGGAAATAATTGCAAAATATATTGATCATCAAAAAGAAGTAATAATTAGAAGAACACGATATGATCTAGCAAGAGCAGAAGAACGTGTACACATTTTAAAAGGATATGTTATTGCAATTGATAATATCGATGAAGTTGTCCATATTATTAGAAGTGCCGAAAGTGATGATGAGGCAAAAGAAAAATTAATTTCCAGATTTAATTTAACTCAAATACAAGCAGAAGCAATACTTGATTTAAGACTTCGTAGATTAACAGGATTAGAAAGAGATAAGATTATCGAAGAATTAAATGATTTGCTTAAAAAGATTGAAGAATATAAATCAATATTAGAGTCAAACGAAAAAGTTCTAGGTATTATTAAAGATGAATTAACTGAAATTAAAAATAAATATGGTGATGAAAGACGTACAGATATTGATATGACTGCAATTGACTATATTGAAGATGAGTCATTAATTCCAGTAGAAAATATAGTTGTTGCTTTAACAAATAAAGGTTATATTAAGAGAATGCGTACGGATACTTATAAAACACAACATCGTGGCGGTGTTGGTATTAAAGGTATGACGACAAATGAAGAAGATTTTGCAGAAAAATTAATTAATGCGAAAACACATGATTACATATTGTTCTTTAGTAATAGAGGAAAAGTATATAGAATAAAAGGTTATGAAATTCCAGAATTTTCACGTCAATCAAAAGGATTACCAATAATTAATTTATTGCCACTTGAAAAAGATGAACTAATCAGAAGTATAGTAAATATTGATTCTACCGATGAGGATACGAATTATTTGGTTTTTGCAACAAAAAAAGGTCTTGTAAAAAGAACAGAAGTAAAAGAATTTGAAAATATTCGTGCAAGTGGTAAGATAGCAATTCTATTAAAAGAAGATGATGAATTAATTAATGTAAAGAAGTCCAATGGTAATTGTGAAATTATAATTGGTGCAAGTAATGGTCGTGCCGTAAGATTTAAAGAAACAGAAATTCGTTCTATGGGTAGAAATACATCGGGAGTAAGAGGTATTGATGTTGATGGAAGTGTTGTTGTTGGCTGCGAAGTAATTGATGACCCAGATAATCAACAGATGTTAGTTGTAACTGAACGAGGATATGGAAAGAAAACAAATGTTTCAGAATATCGATTAACGCATAGAGGTAGCAAAGGTGTTAAAACTTTAAATATTACAGAAAAAAACGGCAATTTAGTATTAATAAGATCTGTTCAAGGTGATGAAGATATCTTAATTATTACTGATACAGGTATTATTATTCGATTATCATTAGAACAAATATCAACATTAAAGAGAGCAACACAAGGTGTACGATTAATTAATCTAAAAGATAATTGTCTTGTATCAACAGTGGCTATCGTTGAGAAAGAAGAACAAGAATCAGATGTTGAAGAGAGTGAATAACTCTCTTTTTATTTCACGCGAAATATAGGAAAATTGCTTTTTTACAGCAAAAGTGGCACTTATTTAGCGAGTTTTACACTTTTTTTTGAATTTAAGCAATATATCTGTGGATAATTGTTTTTTTACAAAGTATGAGTATTTTTATTTCCCGGGAAATAATTTTCAAAATGTGAATTTGAGAAGATGGAATAAATTTTGTGACAAATTATTCATTATAATATTGTTTTCCTGATAAATAAATAACATCTTTGTAGATAAAATAATTAAATTTAAATATAAATTGCAATAAAAAAATATTTCCCGGGAAATAAAGTTGAATTATATTATTATTTTACAGTAACTATTGCATTATAAAGCAAGATGTAGTATTATTAATACGTGCAATAAAAGCGTGGAACCAGGTCAGAATTGAAAAATAGCAGCCTTAACACTCAACTTTTATGTGCACATTTTTTTTGGAGAACTATATGAATGATATATATATGAATCTTGCTCTTACTGAAGCCAAAAAAGCATTTTTAGAAAATGAAGTTCCTGTTGGAGCAGTAATTGTTAAAAATGGTGTTGTAATTGCAAAATCACATAATTTGAAAGTGAAAACAAGTAATATAATGAATCATGCTGAAATAATCGCTATTAAAAGGGCTTCCCAAAAAATAAAAGATTGGCGCTTATATGATTGTGAAATGTATATTACACTTGAGCCGTGTCCAATGTGTGCTAGTGCAATTCAACAATCTAGGATAAGTAAAGTGTATATTGGTACAAAATCAAATGCTATAAGTAATACAGAAATTGTTGAGAAAATATTTAATAATGATGATTTTTGTCATAAAGTTGATTATCATTATACTGATGATAATCGTTGTTCAAAAATATTATCTGATTTTTTTTCAAATAAACGTTAATTTACTGTTAAATTAATGTTTTTTTTTATCTGAAGAACGGTTTTATAGTATAATATAAATAAGGAGGCGGGTTATGTCTTATATGGCTCTTTATCGAAAATATCGTCCAAATACTTTTGATGATTTTATTGATCAAGATAATGTCAAAAAAATTCTTATTAATTCAATTCATAATAATAAGATATCACATGCTTATTTGTTCTCTGGACCACGTGGTATTGGAAAAACTTCAATGGCAAAGATATTTGCCAAGGCTATAAATTGTGAACATTTTAATGAAAAAGATGATGTATGTAATGATTGTGATAATTGTAATGAATGTAATAATCAATGTGTAGATATAATTGAAATAGATGCTGCAAGTAATAATGGAGTTGACCAAATAAGAGATTTAAAAGATAAAATTTCCATTGTTCCAAGTTATTTAAAATATAAAGTATATATTATTGATGAAGTTCATATGCTTACCAATAGTGCTTTTAATGCTTTATTAAAAACATTAGAAGAACCACCAGCACACGTTGTATTTATTCTTGCTACTACAGAATTTTATGAAGTGCCAGAAACGATTGTTTCAAGATGTCAATGTTTTTCATTTAAAAGAATTTCACTAGAAAGTCTCGAAAAAAGATTAAAATATATAGCAAAAAAAGAAAAGATTGATATTGAAGATGATGCAATTAAAGAAATAGCTTATTATTCCAATGGTGGTTTAAGAGATGCAATAGGAATGTTAGATAAATTAAATTCATTTTCAAATTCCAAAATAACCTCAGATGTATTTAAAAGTTTAAATGGTATGATTTCACAACAAGATATTGTGAATTGTTATGAATGTTTGTTGAAAAAAAATGTATCTTGTGTATTAGATGTTGTTAATAAAATTGAAAAACAAGGTTATGATTTTAAAAATTTTATTGAAAGAATAATGATTTATACTAAAGATAAAATTGTTGATTATTACGTTAATAATACAAATATAGAAGGAAATATTAACGAAAATATTTTTTTGATTGATGTCTTGAATGATATATTAAACAAATTAAAAGATGCAGCAAGTCCATTGGTTATTGTCCAAGTTTATTTACTGAAGTATATGAGTAATATTTCACGTGAAATAGTGTGTACAGATGAAAAAATCGTTAAAACAGATGAAGTAGATAATAGTAAAAAAAATATTTCCCGGGAAATAAACGTGGAAGAAAAAACACAAAAAAAAGATGATGCTAAAAGTGTTGAAAATGATAGCAAATTTGAAAAAAAGTGTAAAAACGGCCAAATAAGTGGCAAAATTCATGTAAATTTGCAAAATAAGTCGGTTAGAATAAATAATTCGATGGCTACAGCAAATATCAGTTATAAGCGTGAATTAGCACAAATTTGGCAAAATTTGAGTAAATATTTTGTTGATGAGAAATATTCTAAAATTGCACAGCTTCTTTCTGATGTTGTGCCTATGGTTGTAGGAAGTGATTACGCAATTATGACAACAAATTCTAACGGATTAATTGAAAATATATATACTAATTTGATTATGACGGAAGAATTTATCGAAAATATCTATAGACATTTATCAATTGTTGTTGTTACGAATGAAGAATTTGAACAAATAAAAGCAAAATATATTGAAGATAAAAAGAAAAAAATAGTATACCAAATTCAAGAGGAATGTGGTAAACTAGTAGAAGAAGAAAATTTAATAAGTCAGGCTTTAGATATTTTTGGGTCTGATCTTGTTGAAATAGAATAGGAGAGATGAATATGAATATGCAAGCAATGCTTAAACAAGCACAAAATTTACA
>CACZNM010000095.1 GCA_902782535.1 uncultured Erysipelotrichaceae bacterium
TTCATCAACTGTCAAAATTTTATGACGACCTAATAATTGGCTTCTTCCAAGCTGTTCCAAAACACCACGAATTTCTGGTTGAAAAATGATAATTATTGCAAGTGGTCCATACATAATAATATACTCTAATATAAGTCCCAAGGTATTAAGTTTCAACCATGTACTCAATAGTTTTAATAAAATTATAACCAATACTCCCTTAAATAATAAAGACATTTTAACATTACTCTTAATATTCTTTAAAATATAATAAAATAAAAACCAAACAAGCAATACATCTAAAATATTTCTTAATATATCTAATACATTATCTACAATCATATATAACTCCTTTTATTATTTAAGTATACCAAAAAAAAAGATAATAGTAAACAACTATTTTCTTATCAAATAAAACTTATAAAGAAAAAAGATGTATAAAATCTACATCTTTAATCTAATGATTTTGTATCTTCTACTACTGTACCAAATTGATTATAGTATATCTCACCATTTTTATCAATTATCTTTTGACATCTTACAGGTTTTATATTTGCATATAAAATACATCCCCCTGCAAAATATTCATCAATTTTTCCATTTGATGCACATGCCATACCTATAGGCTCATATCCTTCATAACTTTGATATTCCATGACTAATTTTACTATTTGGTTACGTAATCCGCTTGAATAAACTGGAACAGAAATAAGATGTTCTCCTGGATTGAATACTCTTGATTCCTCATCTTCAACTACTTCTGCTTCCTCATACCCTATAGGCTTTCCAAAATGGTCATCAATAGTTAAATCATTTTTATTTGTTATAGCATAAACTTCTTTACCATATTTATCAATTGTATACTTAAGTTCCACAGGATATTCATTAACAAATAATAAACAACCTCCACCAAAACAATTCATCTTTGTCCATATGCAGTTGTTGTAATACCAACACATTTATATCCTTTATATGTTTTATATTGACATACTTGTTTTGTTGGATCAAAATCTAATGGAATAGAAACAATATGTTCTCCCACATTATATACTTTAGTATATACCTGTTGATTTTCAATTACATTTTCACCTTGTTCATGATCTTTACTTTTACATCCAGTAAGACCAACTAACATAAGCATACCAGCTACTGCTAGTGGAAGTACCTTTTTAATACTATAATCTTTTATTTCCTTATAAACTTTTAAATGTGATATTTTCATATTCCCCCCTTATGTGGGACATATTATATCACAAAATCATAAAAAAGTAAAGAAAAACCTCCATACAAAAAAAGGTTTCTATAGTTTAGAATAACATAAACTATAAAAATTCTATTTTATTTTGCATTTTTCTTTTCATGCAAATAATGTTCAATTAAAAAATCATTACTCATTAGCGTATATTTATCCAAATTTTTCAATAATTCCATTACATCTTTCCCATATGCAATAGCATCAAAAATCATTTTTCTTATATATCCATTTGAACTAAAATATACTCTTGATATATTATCCTTTGTTTCATCATCATAAAAAGAGGAATCATTTAACATTTTATTAAAATAATAAGTCCTATCAATTATTACAAGAGGAATATCAAATTCACTTGCTGCTTTTAAACTATTCTCATAATTCCTTGATTTCATAATTAATATAATATAAATATTTTTCATATTTTTTAAAGAAATATTTTTATCATTAGCACTTTTTAATATTTCTTCTTCATATTTATTTAAAATTTTAATTATATCTTCTTTAGCATTTGTCTTTTTTATCATTTTTCTATCTTCAAGTGATATAAACGATAAATATTTCATAAATAAATCTTCCATGGTATAAAAATTATCTTTTTCCATGGATTCTGATATCATAATAATATAATCAGGTTTTCTTTTAAAATCCTTTTTCTTTTTATCAGTATTTCTTCTTTCGACAACGATTTCATTATAACCACTATCTCCAGTTTTTTTTATCATCATAGACGGAACATAATATCTTGCTCTTCCATCTTCTTGTGCCATACGAGAACCATTGTAATTTAACGAATTGCCATAGGAATCAACATCAACTTCACTCATTCCTAATATCGAACCATTTTCTAATGAATCAAAGCCATAGATTACTTTATCATCCGATCTAATAGAATAAATATTTTTTTCAGTTATGTAACTACAAGCGACAAAATGATCTTGTAATTGTGGTCGATCAAGCCAATCATGGCAATAATTAGAATCAATTACATCAGATTCCAATGAACAAGTACCAACACAATGAATAAGAAAATAAAAATATTCTTTTGGAACACATATTTGAACATTTTTTCCATTATATGATACTTGCTTCATAACATTATCTTTAGGTCCATATACAGCATTTTTCTCATCTATTTGATAAAGAGTATTATTATATAACTCTGCATATCTACTTTTTAAATAAGTTTCTAAAGGAATTTCTTTATTATAAATAACAGTATCTTTTAACTCACGATATAAGTATTCTAAATCCGATAATTCTTTTGCTTCAACTATCTTATTGATTAAAGATAAAATACTATAAACATCTTTTGGTAATTCACTATTTTTCAAATCATTAAGTATATTGTTATTACTACGAAAATCATAACAAAATTTAGAATTAATGAATTTTCCTTCTTTTAAATCAATATTAAATAGAACTTTTAATAATTTGGCTTGATTATTTTCTAGATTACTAGTTTTAAAATTATTATCAAAATACTCTTTTTTTATAATATCATAGTTATGTAAATCATAAAGATTTTTAATATTAAATTCATTACCAGATAATTGTAAAACTCTAACGATTAATTTTATATCTTTTTCAGTTAAAGAATCAATATTTAAAGAATTAATTAATTCAGAATAATCTTTTATATTTTTTATGATATTAACAATCATAAAAGAAACATCATAATCTTTATAATCATACATATCTAATATTTTAGAGAATACTTTTAATTCTTTATTGTTCATTTTTAATATATCATTTTGTATCTCTGTATCGTTAATAAATCTTTCATAATGTTCTTTGTTGATAGTAAATAAATCTTTTTTTAAAAATGATCCTAGCATGGTATTAAATATATTATTGTTTTTTTTATAATAATCATATAGCCATTTTAGATATTGATAAAAATCTTTATAATCAATATTAAATTCTTTACAATAAGCATTAATTAATTCATCATTATCCATAATATTCTCTGGAATAAGACATTGCACTACTAAATCATAGCGTTTTCTTTTGATACATTCATCCCTAAATTCCGTAGAAAATAATAAACATATTGGAATTACCTTGGTTTTACTAACAATATCAATTAAATAATCTATATTCTCAAGAAATAATGTTTCATATCTATCTTTATCCCATTTAATAGTACTATATAACGATAGTAGTTCACAAAATTCATTTGCATCAAAATTTTCCTTTATAGAAAGGATATACTCCATAAAATTCTTTCCTAAACGATAATATGGTATTTTATATTTATCTTTTATAACTTTAATCAATAGTTTTAAGTTTGATACTGAATAATTTTCCATATCGCTGATAAGATCAAATTTTCCTTCTTCTAATATTAGCTTTATAAAAGTTTGACTTTTACTGGTTTGTAATTGATAAAGAATATTGCTCGAATTATTATCAGCTCGTAAATAATTTCTAAAATAATCCTCGTTTTTCTTAACAATTCTTTCAATAAATTCACCATCTAAAGACAAATGATCAAAAAAAATCTCCAAATATTTATTATTTTTATTTTCTATTATTATTTGAAAAAATCTTTCTTTCTCATCCTCATTAAAAGAAAAGCCGTTTGAACTTAAATAATATAATATATTATCCATATCAGAAAAAATAAATTTAATTAACTCATCAAAGGTTTCTTTATTATTAACATTCAAATGATAATCATAATCACGTAATAAATGATATCTCTTTGATTTTACTATTTCTATTAATAGAAGATTTCTATCAATATCTTTTCTATTATCCAATTGCGACAATCTTCTTATTCCATTTAATACATAGGATAAATCATTTTGATGTAATACATCTGATATATTTATCATAAAAACTCCTTATCTTAAATTCTAATATCATTATATCACATGATTTATATTTAAACATAGTTATTCCTATAAATATATGCATAAAAAATCTAAACTTCTATTAAAAAGTTTAGATTCAACTAAAATAATGTACAAAAATTAATTTAATTACTTACCTACCTCATAGCAATTATCGGTTACAAAAAATAAGTTCTTATCTATTTCTAATAATTCATTTTTTATAGAAGCATAAGACCATTTATTTACAACAACAAAGAAGGTACTATTATCTTTCTCTTCATTTTCAAGAACAGTAACTTTAATATGATATTTATCATATAAATATTTAATTAACTTCGTACTTTCTTTGCTTCTTATAAATATCATTTTATTTTTTGATACACCAAGAATAATAATATTGCTTATAAAACTAGAAATATATAATAGAATAATAGCATATAATACCATGTTAAAGCCATAGAAATATCCACCTAATACAACAATAATAGCATTACATATAAAATTTGATATACTAATAGATATTTTAAAATACTTATTCATTATTAAAGCTAAAACAGATATACCACCACCAGAATAATTATTTCGAAAAGTAAGTCCATTACTAACTCCTGAAATTAATCCTGATATAACAGTTATTAATAAATAATCCGTATAATTAAACATAAATATATCAGCAATATTCTCAGTTAATTTAACTAAAACAGGATATAAAATACTTGCAAAAATAATACTTCGTACTGTTTTTTTATCCAAAAGAAACAATCCTAATAGAAAAGTAATAACAAAAACAATGGTAATTAAATCACTTATTGATATACTAACAAAATTAGATAATACAAGAGATAATCCTGATGCTCCACCTGCTACTAAATTAATTGGTTTAAGTAGTAAATTAAAATTAATTGCACCTATTAAAAGTGATAACGTAAATTCTAAGATACTACGACAATTTCTTTTTAAATATTCTATCACTTTCCACCACCAACTTCATAATTGGATGATACAACGAAGAAAGCTTTACTATCGATTTTTTTAATACCCTCTTTTAATTTATAATAATCTCTTTTAGGTATAACAACAAATAAAATGGATTTTTTCTCATCTGTATAAGCACCTTTACCATTTAATATCGTAACCCCATGATGTAATTCATCGATGATAAACTTTTTTACTTCATCGGGATAAGAAGTTATAATATTAAAAGATCGATTATTTAATAGGCCAAGGGTTACTTTATCAATTATATTACTATAAATAAGAATAGCTATAATAGAGTAAATTAAAGTTTCAAAACCAAAGATAAAAGCACCGGAGATTGTTACTATGCCATCCAAAATTAAAGTTCCTACACCAAAACTTATATTAAAATACTTATTTAATATTTTTGTTACAATATCAATTCCACCTGTTGTATAACCTTCTTTATAAATAATTCCCAAACCAAAGCCAAATAATGTTCCACCAGATATTGATGCCAATAATCGATTATCAATTGATAAATCGATTTTTGTTAATAAAAGACTTGTTAGATAAATAAATAAAGGAAATAAAATTGACGCAACAAAAGTTTTAAGAATTTCTTTTCTATCAAGGAAGATAATACCAATGAGATATAAAATTAGCGACAAAATAAGTACTGTTAATGATTCATTAAACTCGAATAAATCTCTAAGTATTATCGCTATTCCTCCAACTCCTCCAATAACAATATCATATGGTGAAAAAAAGATAGTAAAAGCTAATGCACTTAAAAAAGTTCCAATAATTACTATTAAAAACGTCTTTATTTTCATAACTTACCTCTTCAAATAACTTTCTATAAAAATATCTAAATCTCCATCAAGAACTTTTATTACATTACTTGTTTCACAATTAGTACGATGATCTTTAACTAGAGAATAAGGATGCATTACATAACTTCTGATTTGACTTCCAAATTCTATATTAACATTATCACCTTTAATACTATTCATTTCTTGCTCTTGTTTTTCAAGCTCTAATAATTTTAATTTTCCTTTTAAAATATTCATTGCGGTCTCTCTATTTTGTATTTGACTACGCTCATTTTGACAAGTAACAACAATTTTTGTTGGTAAGTGGGTTATTCTTACTGCTGAATCTGTGGTATTAACATGTTGTCCTCCTGCACCACTACTACGATAGACATCTATTTTTAAATCTTTATCCTCTATTTTAATATCTACTTCATTATTAAA